>NZ_DAMBKZ010000004.1:0-329220 GCF_032066345.1 Brucella sp.
AGGAAACGCCGGAAGGCGTGCGCGCATTGTCTTCCAGCACGTAAAACTGGTTTTCAGCCGTCCGCACGATATCAACACCGATAATATGCGTGTAGACATTGCCCGGCGGACGAAATCCGATCATTTCGGGCAGAAATGCCTCATTATTGGTGATGAGTTCCTTTGGAATGCGCCCTGCCCGGACTATTTCCTGACGATGATAAATATCATCAAGAAAAGCGTTGAGCGCCATCACGCGCTGTTCGATCCCTTGCGATAGCCTTCGCCATTCCTGGCCGGAAATGATACGCGGAATAATATCGAACGGAATAAGCCGTTCCGCAGCGTCCTGATCACCATAGACCGCAAAGGTGATGCCGGTTTTTCGAAAAACGCTTTCCGCATCATGTGTTTTTTGCAGAAGTTTGTGCTGATCCTGCTGGTCTAGCCACTGCTTGAGAAATTCATAAGGTTGGCGAACACTCCCGCCATGGTTGAGCATCTCATCAAATGGCTTCACTTAGTTCCCCTTCTTTTTCACCAATAGTCGGCTTCAAATCAGGGAAATGCAAGTGTGCAATTTATGCAAAAGCGCAAAGCTGGGTTGCGCAATTGCGTCGCGACAGCGGATTAATTGCTCGCGATAATCCGCGAGCTTCAACCGGGACGATGTGCTTTGACGACTGCTGGATCGGTTTCGATACGCCCTGCACCAATAAGATCGAGACAATAAGGGATGGCTGGGAATACGGCCTGCAGTGTGATAGCGATCGAGACTGGCTTACCCGGCAGATTGAGAATGAAGCTTTTGCCACGGCTGCCTGCCGTCTGGCGCGAAAGAACGGCTGTCGGCGTCTGCTCAAGACTTGCACGACGCATTTGTTCACCAAAACCCGGCAGTTCCTTATGCAGAACAGCCTTCATCGCCTCCGGTGTTTCATCGCGCGGGCTTGGGCCAGTTCCGCCTGTTGTCAGGATCAAATCGCACCCAACATTATCGACGAGATCGATAAGCGTATCACGCACGGATTCCATACCATCTGGAATGACGCGTCTAACAATTTCGTAAGGCGTTACAATCGCGCTTTTTAGCCAGTTTTCGATAGCAGGACCGCTCAAATCATCGTATTCGCCGCGGCTTGCACGGTCTGAGACTGTAACGACGCCGATTTTCACTATCTTATCCTTTTAATTGAGCTTTTACTTAAGTTTATAGCGACCACGCTTTGTCTTGTGAAGGTTTGAAGCTGGCCGCTAGCCTTCCAAAGCTGGTATATCACCTCGCCATCAAAATGCAGTTGCTTTCCTCTTAAATTCGAGCTTCAATCAAAAAGTTGGGGAGAGCAAAAATGCCATTTAGAGGCAGCCAATATCGCGGAACGTTCACGCCTGAGGACTTGCAAGTTCTGCAAGCCGCCTATAACCGCAGCTGTGCCATGTTAGACCGCTGCCCGACAACCCATGAGGCGAAAAACGAACTCGCCCGTGCGATCATCAGGACATATGAATCTGGTGAACATGATCCAGAAAAAATTGCTGCAATCGCAGCGCGAGTAGAACTTATGCGCAGTTGAAACCAGTTACTGAATGTAAACTATCCCTAAGTATGATAGTAAAGTGTTCAGTTTTACTAAAGACATGCCTTGAAAAGTATCGTCACAGGTTATGAAATCCGGTCAATCACGACCAGACTGCGAATGAAACAATATGCCGTTTTCGAGAGATTATTATTTTAAGCGTTTCAAGCCCGCTGAGCTCGAACAGTTGCAGGCGGCCTATCTAAAGACGTGTGAAGTTCTCGGACGCTGCCCGATCACCTCTCCGCAAAAGGATGAGATGTCGCGCGAAATTATCCAAATCTATGAATGCGGTATTTCAAGCCCCGAAAAGATCGCCGAGCTGATGCTTCAGATTGAGAGCGTTAAGCCAAAGCCTTATGCGGAACAGTTCTTTCCGCAGGACTTCGATCTTCCAGCGAAGCGTGCCTGAAACAGTTCGCAAAAATTATAAGCGCAAAAACACAGAAATCATTTTCACCCCGGCCCGTTTAAGCATTTCGTAAACTTTGGATTCAGCTTTTGGCGGTAATCTTTGGTTAGCAAATAGCTCGGGAGGAGCGTTGCGGGTGTTGGTTGATGGCATTTCTGCAACCAGTTTTGGTTTGGCTGTAGAGCGCCTGAGTTTTGTGTACGGGTATCATGCGTTTTTCGGTTGTGTCAGCAATTGCCCTTGCCTGCACCGCTTTGGCGGGTTGCACGTCTAGTTCCGGCATCGACAGTATCATGCCGCAGCCATCTGCAGAGCTGACCAGCTCGGTTGTCAGGCCTTCTGCACCTTTGACCGAAATGGCGAGAGCCCCGCAATCAATGCCATCCGCACCACAGGAAGAAGTTCTTGCCTGGGCTGGTCCGGTTCCTGATGCGGGCCCATTTAAAAACGAGCCGCCTGCACCATTGACGCAGCGTCCAGAGCAGCGTGTGGTGGCTCCAATCTCGGTTCCCAAGCCGGAAGTCGCGGCTTACCCACCTGTTCGCCTTGATCGCCAAACGCGCAATAAGGTCTACAGCCAGCGCTTCCGCGATGCGAAGCCGATCAACTTCGGTAGTGTTTCGCCACGCAGGCATGCAGTGCATGGTGTAGATATTTCGCGTTGGCAGGGAGACATTGACTGGGCAACGTTGCGACAGAACGGTGCGAATTTTGCCTATATCAAAGCGACCGATGGCGGCGATCATCTCGATCCAATGTTCCGCAAGAACTGGCGTGATGCCAAGGCTGCAGGCTTGAAGCGTGGTGCGTATCACTTCTTCTATTGGTGCCGCGTAGCCAGTCAGCAGGCTGATTGGTTCATTCGCAACGTGCCGGTTGATCCAGATGCGCTGCCGCCGGTTATCGACGTTGAATGGAACGGCGACTCGTCTTGCAAGCGTCGTCCATCGCCTACTCAGGTGCGTGAAAAGATGCAGGTTTTCATGGATGCGCTTGAGCGCCATTATGGCAAGCGTCCGGTTATCTACACCGCACCAGATTTTTACGATGATAATTTGAAGGGTGCGTTTACCGATTATCCGTTCTGGCTGCGTGCTGTCGCGCAACATCCATCCAAGGTCTATCCGGGCCGTCGCTGGGTCTTCTGGCAGTATTCCGGCTCAGGATTGTCGCAAGGCGTGAACGGTAAGATCGATCTGAATGTCTTCCACGGAAGTGAAGACCAGTGGCACCAGTGGATCGGACGTTTCGCGAGCTGAATTCTGGGGTCAAAATTGAGGGAGCGCTAATCTGATAATTTAGATTAGCGCTCTAATATTCTGTTTTATATTGATTTATAGATTCTCAGCAAGCTCAATCAGGCTTGCCGATCTTTGCCAGATCATACGGCGTCGATTGATACATCTCATTGATCCAGTTCCCGAAAAGTAGATGTGCATGGCCTCGCCAGCAGTTCTGTGGTTTGCGGCTTGCGTCGTCGCTTGGGAAATAGTTGGCTGGCACGGGTGTATCTGGTTGCAGCTGGATATCCCGGAAATATTCATCAGCAAGCGACGTCGTATCGTATTCGACGTGATTGAACATATGAAGTGCGCGGTGCTTTGGGTCTTCCAGCAAGCAAAGACCGCTTTCAGGGCTATCGACGAGAACCTTCAGATTGCTATCTACCGGGATGTCGTCTTTGCGCACTTCCGTCCAACGAGAAACAGGAATTGCAAAGTCGTCGGAAAATCCGCGCAGGTAAGGCGATGCTGGAGCAAGGTTTTGTTGGCTATAAACGCCTGACGCTTTACCGGGCAGGTCATATTTGCTCATGCCATGAAAATGATGCACAGCCGCCTGTGCCGCCCAGCAGATATTGAGCGACCGATGAACATGGGTCTGTGTCCAGTCGAAGACACGCTGCATTTCGTCCCAATATGTGACTTCTTCAAACGGCATACGCTCGACTGGCGCACCGGTAATCACAAAGCCGTCGAAACGTTCGTCCCGCACCTCTTCCCAAGGCCGATAGAAAGAAAGCATGTGATCTGCAGGCGTATGACGCGCTACGTGATTGGTGATGCGAACAAGCGTCAATTCCAGCTGCAATGGAGTTGAACCCAGAAGACGCGCAATCTGCGTCTCTGTCGTGACCTTGTTTGGCATTAGATTGAGAAGGCCGATTTTCAGCGGCCTGATATCCTGACGGATAGCATCTGCCTCACGCATGACCATAACGCCCTCGGCTTCGAGAACACTGGTTGCGGGCAGATCGTCAGGAATTTTAATAGGCATGTCGCGTCAGTCCTTCGTTATGTCAGAGCAGACGCGTGTGGCTTGATCCGTATATTTGCCGGTTGGCCACATCCTTCCATTTTAGGAAGTACCACCTTGCCCGGAAAGGCAGGTTGGCGTTGGGCGTCGCCCCAACTCTTGATGTGACGCTACTTCTACTCAAACTCCTGCGTCCTGGCAATAGTGTTTGAGTGCTTGTAACTCGGCTGTGATGGAATTTTATTCTAACAATTTAACGCGCAAAGTTGCTCCGGTTTAAAGAGCGTCTCCAAGACGAAAAGAACTGTCTTTATACATGCGCGGAACAAGCCGTCGCATTACGCGTTTTTCTTTTATCCGCCTGGTATGGTAAACTGTTGGTAAAAGGGAGGGAAAAATGAGCAACATTATATTTTGGATGGCGCTTGTCATTCTGCCGGTTCTGGCCGGAACTGCTTTCGCTTACCTTCGTCACATGCATCATGGTGATGATTTCTAAGCGGTAATTCAGATTGCGCCTGAAAGCTTCGAATGTCGGAACATTGATCCGATTGGATCAGATCGGAGCTCTAGGCATCTGTTTAACGCGCAACTCTGTCCGAAAACCGTTTCACACTTTTCGGAATGCGCGTTAATGACGTGGCTTACTAACTGGCTTGACGAAATAGATTGATATCAACATTACTAAGTAATGCCAGATAGTCGCGCCGTTCCGTTTGAAACCACGCTTCTTGTGCGTGATACCTGTCTTTGTTTGCATGTTCAGCGTGCAGCCCGTGCGCTTGCCCGTTATTTTGACGAGGAACTTCGCCCTTCTGGTCTCAATAATGGTCAGTTTTCGCTTCTAATGGCATTAAATCGTCCCAGCCCGCCGCCTATGAAGCCGGTGGCTGAACTATTGGCCATGGATCAAACCACCCTCACCGCAGCATTGAAGCCTTTGCAGCGCAATGGCTGGGTGGAGATTGTCGTAAATCCCGACGATCGCCGCCAACGCCTTCTTTTGCTTACATCTGAAGGACAAACGGTTCTTGCATCAGCTGTTCCTATTTGGACATCGGCTCATGCAAAACTCGAAAGCACGTTCTCCGGCAATAATCTTGAATTATTTCGTCAAGAATTAATGTCACTTTGCCGTTAGGCTCTTTACCATCTGCCTGATAACGTTAGTTTGCGAAGTGCAACTATCGTACGAAAAGCGTGACTCGGGTTCACGCCAACCTCAGGTGGTATAACTTCAATGAACGGACCGGATACCCCCCATATCCTCGTCGTTGGTGCAGGCTTCGGAGGCCTGCAATTAATTCATGATCTCAAAGGTGCCAATGTTCGCATAACCCTTGTCGATCAACGCAATCATCATCTTTTTCAGCCGCTGCTTTATCAAGTTGCAACAACGATCCTCGCTACATCGGAAATAGCCTGGCCAATTCGCCATCTTTTCCGTGATCGTAAGGAAGTGACGACATTGCTTGGCACTGTCGTGGGCGTCGATGCATCCGCAAAACAGGTGCGGCTCGAAGACGGCACGAAGATTGATTATGACACGCTCGTCCTGGCCACTGGCGCACGGCACGCCTATTTCGGCAATGATCAATGGGAAAAGCTGGCACCCGGTCTTAAAGCGTTGGAGGACGCTACGACCATTCGCCGCCGCTTGCTTTTGGCTTTTGAACGCGCAGAGCGCGAAACAGATCCAGAGAGACGGCAGGCACTGCTTACTTTCTCGGTAGTTGGTGGGGGACCAACTGGCGTAGAGCTGGCAGGCATTATCGCAGAGCTGGCCAAGCAGACAATGTGGCCTGAGTTCCGCAATATCGATACGCGTGAGGCGCGTGTGCTGCTGGTGGAGGCAGGGCCACGCATTCTGGCTGCATTTCCAGAAGACTTATCGACTTACGCACAAAATGCTCTTCAGAAGATCGGCGTAGAAGTGCGTCTCGGCGTACCTGTCAAGGAGATCACGGAAGATGGCGTGACCGTTGGCGAAGAGTTTATTCCCTGCAAAACCGCTATCTGGGCTGCTGGTGTCGCCGCATCGCCTGCAGCTTCATGGCTCGGAGCGGAAAGCGATCGTGCAGGCCGCGTTCGCGTGCTTTCCGATCTTACGGTGCCGGGACACGAAAACATCTTTGCGATTGGCGATACAGCCTGGGTTGAAGGACCTGACGGAAAGCCTGTGCCGGGTATTGCGCCTGCCGCAAAACAGCAAGGCGCTTATATTGCAAAGGTTATTCGCAGTCGCGTTTCAAGTAGTGCGGCTCCAGCGCCGTTTCGTTATCGTCATCAGGGCAATCTCGCGACTATTGGTCGAGGTGCTGCCGTGGTTGATATGGGGCGGATCAAGCTTAAAGGCGCAATTGCCTGGTGGGTATGGGGCATCGCCCATATTTTCTTCCTGATCGGCACGCGTAGTCGCGCAGCCGTTGCATGGAGTTGGCTCTGGACATTTATATCTGGGCAGCACAGTGCGCGCCTGATTACTCAGGGCAAAGCTGCCGAAGATAACAAATAAACAAAACGGCCCGCCAAAAGCGGGCCGTTCCGGTTGCCTGAGAAAGAAGATCAGCCCAATTATTCCGCCGGTTCGAGAACCGGTGTGCCCTGAACGTCGATCACATCGCCCTTCATTGCTGCTGCCAGCATGTCAGTATCGAGTTCGTTTTCCCAACGTGCCACAACGATGGTTGCAACGGCATTGCCGACGAGATTGGTCAGTGCACGGCATTCCGACATGAAGCGATCAATGCCGAGGATCAGCGCCATACCAGCAACCGGCACTGCCGGAACAACCGAAAGCGTTGCAGCAAGCGTGATGAAGCCTGCACCGGTGATACCAGCAGCGCCCTTCGAGCTAAGCATTGCCACGAGAAGCAGCAGGATCTGATCAGTGAGCGAAAGCGGAATATCCGTTGCCTGTGCGATGAACAGTGCAGCAAGCGTCATGTAGATATTCGTGCCATCAAGGTTGAACGAATAGCCAGTTGGAATGACAAGGCCCACGACCGAGCGCTTACAGCCCGCTTTTTCCATCTTGTCCATGAGGCTTGGCAGAGCAGCTTCTGACGATGAAGTGCCAAGCACCAGCAGGAGCTCTTCTTTGATGTAGCGAATAAGTGCCAGGATTGAGAAGCCGTTATAGCGTGCAACCGCGCCAAGCACGATCAGAACGAATAGCAAAGCTGTGATGTAGAACGTCGCGATCAGCAAGGCCAGATTGGCAATCGAGCCGATACCATATTTGCCGATGGTGAAAGCCATGGCGCCGAACGCACCAATCGGAGCCGCCTTCATCAGGATCGAAACCAGCTTGAAGACAGGTGCTGTGAGCATCTGTAGGAAGTCGGTGACTGGCTTGCCTTTATCGCCAACCATGGCGAGCGAAATACCAAACAGGACCGAGAAGAAAAGAACCTGAAGGATATCGCCAGACGCGAAGGCGCCAACGATGGTGGTTGGGATGATGTTGCTCAGAAAGCCGGTAATCGTCTGTTCGTGAGCTTTTTCGGCGTAGTTTGCAACTGCCTTCGGATCGAGCGACGAAGGATCGATGTGCATTCCTGCGCCCGGCTGCACAACATTGGCAACGATAAGGCCAATGATCAACGCAAGCGTCGAAAAAGTCAGGAAGTAGATCATGGCCTTACCGGCCACGCGCCCCACCTTCTTCATGTCAGTCATGCCGGCAATGCCGGTCGCGACGGTCAGGAAGATTACCGGGGCAATGATCATCTTCACCAGCTTGATGAAAGCGTCACCCAGTGGCTTTAGCTGCGTGCCAAGCTCCGGATAAAAATGACCAAGAAGAATACCGGCAGCAATGGCTACCAGAACCTGCACATAGAGGTGCTTGTAAAAAGGGATTGGGCGGCGTGGCTCGGCCACAGCGCCTGACGGTACAGCGATCATGATGTCCTCCGTTCGGCTCAGCCCGGATCTCATCCAGCCTCCCGAGCCACTAGTCTGTCGTTCAACAGCTCCCGCTGCTGTTGACATCATGATTGCAAGCTGCGTGCCAGTTTTTGTTATTAGAATTAAGCTATTGAAATAATTATATAATAGTAATTAGTTGGGAGTCTTTTTCTTCTGTTTGTGCGAATTATCGCACATATTACTTTTCATGCGGTGCGGATTAATGCACAATCGATTTCATGAATGAAGCATCGGTTTCTACAATTGAAGCAATTTCGCTGCCCGCCAATAATCGCCGGACATGGTGGATATTTGGTGCGATTTGTGCTGCAATTTTTGCACTGGCTTTCTGGGTTGTAGGCGATGCTGCGCGTGATCGTGCTTTGCTTTCACTGGGTGAGCAGACCCGGATCGATGCAAATCTGAATACGGCCCTCCTCCGAACCGTTCTTGAGAAGCAACGCGCACTACCTCTGGTCCTTTCCAAAGACAAGGAGCTAGCCGACGCGCTTGCAATGCCAAGTGCGGTGGCTATCGATCAGCTCAACCGTAAGCTGGAAGCGCTCGCTGAAGGCACACAAGCGGCGGTGATTTATCTTGTTGGACTTCATGGCTATGCAATCTCCGCCAGTAACTGGCGCGAGCCGGACAGTTTTGTCGGCAACGATTATAAGTTCAGACCTTATTTCAACGACGCTTTGAAAAACACAAACGCCGAATATTTTGCGCTTGGTAATGTCAGCCTGCGGCCTGGCCTTTATATTTCGCGCCGTGTCGATGGTCCAAATGGACCACTTGGTGTTGTCGTGGTGAAACTGTCGTTCGATCAGCTGGAAAGCGATTGGAATGAAACTGGCCGTCCGACTTTCGTTACAGATAATCGAAATATAGTGCTGATCACCACCATGCCCTCATGGCGGTTTATGACCATTGGTGAACTTCAGCCTCAAACAGTTGAAACCATTCGCAACAGTCTACAGTTTGGTGATGCGCCTCTTAAGCCTCTGCCGCTTTCGCTAAAGCCTGTGGCGGGAGATGATATGGTGCTGGTTGATGCAATTCTGCCGGGGTCGGCACGGAGCACAGATTTTCTGGCAATCCGCTCGCATGTTCCAAGCACACCTTGGCTCATGTATAGTCTCGCGCCGATCAGGCAGCCTGTGGAAGCTGCTATACGTGAGGCACGCCTTATCGTTTTCATTATCTTGGCAAGTATTGCTACCGTGGCCGGTATTCTGCTGCGCCGCCGTCAGCGTGTTGCCGCACGTATTGCCGATGCGCAACGCCGACAAATTGAACTCGAACAACGTGTAGCAGAGCGAACGCTTGATCTCATTTCAGCGCGCGACCGACTGGAGTCCGAGATAAACGAACACCATAAAACCGAAGGCATGTTGCAAGGCGTACAGCAGGATCTGGTACATGCAAACCGTCTGGCGATCATGGGACAAGTTGCGGCTGGCGTTGCACATGAGATCAACCAGCCTGTCGCGACAATCCGCGCTTATGCCGATAATGCACGGACGTTTCTTGATCGCAAGCGACTTGATGATGCGGCGGAAAACTTAGCTGAAATCGCCGCTCTGACCGAACGTATTGGTACGATCACCGGTGATCTTCGTGCTTTTGCACGTAAAGGACATCGTGCTTCAGAACCAGTGCCGCTAGCTCAGGTGATTTCAGGCGCACTTGTCCTTTTGCGCAGTCGCTTTGCAGGCAGCATGGATCAGCTGGACATCGAGCTTCCCGCGCCTGATCTTTGTGTTTTCGGTCATTCAATTAGACTTGAGCAAGTTCTCATAAATCTGTTTCAGAATGCGTTGGAAGCAGTTGAAAGCAAAGGAAATGACGGTCACATAGAAGTCCGCACAAAAGCTCTTTCGAAGAGTGTTGTACTGACGGTTTCGGATAATGGCCCGGGCATTCCGCAGCATATTCTCGATAATCTATTCACGCCATTCAACACATCCAAGGAAAGAGGCCTTGGGCTTGGACTGGTGATCGCCAAGGAAATTCTAACCGACTATGGCGGCAAGATTTCAGTAAAAAGCAGTGCGAATGGCACTCTATTCCGTGTGGAATTCAAGAAAGCATGATGAATATTCCGGTCATACTTGTCGATGACGACAAAGCACTACGCCGTGCAACCAGACAAACATTGGAGCTGGCGGGCTATGAAGTGCTGGATTTTGGCAGCGCCAGCGAGGCGCTGAATGCAATCAACTCCTCATTCGAAGGCGTGATCGTTACAGATGTGCGTATGCCGCAGATCGACGGGTTGGAGCTTTTTGCCCGAATCCGCGAAATCGACGCCGATTTGCCGGTTATCCTGATTACTGGTCATGGTGATATTCCAATGGCCGTCCGGGCCATTCAGGATGGTGCTTACGACTTTATCGCCAAGCCTTTTGCAACCGACAGACTGGTTCATAGTGTATTGCGTGCGGGCGAGCGCCGAAAGCTTGTTCTGGAAAATCGCAGCCTGCGCCATTTGGCGGATGAAGCACAGAACGACATGCCTCTGATCGGTCAGACACCGGCAATTGAAAATCTGCGCCGCACGATCCGTGATATCGCTGATACGGATGTCGATGTGCTCATTGCAGGAGAAACCGGCAGCGGCAAAGAAGTCGTCGCTCAGTTGCTGCATGATTGGGGCCGCCGAAAAAAAGGCAACTTCGTTGCGCTTAATTGTGGTGCTTTGCCCGAAACCGTCATTGAAAGCGAGTTGTTCGGTCATGAGGCAGGAGCTTTCACGGGAGCGCAGAAAAAGCGCGTCGGACGCATCGAGCACGCGAGCGGCGGCACTCTCTTTCTTGATGAAATCGAAAGCATGCCTGCGGCAACTCAGGTGAAACTTCTGCGTGTTTTGGAAATGCGTGAAATCACGCCGCTTGGCACGAATGAAATCCGTCCAGTCGATCTTCGTGTTGTGGCGGCTGCAAAAATCGATCTCGGCGATCCTCAGGAACGGGGTGATTTTCGCGAAGACCTTTATTATCGGCTGAACGTGGTTACGCTGACGATCCCACCTCTACGGGAACGGCGTGAAGATATTCCCCTGCTCTTCTCACATTTTTTGGCGCGCGCAGCTCGACGTTTTAATCGGGACATTCCAGCTCTCGATGCCGCTACACATCGCCATTTGATGGAACACAACTGGCCCGGCAATGTTCGAGAACTCGTGCATTTTGCCGAGCGATTTTCTCTTGGTGTCACGACACCTGCGAAGACAGTTCCTGTTCCAGACGATCAAGCCACGCTGCCAAAGCGGCTTGAGCGTTACGAAGCTTCGCTGATCCGTGAGACCCTCGCGGCGCATAATGGCGATGTTCAGCAGACACTGGAATCTCTCGGTATTCCGCGCAAAACATTCTATGACAAGATGCAACGGCACGGGATAAACCGCTCAGACTACAAGTCCGAAGCTTGAATATTTAGCTGATTATCGCGGTGCGGCAATCAAATGTCCTGTCGATGCATGGCGCATGACATCCATCGGAATGCCGTAAATCTCTTCGAGCTGTTCTGGCACCATAATACCGGTTGGCGTCGACTGCGCGATAAGACGACCGCTATGCAGCGCAAACACTGCGTCACAGAAGCGTGAAGCCATGTTGACGTCGTGAAGGACAACAAACACACTTAGTTTTTTCTCGTGCGATAATTTCTGCACAAGTGAAAGCACTTCAATCTGATGCGCGATATCCAAAGCTGATGTCGGCTCGTCGAGCAACAGGCATTCGGCATCTTGTGCAACCAGCATGGCAAGCCATACGCGCTGCCGTTCGCCCCCTGAAAGCGTATCGACCATACGGTCGGTGAAAGGAGCGATGCCTGTGAGCTCGATGGCTTCTTCAACCTTCTGGCGGTCAACAGCTCCGAAGCGACCAAGAGCGCCATGCCATGGGTATCGACCAAGCGCTACCAACTCTTTTACCAGCATACCGGATGCTGCAGCTGTTTGCTGAGGCAGATAGGCGAGCTTGCGAGCAAACTCACGGTCGCCCCACTCATTCAATGGCTTGCCTGCAAAGCGCACCGTCCCGCCTGATGCCGGATGTTGTCGCGCCAGAATTTTCAGCAAGGTGGACTTGCCCGATCCGTTATGACCAATGAGCGCTGTTAGGCTTGCCGCTTGGATCGACATTGTGAGGGGCTGCAGCAAAGTGCGCCCTGGTACTGCGAAGCTGACATTCTCAAGTTCAAACAATGCGGAAGTCATCAATTTATCCCGTTTTCGGATAGCAGCTCTGCATTTAAGCAGCATTTCGCCGGTTGATAGCAAAACCTGACGAAGATATACATATTAAAATTGCTTAATCAGGAAAATGCTATTGGGCTTCCATCCGCATATGACAAGCCGCATTGAGGACGTCCGCTTGCTGGACGATCTTCATTATCGTGTCTGGAATGGCGCGATTGCGGATGTTTGGACGGTCGAATGTGGTCCTGGAGCGCGAGGCGAGTATGTCTCACAGGCGCCACGGCTTTTTCTGGTGCTTGAAAGTCGTGGGGAACTTGCGATCCGGCCTGAGCAAAATGATCGCACCATCGTGCAGAACACCGAACAGCCGCGACTTTGCTATATCCCGGCAGGAATGACGATCTGGAGCCGTGTCACGCGACCCGGAAAACTACGACATCTCGACCTGCATCTCGATACGACTGTCCTTCAACAACGACTTGGAGGTGCGCTGAGTAAAAGTAATTTGGAGCGCCCTCGTCTGCTCTTCTCAAACTCAAAGATTGAGCAGATCGGATCCTTGTTGGCGGATGAATGCCTTTCACCCGCACCGCTTCACGATCTTTATGGTGAAGGTCTTATCAATGCGCTTGTCAGCGAATTGTTCGATGTGCGCCGGGATGTTCCATCGCGAAGTAGCAAACTGTCACCATGGCAGTTGCGCCGCGTTACAGATTTCATCGAAGATAATTATCACCGGATCATCCGCCTTCAGGAACTCGCATCGCTGGCTGAGCTTTCAGAATCTTATTTCTGTAGTGCATTCAAAGCTTCGACCGGAATTTCCCCTCATGCATGGCAAATGAAGCGACGTATTGAGCGTGCGCAGGGGTTTCTTTTGCAGCCTCGTGCATCTTTGCCGCATATAGCCACGATTACCGGGTTTTCGGATCAGGCGCATTTTACGCGCGTATTCAAGAAGTTGACAGGGACTACGCCGGCAGCCTGGCTGCGTTTGCAGGCCTGATATAGGCCCCAGTATATTAGCGAAATATCATTCAATTTGGCGTAATAACGATCAATCTTCACGTCATATCCTGATGTAAACACTCATATTAATTTGCTGCGTCGAACAATCGACGCAATTATAGTGCCAGCAGCTTCTTGCGATCAGAAAAAGCCATTCGTTTGAAGCAAGCACTCTCCAGATTATTTGAGGGGCTGAATACATGACGAGATCGATGAAGCTGACGCTTAAGGTGCTGCTTGCCAGCGGAACGGCTCTAGCCGTGTTACCGCTTTCGCTGATGCCTGCTGCGGCACAGGACGCCAACACTTCAATCCGTCTCGATACGGTGGTCGTACAGACTGGTGACGGTAAGCCTTCCGATGGAACTGCACCTGTTCAGGGCTTTGTTCCCCAAGCCACAACCACAGGCTCCAAAGATAGTGTTGCGATTGAAAAGATACAGCAATCTGTTGCAGTTGTTGGCCGTGATCAGATGAATGCGACAGGCGCGCAGAAAATCGATGAAGCTCTGCGTTATACCGCTGGCGTCATGGGGCAGCCGTTTGGCGTGGATAATGATACAAACTGGATTTACATTCGCGGTTTTGAAGCAACCCAGTACGGCACTTATCTCGATGGTTTGCAGAACTTCAGCTATGGCTTCGGTGGCTTCCTGATCGATGACTTCGGACTTGAGCGTATTGAAGTTCTACGGGGGGCTTCTTCGGCGCTTTATGGCGGTTCCAACCCCGGCGGTATCGTCAACTATATCAGCAAACGTCCTGATGGCGAGCGCACTCGTTATCTTGAGGCTGGCATTAACAGCTACGGCAATGGCTACCTTGGCTTCGATATCGGCGATAAGGCAACAGATACCGTTAATTACCGTATTAACGGCAAGATTCAGGGCGGCGACAACTACACGGATTATTCCAAGGAATTCCGGGGCGTCATTTCACCGAGTATTCAATACAAGCCGGATGAATCGACCAGTCTTACTATTTTGGCCAGCTATAGCCATCTTGATCTGACACATGACGGCGGTGGCTTCCTGCCCTATTATGGCACCGTTGTTCCAACTGAATTCGGTAAGATTTCGCGCAAGACCAATCTGACTGAGCCGGGTCTGGATGACTATAACCGCGAGCAGGTGCAAATCGGTTATGAGTTCGAACACCAGTTCGACAATGATTGGACTGTTCGCCAGAACGTTCGTTACGGCTATGCGCATGTAAAGGAACATAGCCTTTACGCATTCGGATATGATGGTTTCCTTGCGCAACCTGCGCCTGGAAATCCATATGTGTCACGCATCAATTTCAAGCACGACACGACAATCAATACGTTTCAGGCAGACAACCAGCTCGAAGGCACAGTTACAACTGGCGCTTTGACTCACAATCTTCTGTTTGGTGCTGAGTATCGTTATTTTGGTATCGACCAGATGCAGCAGTCCGGTGATGGCACGCTGATCAACCCATTTGATCCGGTATATGGCGCTACACAGCCTGCGATGCGCGATCCATATATCGATCAGGATCTGAGCCGGAACCAGTTTGGTATCTATGCTCAGGACCGTATGGAGTTTGGCGACGGCTGGATCGTTACGCTGAATGGTCGTTATGATTATGTGACGACAAATGCAAAGGGCTTGCCGCACTACAAGGACCATAATGATCGCTTCTCAGGTCGCGCAGGTATCGGCTACGAGTTTGAAAATGGTCTCACGCCCTATGTGAGCGTCTCATCATTTTTCAACCCGGTGCTGGACGAGCTATATCGAATTGGGGATGCTCCGAACATCGTCATTACGCCAGCCAAACCTGAAACCGGTATTCAGTACGAAGTCGGCGTAAAATATCGCCCCGAACTTTTCGACGGTCTCATCACGGCCTCATTCTTTGATCTCACCAAAGAAAATGTTGTGACCGGGCCATTCGGTAACAAGAGCCAGCTGGGACGCGTAAACTCCCGCGGCTTTGAGTTCGAGGTACAGGCCAATATCAATGAATCATGGAAGCTGACAGGTGCGTTGACGGCCTATGATCTGATAGTCAAAGACGACGACGATACATCGCTCATCGGCAAGCGCCCATATCTTCTGCCAGAACAGCAGGCATCCGTATTCGTGGAATATAAAGTTCCGGAAGGCGTACTTGAAGGCGTCAAGCTTGGAGGCGGTATTCGCTATGTCGGTTCTTCTTATGCCGATGCCCAGAACACACTTAAGGTTCCTGCCGTGACTTTGGCTGACCTGAAGCTCGGCTATGAAAAGGACAATTGGGGCATTGATCTCAACGTTACAAATCTCTTCGACAAAGACTATGTAGCTGGCTGCCAGGGCGTTTATGTTTGTGGCTATGGCGAAGGCCGTAAGGCTTTGCTCAAAGTCCATACCAAGTGGTAAAGGTCGGATAAGCCCCAAAAAGGTTGAGTTTTATATATTTTGGCGCCCACGATTTATTCATCGTGGGCGCTATTTATTTAAGCTGTTATAAATAGATAGGCTTCTTTTCTAATAAAATAATTCAAGATTGCTCCATTAGGAAGTCACGTAACACGACCGCCTGATTGTGCTCGACGTCTTTCGCACCAAAAAGTAAAGTGAGGCGTGCACCAGAGGCTTTCGTGAGGGCCTCTTGAATTGCTGCTTGATTGGCTTTCAGCTCGTCTCGATATTTTTCCTGAAACTCAGGCCACTTGGCAATATCATGGTCGAACCACTTTCGAAGCCCTGTTGATGGGGCCAAGTCTTTGGCCCAAAGATCAATTGCAGCTTCTTCTTTTGTCATCCCGCGTGGCCAAACACGATCGACCAAAATCCGAAAACCATCATTCGGCTGCGGTTCGTCATAAATACGTTTGATCTTGATATCGGGCATGACTTGTTTCCAGACTGGTTGGTCAGGAAACAATAGGTCTATTCACGTCGAGAGCAAGCCTCTGAGGATTGTAACGGATCAAGCCTCAGGTTTATCCAGCCGCGGAAAGAATTCCATCGCTTGTAGAACCCGCCTGCACCGCATGAAGACGTTTGTAACGACCATTCTTAACCGACAACAGTTCCGAATGACTGCCCTGCTCTACGATCTGGCCGCCTTCGACAACCATGATACGATCAGCATTGACGATAGTCGCCAGGCGGTGTGCGATCACAAGCGTTGTACGGCCCACTGAAAGCTCTGAAAGCGATTGCTGGATTGCACGTTCGGTTTCCGTATCCAGCGCTGAAGTTGCTTCGTCTAGGATCAGGATTGGTGGATTGCGCAGGAAAATACGCGCAATTGCCAAACGCTGTTTCTGTCCGCCAGAGAGCTTGACGCCGCGCTCGCCAATGACCGTATCGTAGCCATCAGGCATAGCTGCAATTACAGCGTCGAGACGTGCGCGACGAGCGGCATCGGCAACTTCTTCATCCGTCGCATCAAGGCGACCATAGGCGATATTCTCGCGGATTGTACCCGCAAACAGGAACACATCCTGGCTCACAATGCCTATATTGGAGCGCAGCGACTTCAGCGTCATGTCGCGAATGTCAATGCCATCGACGAGAATGGCCCCGCCGGTCACTTCATAAAATCGTGGCAGCAATGAACATATCGTCGTCTTGCCTGCACCTGAAGAACCAACAAAAGCAATGGTTTCGCCTGCGTTGATGCTCATGTTCAGACCATCAAAAATCGGGCGTTCGGAATTATAGCCAAACTTCACATCGCGATATTCGATATCGCCTTTGAGGCGCGCAACCGATTTTGCTGTCGGACGATCAGCAATATCCGGGCGGGTATCGAGAAACTGGATGTATCGCTGAAAGCCTGCAATGCCTTTCGGATAGGTTTCAATGACCGAATTGATCTTGTCGATCGGGCGGAAGAACACGTTGACCAGCAGAAGGAAACCAACAAAACCGCCAGCTGTTAGATCGCCTTGCACAACAAACCATGCACCGGCGAGCATGACCACAACCTGCACGAAACGCATCGATAGATAAGAAAGTGACATCGAGGCAGCCATGATCTTATAGGCGGCAAGCTTGGTCTTCTGATAGTTTTCATTGCTTTCAGCAAACAGCTTGCGTTCATGGTCTTCGTTCGTGAAGGCTTGAACCACACGAATGCCACCGACATTTTCTTCAATACGGGCATTGAAGTCACCAACACGACGATAGAGCGCGTGCCATGTTGCGGTCATCCGTCCGCCATAACGGAGCGTCACATAAGCGCAAAGCGGAACGATCACAGCTGTTATAAGTGCAAGTGGGACGTGGACCCACATCATCAGGCAGAAGGCGCCGATGAGCGTCATTATAGCGATAAAGAGATCTTCCGGCCCGTGATGGGCGACCTCCCCGATTTCTTCGAGATCCTTGGTCAGTCTGGCAACCAAATGTCCGGTTTTTTGATTGTCGAAGAACCCAAATGAAAGCTTCTGCAGGTGGTCGAATGCCTTGCGACGCATCTCGGTTTCGATTTTGATGCCGAGCATGTGACCCCAATAGGTCACAATGACTTGCAGAATGGCATTGAAGACATAAATCGCAAGCAACCCAACGGCAGCCAGAGCAATAATGCCGAGCTGGCCAGTAGGCAGAAGCCTATCGATGAAGAGAGTCACGGCAATTGGAAAGGCCAGTTCCAAAAGACCGGCTGCCACGGCGCTCGAAAAATCCAGCACGAACAACCCGCGATGCGGGCGGTAATATGTGCCGAAGCGCTTCAACAAATCCGCCATGGCATGGCTCCTTCCATTCACAATTAGTAGGGTGCCTAGCGCATTCCTATCGTGAGTGGAAGGCTATTATGACTTCTTGGGTCAGCATTTTTTGGGAAATGGCCTTTTCGGCCTACCCAGCCATAAAACCAACCGCATCCTTGTGCCAGTAACCAGCGACGAGCGTTTCCTCGCGGCTTTTACCCAGCGTCTGACGCCAATGCTGGCGAACAATCTTAGCCTGATCAGCCTCACCCGCAAACCAGCCAAAACTGTCTGGTCCTTCGGGCCACTCAGCTTCGCACAAAATTTGCGTCAGCGTTTCGCCTGCACGCTTTTGATCCGCATCGATAACCCAATCGACGGAAATGCCCTTTGGGTGCTGCAGAGGCTGAACGTCTTTTTCGCTATCGACGGCAATGATGACGCGACCTGTTACGTCTGAGGAAAACTCTTCAAGCATACGACCAATAGCAGGCAAGCCAGTCGCATCTGCGCCCATGAGATAGCGGCTTGCACGACGCAATGGACGTCCGACTGGCCCCATCAGACCAACCGTATCGCCAATCTTCGCGCCTTTCGCCCATTTGCAGGCCAGGCCTTCTATTTCATGGAGATAGAAGTCGATTTCAAGCCACCCAGCGTCAATATCAAGAGCCCGGATTGTATAAGCGCGCGAAGCGGGTCTGCGTTGTTCATCAGGCCAGAATGGCAAGCCATTTGGCCCCATGATGGGCCAGATCGGCTGTGGCACTTCTTCCGTGGGAAGCAGCAGACGAATATGCATCGCCCCAAAGAGGGAAAAGCGTTTCAAGTCCTCACCAGCTAGCCGCACGCGCAGCATATGCGGCGTCAACAGACTGGTAGAAATTACCCGCATCAACCGGAACTGCGGCAAAACCTGTTCACCAGCACGGTCGCCTTGCCAAACGATCTCCGGCGCTTCTTCCTTGGTGTAAAGTTTGATGGCAACGGCTGCGAGATCTTTAAGGCGATGCAGACCGATGTCTTCGTCTGCAAGCAAGGAAACGCGATAGCCGCTATCAGCGGCATCAATCTCGATCCGACCGAATTCATAAGTGAACTCGTGGCGGCTTTCGTGACTGTTATATTGCGCCTGATAAGAGTTGAGCCGATCAATGATGTTCGGCAGATAGGCTTCGCCTTTCAGAAGGCGAATATGGGAATGGCTTGTCAGCTTGGAGGTCAGTTCTGATGACATCTTGGACACGGCTTTTCTCAATCTATGTTTTCAGGAATCTCACTATCATAAACTTGAGTATTCAGGAAAACTTTTATCGTTCAGATGAGTGATTGGCAGACGAAGCAATTTTTAGCCTCGCCTGCCCAATGATCAGCCGCCAATGCGACCTGTGATAGCGATCTTGAAGGTTCGACCCTTGGCCTGCTCAATATCCGTACTCGTGGCCCAACCAGTCTGGGCGTCGGTATAGGCTTTGTTGAAGAGGTTATCGACGCCGAAGTCGAGCTTCACATTGTCGGTGACTTGCCAGTTGGCAAACGCATTAACGAGATCGACACGCGGGTAAACCTTGACGCCACCGGTTGTCAGTGCGCGATTGACCTTGCCGACGCTCTGATATTCGACACCATAAACGAGCTTCTCTTCAAATGCCTTGAGGCCAAGCGTTGCACTGAAATTGTTGAGCGGCGTGTTGCTCAGGCTTTCTCCTTTGTAAACGCCGTCTTTCATTTCGGCATCCGTGTAAGAAGCAGCCAGGTTCACATAGCCCCACCAGTTGTCATAAGTGCCTTCCAGCTCAATACCCTGCAAGCGTGCAGCGCCGACGTTTTCGGATGTTGTTACGTTCCCGGTTTTCACAGTGTTGATGTAGTTCTTGACATCTGTATGGAACAGATTGAGCTTGGCACGAACCTGATCGCCTGCATCCAGAATACCGTCTTGGCGCAAGTTTACGCCAAATTCGTAAGAGGTTGCGACTTCGGGCTTGAGAAGCAGATTTGGTTCATATCCCGAGCCATGTGCGCCGTTCTGCCTGAACATATCCTGCATATGAGGAACGCGATAACCTTGGGAATAGAGACCGTAAAACTGAACGCCGTCCCATGGTGTTACACCGACGCTGAAGCGTGGTGAAACGCGATTGCCGTCGACGTTGACATCTTCCGAGGGCAGAACATTCGTCGCCTTGGTCGTGCCATCGAGGCGATATCCGTCATAACGCAGAGCGCCAATCAGTTCGAGCCACTTTTGATAATCGCCCTGCCACTGAATAACGCCGCCATAGGCCTGCTGTTCACCATTACCGAAGTTGTCGGTGTCGGATTCACCGCGCATCTTATAGTAATCCACGCCATAGGTGAGCGTATGGCTCATAGCGCCGGTTTCAAAACGTGAGCTGTTGTAAGCACGGAAACCTGCCGTTGAGACATCATAATAACGCGTCTTGCCGATATTGGCTTTCGTCCAGACCTGATATTGATCGTTATCCGTATCACTGTAATAGGCGTTGACCGACAGATCCCAGAATGGGTTGTCGTCCGGCTTATAAGTGTAATTACCCGTGTAAGTGCTGACGATGGTTTCGGCATTATAACGCGATAGCGTGCTCGAAGTGGAACCACTGCTGCCGGTCATGATGTCATTATATTTTTGACGCTGGAAACCGAGCTTTATTTCATGCCCATCTGCAGGACGGATGGTGATCTTGCCAAGACCGCTGACAACGCGCTCGCCAGTCCAGCGCACGACATCGCCGTCACCATTCTTATAGGCGTCACTGTCGCGATAGTTGATATTACCGATGACATCGAAATTCGGGTTGAAGCGATAGGCGCCGACGGTGCTGGTCATCCAGCCATTGCCGTTGCTTTCATAGCGTAGCTTTTCGCTGAGCGCCCATGTTTCATCATCGCGCAGGAAATCGCCTGCATCCTTGGTTTCGAAAGCAACGAGACCGCCAATGCCACCAGAACCATAGGCATTGGATACCGGTCCTCGGATGACCGTTACCTGCTTAAGCATTTCAGGGTCGATATAGAATGAACCCGACCCATGCCCAACGCGCCAATAGTCCTGACGAGCACCATCTATCGTTACCGCAACCCGGCCATATTCCTGAAGGCCACGAATATTAATGGATGTTGCAGGATCGTCGCCATTCAGAGATGCGTGTACGCCCGGTGTCGAACGGAAAAGGTCGGCCGGTGTTGTTGCCTGAATACGATCGAGCTGCTGTTGTGTAATGACGCTGGTCGAGGCCATTGCATCAATCGCAGCCTGGTTCTGGATTGTCGGCGAAATAGTGATGGTGTCCAGCTGAAGAGCTTGCTCTTTCTTTTGAGCTGGCTGTGCTTCTTCCGTCGTCTTCTGATTCTGAACTGTCGCGTTTTGTCCCAGATTTTGTCCAAAAGCAGGCATCGCTGCCAACAAACTCAAACCAATTGCCCCGCTTAAAACCGTTGTTTCCAACAAATAACCGCCGCGCTTCGACTTCATTTTCATTGCAACCCCCATATTGGCTTTCACCGTCATGCCATTAAGATGATAAAAAGACTCATATTAATTGGGAGGCTATATTAATCCTGATTTAATGAGTCAACTTTAATTATATGTTGGCGGCCATGGCTATGCGTACGGTTGTGAAATGTGAAGCATTGCAGCGCTTTAATCGATTAAAGAATTTAACACCTTCACGACCAATTAAAGTTAAGACGTGAGCCTTAGGCGTGTAATTTTTTACAGAGTTATTAAAAAATTTCTTATTACATGACGATTGATGAAGAGGCTGCCGTTACAGCTTGATGGCTATTTAGTAATGCTGGTTTTACATGCAATAATTTCAGTAATTTCTGAAAATTGAGACTAGATATTAAGGGGTTGCTTTTTGATTATGTGCCGTTATTGTCGGCTCCACTTGGAGGAGGATAGAGCCGCCCCAGCGCGTATATCGCTGCGGGGCGGTTTCTTTTTTTAGCTATTCGTAAATGCATAACAGCATTGCAGCATCGCCTCTTGTAAGTGGCAAGCCCCGCACCTATTTTGGGCTTGTTCAGTTTCACTCCTCCTCCCAGAAACTGAACCCGAAGCGCGGCACTCCTCCTCCCAGTCGCGCTTTTCAGATCAGCCCGCTGCACACTCCTCCTCCCAGTGCAGCGGGCGTTCTTGCTTTTAAGCCCAGCACTGTGTGAGTTTTTAATCAGAGCCTGTTTGAGGAGGGATTTCTGTGTTCTGCTCTTGAGCCAGAAGCGACCAGGCAGCAATGAACATTGCTGCAATCATCGGTCCGACGACAAATCCATTGATCCCTACCAGGGAAATGCCGCCGATCGTCGAGATAAGCACGACAAAATCGGGCATACGCGTGCCTTTGCCAACCAATGGCGGACGCAAGAGATTATCGATCAGGCCAATTATCAAAACACCAACCAGTATCAAGATGATTGTCTGGACCCACATACCGTTGACGGCAAACCATATGGCTGCAGGTCCCCACACAAGGGAAGCCCCGACAACTGGGAGCAGCGAGAAGATCGTCATCATCACACCCCACAGTAATGCGGCCTCGATACCAAGAAGCCAAAACGTGACACCGCCAATCGTTCCCTGAACGAGTGCGATAATAATGTTACCTTTGACGGTGGCACGAATGACGGCTGCAAACTTTTCGACAAACTGGTTCTTGTAATCTTCGCTGAGAGGGATTGCCTGACGGATTTTCTCCCCCAGTTCCGCTCCATCGCGGAACAGGAAAAACAGCAGGTAGATCATAATGCCAAAGCTGATGAAAAACTGCAGCGTGTTTTGACCGAAACTTACGAGGCGGCTCGCAAAAATCTGACTGCCTTGCAGAATGCCGCCGGTAATACGCGTGCGCCATTCTGCGAAAGTGCCAAGCTCAAAGCGAACCATCCATTCTTCCAGTGTATCGGGAAGCGCCGCCAATATGCGTGTAATATAGCTGTTTAGGTCAAATTCACGCGTACTCAGCCGCTGATAGACGGAATTTCCTTCCTGAACGAGCGATCCAAAAATCAGCAATGTCGGGATGATGACAAGGCAAATGCACATAAGTACCGACAGAAAAGCTGCGATGTTCCTGCGACCACGCAACAGTCGAACAAGGCGTTGCTGCACCGGAAAAAAGATAAGTGCGAGGATTACGCCCCAAAGAACAGCGGAATAATATGGAATGAGCAGCCATGCGAAGGCTATAGTGACCAGAGCTAGAAGAATGTAAAAACTTGCGCGCTGGACGGACATGGCATCTCTTTTGACTGAAGACGGGTGGCAAACGTGACCGCTATTCGTTTTTCATTCAATAGCTAATACGACGTTCGGTGAGCAAAACTGATTGAACTTTGGTTAAGTCGACGACTCATTGATGCCTTTTAGATATCAAGTGCGTCGGCATTTTTATAGCATCACACGCCTGTTAGGTTTTACTGTTCTGCACGCAGAAGTCAGCGTAAGTCTTTAAAAACAAACTATTTGATCTATTACTAATATCCATTGTAGCCACCCTGCCCCTGTATTGTTTATGATGAGAATTAATATTGTTGACAATTTTTCAGATGTGGCGTTCAATTCCTCATGCTCTTCTCCATCAAACGAGAGAGGAGTGCTTTAAACAAGGGGAATAAAGATGTTTAACAGACGCGCAGTTATCAAAACTGCGGCGCTGGGCGCTGTTTCAATTTTTGCGCTCATGTCCGCCAATGCCTCCCAAGCAGCAGACAAAGAACTCAAAATAGGTTTTGTCGGTGTAACCAGTGGCCCTGCTGCATCTTGGGGCACTTCCAACGTCCGCTCAATGCAGGTACGGGCCGACTGGCTCAACGAGCTTGGTGGCGTGAAGATCGGCGACGACACCTACAAGATCAAGATCGTAACATTTGACGATCAGAAAGACCCCAAGCGCGCAATTGCGGGCATGGAAAAGATGGCCCAGGAAGGCGTCCACTATGTGGTCGGCCCGAATGTGGATGATGGTGCGGCGGCTGTTCGTCCTGTGGCTGAATCCAAAGGGATCATCTACTTTCCTTATTCCTTCCCGAAAGAACTTTACACACCACCGGCATCCAATGCCGTTCTTGGCATGATCGCCAATTATCAGTCCGGGCCGGCAATTTATAAGTATCTCAAAGAAAACAAAGGCGTGAAGCGGGTTGCGTTCGTGGCGGCCAATGAGTCCGATCCACTGAGCCAGCGCGATAGCGGTATTGAAGCTGCAAAAGCACTTGGCCTTGAAGTGATTTCAACAAGCGATGCTTATCAGAACGATACTCGCGATTTCACGCCGGTCCTGACGCCGATTGTCATGCAGAAGCCCGATCTGCTCGTTCTTTCTGGTGTCGCACCGGGTAACGCTCCGCTTTTGATCCGTGCTGCACGCGAACTGGGATATGAAGGTTTTATTTCCACTGAAACTGCACAGGATGCCAAGGTTCTTGAAGAAGGTGCAGGCGAGCTGGCAAATGGCTTTATTTCCGTCGGCGGTGCATCCACACCGGAAATCGCTTCCGATACGATGAAAGAATTCGTTGATCGTTATACAAAGGCCTATGGCGAGTATAACGATGAGTCCAATACCAAGGTTTATGCGCTCGATTACATCGTCGAAACGATGAAGGTTAATCCGGCAGCGATCGATAATGTCGAAGAATTCAAGAAGACCATGGATACGTTCTCAGCACCAAATCCTTTTGTGAAGGGTGACGATGCAAAGCTGACCTATGTCGGAATGACTTCATTTGGACAGAAGCGCCAGATTGGTATTCCTATGGTGGTCACTGAGTATAAGGACGGCAAGTTCGAAACGCTGTTTGTGGCTCAGGTCGACTAATCGATCGCAATGACTGAATAGCCTGACGTGGCGGATTTGAACGCGCGTCAGGCCTCCCAACCTTAAAGAACTGTCGAGGAGACTTTGGCATCGCCCTGTCTCCACAGGGGGAGTCTGCCTTCATGGAACAAATAATAGCCAATGGGCTGTATCTCGGTGCGCAATATGCACTGATCGCGTTGGGTTTGACGCTGATCTTCGCACTGATGAACGTCCTTAACTTCGCGCA
Organism: Brucella sp.; assembly: GCF_032066345.1. Taxonomy (NCBI): domain Bacteria; kingdom Pseudomonadati; phylum Pseudomonadota; class Alphaproteobacteria; order Hyphomicrobiales; family Brucellaceae; genus Brucella; species Brucella sp. The sequence goes on from NZ_DAMBKZ010000004.1 coordinate 25,098, forward strand.
CGGCCAAATGTATGTGCTCGGCGGTTTTGTCACTTACACGGTTTATGGCCAGCTAGGATTGCCGTTTGTTGTGGCTTTGCTTGCTTCTGCGGTCACACTGATGATCGTTGGGGCATTAATCGAAAAGCTTTTATTCAGGCCTGTTATCAAGCGAAGTCTGCGCGATGAAAGTACGATGCTGCTTGCGGCGGCGGTGGCATTCTTTCTCGATGCAATCATTTTGCTTCTATTCGGTGAAAAACAGCGTGGCGTGCCGAAGATCGTAAATGGTGTTTACGTATCCGACTGGCTGATCATGCCTTATGACCGTATGTTGATCGGCGCACTTGCCGTGATCTTCATCGCTTCCTTTGTTCTTTTCATGCAATTCACGAAACCCGGTCGTGCCATGCGCGCGCTCGCCCAGGATCGCGTTGCGGCGCAATTGATGGGCGTGAATGTCGACCGCTATTCCATGATCGGCTTCGCATTGGGGGCAATGCTGGCAGGCTTGGTCGGTGGCTTGTTGGTTGCCATTACCGGTGTCAACTCTGGCATTGGTGGAGCAATTTCCATCAAAGCGTTCATGATGGTGATGATTGGTGGTGCAGGCGTGGTCAGCGGAGCAATTGCCGGTGGTTTTATCCTCGGTATGCTTGAATCCGTCGGTCTTACAATCCTGCGTCCATATGGCGACATCACCTATCTCGTCATCTTTGCCGGGTTGATGGTCTTCCTCAGCCTTCGCCCGAATGGGCTTATGGGCAAACCTTGGGGCTGATGGGAGGCGAACATGACAAAGATAACAAAGATCCTTGGCGTCGTTGCCTTCCTCGCACTGGTGCTGATCGGTATTCCACTACTGATCGAAGTAACGGGTCGCAACGACCTCTATTACACGCTGACTTCAGTCGCCCTGCTATCTATCGTCAGCGGCGGTGTCTGGCTCACATTCTACATTGGCCGGATTAATATCGGCCAGGGCGCCTATGCATTGATGGGTGGCTATGTATCGGCCATTCTTATGGTGCAATACGGCTTCTCATTCTGGTTGACCCTGCCTTTGGCTGGTCTGTTCTGCGCCTTCGCAAGTATCCTTATCGGTATTCCAATTTTGCGCCTTCGCGGCGTCTATTTTGCGATGGTTACGCTTGTATTGACCGAAGTTGCCCGACTGCTGGCGATGGCTCTTCCCATTACCAATGGCGCAAAGGGTATGGTCAGCATTCCGATGCCAGGCGGTATATCGATCTTTGGGTTCACCATTTTGCCTGACTTCGCGAGCCTGCAAAATCCGCGCGCGGCTTTCTACTTTGTCTCAGTTGTGTTGATGGTTCTGTGTTTTGCCGGCCTCTATCGGCTGATCCATTCGCGGATTGGTGGCCTTTGCCAATCACTGCAACAAAATGAAGAACTCGCCTCCTCTATCGGCGTCAACATCACCTATCTCAGAGTATTGGCTTATGCCATTTCATCCTTCCTTGGTGGGATCGGCGGTGCGATGTTCGTCGCAATCTCGCAGTCGATTTACCCTTCGAGCTTCACAGTTACCGACTCCGTAAACTTCATGCTCAACTGCTTCCTTGGTGGCCTCGGCTATGTTTTCGGACCAATCATTGGCACTTTCGTTCTCTATTTCGGTTGGGACTTCCTGTTCCAAACCGGCAAATTCCAGCTCCTCATCTTCTCGAGCTTGTTGATCATTCTGATGCTGTTCCTGCCTAACGGACTGCTCAGCCTTCGACTGTCCGGCAAGAAAGGAACGAAATCATGAGTGCGCTTCTCGAAGTCAAAAGCCTGACCAAACGTTTCGGCGGGCTGGTCGCGGTCAATGATGTTTCATTTTCAGTCAAGGAAAAGGAAATTCTCTCGGTAATCGGGCCGAATGGTGCGGGCAAATCGACACTTTTCAAGTTGATTGCATCCTTCATTACGCCCACGACCGGTGAAGTTTTGTTTGGCGGTCAACGTATATCTGGCCTCGCTCCGCATATAGTCGCCCGAAAAGGTGTGGTGCGGACGTTTCAGGAAACTACGATCTTCAAGGGCATGACGGTGCGTGAGAACGTTATTGTCGCTCATCACCTGCGCGCGAAGGCTAGCTTTCTGGGTTGCTATATCGGAACTGGCCTGGCGCGTCAGGATCAGGAAGAGTTTGGCCGTTCGGCTGATGAAATCCTCGACTTTCTGGGGCTTGGACATCAACGCAATGAAGTCGCGCAAAACCTTCCACATGGTCACTTGCGAGCGCTCGGCATCGCCATCGGGCTTGCAACTGAACCCAAAATTCTTCTGCTTGATGAGCCTTTTGCGGGCATGAACCATGACGAAACAGTCAAGGCGGTGGAAATGGTCCGCGCCGTTCGGGATCGTGGTGTCACTGTTCTTCTCGTTGAACACGACATGCCGGCCGTCATGAATATTTCTGATCGAATTGTCGTGATTAACTTCGGTCAGAAGATCGCGGAAGGCACGCCTAAGGAAATTCAGGAGAACGAGAAAGTCATCGAAGCCTATCTCGGCGCAGAAGATGAAACGATTGGATACTGATCATGACAGAGCTTCTGAAAGTCACTGATGCCGAACTCTATTATGATCATGTCTATGCCCTTAAAGGCGTGTCCCTAACAGTCAACGAGGGAGAGACAGTCGCGTTGATTGGTGCAAACGGGGCGGGAAAATCCTCGATTTTGAGGGCGATTACCGGGTTGAACAAGCTTCGTAAGGGCGAAATCCATTTCGAAGGCCGTCGACTTGACGGCACACGCTCGGACGCCATTGTCGAAATGGGCATTGCTATGGTGCCGGAAGGACGACGCGTATTTCCGTATATGAGCGTACGCGATAATCTTCTGATGGGTGCTTTTACTCGCTCAAGCAAAGCAGAGATTGCCAATACGCTCGAAATGGTTATGGGGCGTTTCCCACGTCTGAAAGAGCGTTACTCGCAAGCAGCGGGTACCATGAGCGGTGGTGAGCAGCAGATGCTTGTCATTGGGCGTGCGCTGATGGCTAAGCCGAAACTGTTGCTTCTTGATGAGCCGTCGCTGGGTGTCGCACCCAAGCTTGTGCAGGACATTGCCCGCTCCATCGTTGCAATTAATCGCGACGAAAAGGTGAGCGTCCTGCTTGTTGAACAAAATTCGCGTATGGCACTTCGTATCTCTCAACGAGCCTATGCTCTTACGACTGGCAAGATTGTACTCTCTGGAAATTCAGAAGAGCTCATTTCGGACGATCGCGTCAAAAAACTCTATCTGGGCGGCGAAATCTAGTCGTTGACCAGATCAGCAGCTGTGTCGTGGGGGCAAGGCACAGCTGCTAGAATTCAGCTTCAAGCCGGTTCAATGCTTGGGGTAATTGCGAAACCCGATAGCTGGGTTTCCTTTTTAATAATAATAACTTGAAGCGCGACAAGGCCATTCAAAACGCAGCGCGCTTCAAGCCATCAACAACGATAAAAAACGATGGTTTGAGGAAATGGACATACTTGTCGTCAACCCGAATACGACTTCTTCTATGACGAAGAAAATTGGTGAAGCCGCACGAAGCATTGCGCTAGCCAATACAAATATTATTGCCGTTAATCCCAAGGACGGTCCGCCGAGCATTGAAGGTTATTTCGATGAAGTTTTTGCAATTCCAGGCATGATTGGTGAAATGCAGAAACATGCTAATGCGGACGCCTGCATCATAGCCTGTTTCGATGATACCGGTCTTGATGCGGCGCGTTGCGCGGGAACAATGCCTGTCATCGGTATTGGAGAGGCTGCCTTTCATATGGCGAGCCTAATCTCGGGGAAATTCAGTGTGGTGACGACCCTCTCCCGCTCTGTTCCAGCAATCGAGCATAATCTCGTGCGTTACGGCTTGGCGACGCGTTGCGCGCGCGTTCGTGCAAGTGATGTCGCGGTGTTGGAGCTAGAAGTGCCGGGCTCAGACGCGCGAAAGCGAATTTCGGAAGAGATTGCGCGTGCAATCCGTGATGATCATGCAGAGGCAATTGTTCTTGGCTGTGCGGGAATGGCTGATCTCGCTGCATCTTTGTCGGAAGAGCATGGTTTGCCAGTGATCGACGGTGTGACTGCTGCAGTAAAGCTCTGTGAAGGCCTGGTGAGTTTAGGCTTGAAAACGTCGAAACGTGGTGGATATTTGCCGCCAAGAACCAAGGCATTTCAAGGAATTTTTGAACCTTATTCACCCGGAAGATGAATGGAACGGGCTTCAAAAGTGGATATGCAACTTTTAAACTCTATTTTGTAGATCAAATCGCGGCGTTTGTTGACACTCGATAAGCCGGGTTCGATATGTAAGTGAGTGAACTCTAAAAGTAATGTGGTCGCGGTCGTTGATCAATCCGCGCAGTTTCTATCCGGATGCAAATGAACTTTCTTGACACTCAACCAACAGACCATAGCGAGACCGGAACCAGTAACGGAGCCACACGCTGGCATCCGGTTTATCAGGGCCTGCGGGATGCTGTTGTCGGCCATCAATTGCTGCCGGGAACCAAACTACCAGAAGATGAGCTGGCAACGATCTATTCTGTGAGCCGTGCGGTTGTGCGTTCAGCCTTACAGGCTCTCGCCCATGATCGTCTCGTGCGGCTTGAACCCAATCGTGGCGCCTTTGTCGCTGAGCCTTCACGCGAAGAAGCGCGTGAGGTCTTTGAAGCGCGGACGCTGATCGAGCCGGAAGTTGCTGCTATTGCCGCAAAGGTCGCAACCGCCGACGATATCGCCAAGCTCCGCAAGCATTTGCATGACGAGCACGAAGCACTTCATGCCGGGCGGGACAGCGACGCCATCAGATTATCGGCTCGCTTCCATCTCGATCTTGCTGAGATTGCTGGACATTCTATCCTGGCGGGTTTTGTGGCTGAGCTTTTACCACGTTCTTCGCTGATTATTGCTCTGTACTGGCAACGTCGGGAAACGACTTGTGAAAGCCATGCGCATAACGCGCTCGTTGATGCGATAGAACAACATAGATCCGATGAGGCGTCTGCCTTGATGAAAACGCACATTCTGGACCTTCTCACGGGTCTCAATCTTGACCGGACCGAGAAAGAACAGAAGCGTCTTTCTGACATTCTTCGCTAATTAAAAAAAGGCTGATCTTTGATCAGCCTTTTTATCAGATCTAACGCGGAAAGCGCTGATTTTCTTCAAGAACATTCAAATCCATATGATTGCGCATATAGCGTTCTGATGCCTTCTGTAGAGGTTGGTAGTCCCAAGGGTAATAAGCGCCGTTGCGAAGAGCAGGATAAACCACATGGCGCCGCGCCTGACTGGCTCGCACCTGGCTATCGTACAATTCAAGGTCCCAACGCTTCTCGGTGGCATCGACAAGGCGTTCAAGCACGTCTTTATGTTTTGCGGAAGTAGCCAGATTTTCCAACTCATCAGGATCACTTGCAAGATTGAACAGCTGAGGTGGATCGACCTTGCAGAAATTTAGCTTCCAGTCCCCTTCCCGAAGAGAAACCATCGGCGCGACCGTACCCTCGGCTGCATATTCCATAGGAACTGCACCTCTTGAACTAGCACCGGATACGACATCGATAAGCGAAACGCCGTCGGTCCATGGCATGATGCCATGTAGGTCAATGCCTGCGAGGTCGGACAAAGTTGGCAAAACATCAAGGGTCGATACTGCCTGTTCGACTAAACCCGGTTTTAGCTGGGGTGCTGCGATCATCAACGGCACGCGCGCCGAGCCTTCAAAGAAGTTCATTTTGAACCAAAGGCCGCGCTCACCGAGCATATCACCATGATCGGATGTGAAGACGATCAATGTATTGTCGCTCATCCCACATCGCTCAATTACATCGAGCAGATTGCCAATCTTCTCATCTACATAGGAGATATTAGCAAAATAGGCCTGGCGGGCAGCCCTTACCTGCTCGCGCGTCAGATCATAGTCTTCAGCCTTGCAAGCGCGCAGCAGGCGCTCACTGTGGGGATCGATTTCGTCTTCAGATAAAGGTCTGATCTTCGGATCAAGCTCTGGAATATCTGCGTAGAGATCATAGAACCGCTTGCGTGCCACATAAGGATCGTGCGGGTGGGTGAAACTTACAGTCAGGCACCATGGGCGGTCATCGTGACCGCGAGCAAGGTCATAAAGCTTCGCTTCGGCTTGATAAGCAACCTCGTCATCATATTCGAGCTGATTGGTGATCTCGGCGGAGCCGGCTCCCGTGATCGAACCGAGATTATGATACCACCAGTCAATACGCTCACCCGGCTTACGGTAATCTGGCGTCCAGCCGAAATCGGCAGGATAAATATCTGTCGTCAGGCGTTGTTCAAAACCATGCAGCTGGTCCGGTCCGACAAAATGCATCTTGCCGGATAATGCTGTCTGGTAGCCTGCATTGCGCAAGTGATGCGCATAGGTGGGTATTTCTGACGAAAACTCAGCGGCATTGTCATAGACGCCTGTTCGGGAAGGCAACTGTCCTGACATAAAGGATGCGCGTGCCGGTGCGCAGAGTGGGCTTGCGGTATAGCAATTTGCAAAGCGTGCCGAGCGCTCAGCTAGTTTGCGCAAGTTTGGCGTGTGCAGGAAATCAGCAGGCCCGTCGGGGAAGAACGTTCCGTTCAACTGATCGACCATCAGAACGAGGATATTCGGCTTTTTCATTTGGCTAAGACCATAAATTGAAAGAAATCAAAATGCAGAATGGCGGGCGTCGAGAACGCCCGCCTAAAAGCATGTTCTGTGCAGGTTATAGACCGAGTTTGGCTTTCACAGCTGCGGCACCGGGCTCACCTTTGAAGGTCGTCACACCTTCCAACCACTTGTCGATATGTTCTGGGTTGGCTTTCAACCAAGTAGTAGCTGCAGCTGGACCTTCCGCTCCTTCGTTCAGGATTTTGTCCATTAATTCATTCTCGATATCGACTGTGAAGACGAGCTTTTTGAAGAAGTTCGCAGCATTCGGACATTGCTGAGCCCAACCGGTACGCGAAAGCGTATAAACTTCTGCGCCACCATAGTTGGGGCCGAAATAATCGTCACCGCCCGACAGATATTCAATATTGAGTTTGGTGTTCATTGGATGTGGTGCCCAAGCAAGGAAGACCATCCACTGCTTGTCTTTATTTCGACGATCGACCTGCGCAAGCATGGCCTGCTCACTCGATTCCACAATATTCCAGCCATCCAGCTTGAATTTCTTATCTTCGATGATTTTTTGGATATTCTGGTTTGCCGGAGCGCCTGGCTCAATACCGTAAATCTCCTTGCCAAATTTGTCAGCATGGGCTGACAGGTCGGCAAAGTCTTTTACGCCCTCTTTCGCTACATAATCCGGCACAGCAAGAGTGAATTTGGCGCCTTCAAGGTTTTTGACCAGAACTTCAGCAGCCTTTGCTTTATCGAGATCGTCACGAAACTTCTGCTGTGCTGGCATCCAGTTGCCGAGGAATACATCGATGTTGCTGGTCTTGAGGGCTTCATATCCAATTGGTACTGACATGGTTTTCACATCGGCCTTATAGCCCAGCCCATCCAGCAGCACGCTTGCGATGGCGTTTGTGGATGTAATGTCGGTCCAGCCTGGATCGGAAAGGCGGATAGTTTCACATGCAGCAGGATCTGCTGCAGCAGCCGCGCCCGTAAGCCCCGTGAACGCTGCCAATGCTAATGCCGTCAATTTGAGATAGCCCATTCTTTTCCCCTGTTTGGCTTTAACGAAACCTGTTCGGTAAAATCAAATTTCGTTATGTCTTGCATTCTGGCTTTAAGGAAAACATCTTTAAGGATAAGGGAAAAGACATTCATTTTTTATTGCAGATATAAAGGTTGTTTATGGTTTCTCCATCTTGGGATCTTGGCAGTCTTGGTGTTTTTGAAGCGGTGGGGCGGTTGGAAAATCTGACCCTTGCAGCGCGTGAACTGGGGATGACGCAACCTGCCGTTAGCTATCAAATAAAACGCATGGAGGAACGTCTGGGCGTCTTACTCTTCGCCAGACGGGCGCGCGGCGTCGAAATCTTGCCCGAAGGACGGATACTTTATGAGGCTGTGTGGCAAGGGTTGAATGGAATCGACGAGGCTATCCAGCAGATCAAGCGTAAACAGCGCATGCCAGGGCTTAGGATTGCTACGGATTATGGCTTTGCTGCCTTCTGGTTGATGCCGCGTGTCGCAAATTTTAGGCCAAAGTATCCAGACGTTGATGTTCGCATTACAGCATCTTCGATGCTACAGCCTCTCGATCACAGGGAGGCTGACATCGCCGTTCTGTTCGGATCGCGCGAGGATTTTCCCAAAGATGCTATCCCTTTTGTCGGGGAATCCGTTGTGCCGGTCTGTTCTCCCGGCTTTCTGGAACGAAATGGCCCATTTCCGAATGGAAAAGGTTTAAGTTCGACAGCACTTTTGCACCTCGATACTCTACAAGGTGATCGCTGGTACACTTGGCAGACCTGGCTTGACTCTATTAGTGAGGAAATTGAGGACGGAAATTACGGTTTGGTGTTTAACACCTATAATTTGGTGCTCGAAGCAGCAATTGCCGAACAGGGCGTGGCTCTTGGCTGGGCCGGTCTGATTGATGGTGCGATCAAACGAGGGCAACTCGTTCCGGCTTGCGACGTCACCCTCAAGAGCAAGAAGGGCTATTGGCTAGTCTTTAATCCTGATATTTCCGCGGCCAGCAAGGCATTATGCATGGAATTGCTCGAATCCGAGCCGAGCCTATAAGAATTTGAAGGCGAGACCTGAGATCAAAGCTTTGACGTAGCGTTGCTTTTGAAAATCGCCATTCAGCGAAATACGCTTTATGGCCGTTGGTCTCAACGCGTCAGAACGTTGGAGGACCGCTGGCTGTGTTGTGACCGCTACCTGAAAGCCAGCTTTTGCGACCATCTCGATTTCACGCTCTCCAACAGCGGAACACCAGCCGTATGGATAGGAAAATGATTTTGGCCGATAGCCCACGACACGCTCTATTGCGGCTTGAGATGCCTCTATTTCATGTGTGAGGCGTTCTTCGCTTACGCGCCGAAGATTGACATGCGCGATCGTGTGTCCGCCGATATGAGTGAGCGGATCAGTAGCCAGTGCTTTGAGTTCGGTCTGATCCATGACCATTTCATTAACGATGGCTCGCGGATCAACATCGCATTGGCTAACGGCTAGATCATCGATCAGTCGGACAGCTTCGTCTTCATCGAAAGCGCGAACGAAAGCGGCTAATCGGTCAAAAGCCACATATTTTTGCGCGACCGTTTTGGTGCATAGGGTCTCAAACCCTCTACCAAAGTCGAAGCTAATCTCCGTTGTCTTTCTCAAGAGTGCTTCCGTCGTTTCCCACCAGATTGTGTGGGTACGATCAACAAAGCCCATTGTAGGAAAAACTGTGTAGGGAATTCCGAATTTGCGAAAGATCGGAGCCGCAATCTCAGCGTTGTTGCGATAACCATCATCAAATGTGAAAGCTACGAATTTTCGATTATCCGACTTATTTGCAAGTAACGCGGGAAGATCGTGCAGATGAACAGGCACAAGACCCGCATCAAACGCAGTTTCGATTGTGTCTGTCAGAAACTCAGGTGTAACCGATAAAATGGAGTTTGGGCGAAACTCGTCAGTTTTATCCGCGCCGATATGATGCAAAGTAAAGATTACACCACGCCCACCGCTGGATGGGAACAACTTACCCAGACCGGAAAATGCAATTGCATCCAATCCTCTGCGGATTGCTGCATATCGCATATTTCGCATATTTCGCATGAATGATTGCAATCGCACCATGTTTCAAAACATCCCCGGACACTGACATACGCTAAGACTGCACGAATGCAAGGTCTGTGTCGGAGGCCTGCGCTTCTTTGAACTCACGTTGCAACCAGTCCATGAAAACACGTACGCGTGGAGAAAGCTGCCTCTCTCGCCTATAGAGCAAAGATACCGGTGTCGGTTTTGGAGGAAAATCGGCTAGAACCTCAAGCAATTCACCGGCTTCAAGCGATTTCTGTACGTGGTAAATGGGAACCTGAATAAGTCCCAGACCAAGACAAGCAGCTGATACGTAACTTTCAGCGGCATTAACTGACATTGGCGCGGGCAGACTGAGTTCCACTACCCTGCCCGCGACGGTAAATTCAAGCGGGAGCAAACCGCCTGTCGATGTCGAATGAAAACCGACCATGTGATGGCCATTTGTTAGTTCGTCTGGATGTGAAGGCTTACCGTGACGCTCAAGATAGGCCGGGGAAGCCAATGTGACCTCTTTCAACAAAGCGACACGACGAGCGATCATATCACTGTCCTGCAGAACACCTGCCCTCAGAACACAATCGATGCCTTCGCGAACAAGATCGACATAGCGATCACCTTCGCTCATATAAATTTCGATATCGGGGTATGTTTGAAAGAAACGTGGCAATGCAGGCATAAGGAAATGCCGGGCTAATGTTCCATGCACATCGATACGCAATAGACCCTTAGGCTTTGCACCAGCAAACGCACCCTCCGCGTCTTCCAGTTCTTCAAGGATAGAAATGCAGCGGCGGTAATAGGCCTCACCGTCTAGCGTTGGACTGACGTGGCGCGTCGTTCGCTGTAGAAGACATACACCCAGACGTTTCTCCAGCTGCTTGATTGCATCTGTTACGGTTGAGCGCGGCAGGCCTAAATCTTCTGCTGCGAGCGTGAAACTGCGTCGTTCCGCGACACGGGTGAAAACCCGCATGGCATCAAATCGGTCCATGATACTATTCGCCATTTTCGGATAGTGATGCCGAATTATGGATGATTATCCGGCATTTTAGAAGCGCTATGTTTCGTCTCAAAGGTGAAAAGTGCATTCCCAATGCGCTGCACTCGGATGAAATTTTTAAACACGCATCTTAAGGAAATTAGGCTCATGTCAGCAAACAAGGACAAAGTTGCAATCGTTACGGGCGCATCGCGTGGTATCGGGGCTGCTATCGCACGTCGGTTAGCTTCTGATGGCTTTACCGTAATCGTCAATTATGCTGGTAACAAAAATGCTGCTGAAAAATTAGTCGCAGAAATCATCCAGTCAGGCGGTCGGGCCGTCGCTCATCAAGCAGACGTGAGCGATGCTGCGGCCGTTAAGCATATGTTTGAAAGTGCCGAATCCGCCTTTGGTGGAGTAGATGTGTTGGTCAACAATGCCGGTATTATGAAACTTGCTTCCGTAAAGGACGGCGATGACTCAGTCATTGATAGCCAGATTGCGATTAATCTTAAGGGCAGCATTTACACGATGAGAGAGGCTGCCCAGCGCTTGCGTGATGGTGGACGTATCGTCAACTTCTCAACAAGTGTGGTTGGTCTGAAGCTTGAAAACTATGGTGTTTATGCTGCAACCAAGGCTGCAGTCGAAACCCTCACAGGAATACTTGCTAAGGAATTGCGCGGTCGAAATATCACGGTGAACGCCGTTGCACCGGGACCGACGGCAACTGATTTGTTTTTAAATGGCAAATCTGACGAACTGATTGAGCGGATGGCAAAAATGAACCCGTTGGAGCGCCTTGGAACTCCGGAAGACATCGCATCTGTAGTGGCTTTCCTTGTCGGCGAAGATGGTCGCTGGATAAATGGGCAGGTTCTGCGTGCCAATGGTGGTATGATCTAAGACAACAATGAGCGAGGAAGACCCGTTCCTCGCTCATTCTGCATAATCAGGATTTTTGGCCAACGGTATTCCAAAGTGGTTCTACAACTTTGGCCATAATAATCACTATTGCTGAACCGAGAGCAAAGCCGAAGACACCATCGGCAAAAGCCGTGGCTAGCCAGTTAATGGTTCCCGAGAGACCGGCCGACACGAACGCAGCCAGATTGCCGGCTGTTTCGGAAATCCATGCAAATGGCTGATGGACGCCAAGTTCATGAAGACCATGGATAAAAATATTGCCGCCCACCCATAACATTGCGGCTGTTCCAACTATGGTGAGAAGAAGCAGGAGCTTAGGTACGGCGCGGACTGTCCATCGGCCCAATGCGCGTGTCACCGAAAGCCGTCCTTTCCTAGCCATGAGGACGCCGAAATCATCAAGCTTTACGATGACGGCAACGACGCCATAGACCAAAACGGTGATCATAATGCCGACTACAATCAGCGTAAAAAGCTCGATCCAGATTGAATTGGTTTCGATCATGGAAAGCGCTAGTGTCATGATTTCAGCGGATAGGATGAGATCGGTCTTGATTGCACCTGCAACGCGCTTTTCTTCCAGCGCAGTTGGATCTTTTTCTTTTGAACCGCCATCCTCATGATGGTCATTGCTTGGGAAAAGTTTGTGCCAGACTTTCTCTGCACCTTCGAAGCAAAGATAAGCGCCGCCGATCATTAAAAGCGCGGTAATTGCTATCGGCAAAAAATAATCCAGTGCCAAGAGTGCCGGAATAAGCAGGGCTTTATTTCGCAAACTGCCTATCGCGATTTTGCCTATCATTGGCAATTCGCGCGCAGCAGCTATCCCAACAACATAATTCGGTGTGACGGCAGCATCGTCGATCAGAACGCCAATGGTTTTGCTGCCAGCTTTCGCAGCATTTGCGGATATATCATCGACCGAAGCCGCAGCAATTTTTGCGATTGCTGCAACGTCATCCAGAAGGGCAAGAAAGCCGCTCATATAAAATTCTCCGCTTAACGCGTCAGTATCTGGGCGTCGTGCCTGCATATGTGACGGGGAGTGTCACGCGGCCTTACATTGCAGACTCGGGATTATTTGGGCAAGCAGTGCTTTCTTCCTCGTTCGTTGTTTTATAGCGTATTTGCCTACCCAGAATGAAATGCTGAAAATGCAAAAAGGCGGCTTATGCCGCCTTCAAGCTTAGAATGTGTCGATTTTCCCGAAGCCTACCGAGCAGCGAGAATCCCTGCGATAAGGCCGGTTGCTGCTGTGATGAGCAGATATTGGTTATCAACCTTTACCCAATGCTGACCGCGACCTGGTTTGCGCAGGCCATAACGCTTGTAGTCGCGGATTTCCTGATGACGACGCCAATCTCCATAGCGCTCACCGCGCGACCAGCGTTTGTGGCCCTGATCACGGCGATCATAGCGCTGGAATTCCTTGCCGTGTGACGGACGGGTTGGCTCAACACGATTATATCCCGGCTTGCGTGGCTGATGATAATCCTGAGCCTGAGCAAGTGGCGCGCCAACAAACGAAAGAGCAATGGCGGCGAGAACGGCTTTCTTAATCATGGGACACTCCTTTTGTGTTGAAACGAATTTATCGCCGCGGGAGTGAACACGAGATGAATAAAGAACTATGCAAACATTAAATAAAATCAATGTGATCAGAAACTAAAAAGGCGGCAATGAAGAGTATAAGCTTCAATGCCGCCTTTAAACTAAACGTCTCATCCTATTCATACCACGTACAGCATCAGTGGAATGAGAACGAGAAACGCCGCAGCGATACCTGTTTCAATCTTCGAATAGAACAGCATAGCAACCTCCATTATGGTTAATGACAAATTAACAACGCGACTGCCGTGATTTGGTTCAATCGAGTTTGGAAATATCGCCAAATTTCCAAAAAGGATGGTTTGCGATAACACTGCTAACACTGGAAGCATCGAGAAACGTGTGCTCTCTAACGGCTAATTTCCGAATGAGCATAATTACGTGCGCCCGACTTTTCCGTAGTATTCAGATGTTCTATTTTGAATGGCTTATTAATAATCACGACGATAGCGAATATTGAAGATCTGTGATGCGTTTCATTTGTATCTTCGGGTGGATACAAGACCAATTTCCAAGGCATTCAAGCAAAAAGTCGAAAGAAACAGATCATATCGCATTTTAATACTCAATCGGATTGTCCAAGAGCGGTTGGACGTAGTAATCCAACCGTTTTTTGTTAGACTTAAATATTGATACCCAATGCAGTAACAGCCATTTGCATCGCTTTCGAAATGGCCGAGAATTTTAATGACTGCCAATTACGATAATCGTTGACCAGCGTTGCAGATATCCAGCAAGCGCCGCGATTGGCGGGCCGTTCCCATCCTATCAATCCCGCGTCTCGTGCACGCGCAAGAATTCTCGCAGTGTTGCTTTGGGACATGCGATAACGATTAGAAATGCCGTTTGATGTGACGTTCCCTACCCATATGCGATCTTCTGAAAACTCCCACGGTGCGCGAGATGCAACGTCGTGGAGAATGTTGTTTCCTGATTCCGCATGCGTAAAATTGGCAATGCTAGCTACTGGCCTGCACCAATCACTGTTGTGCAGAACTTCCCTCGTCATAATTGGTTGAACGTAGCTGAGAAGAGAAGGATAAGTGTTCATCAGCTCGACCCGGTTTCCATCATCTACCAGATCCAGCGCGGTGAGATGCGTTATCACCCAAAAGCGGATCAATTCTTCTGTTTCAGGTTTGGCTCGGTAAAGCTGCTGTCGCTTATCTGACGTGGGTACAGCCTCAATCAGCTTATATTGGCGGGTCTCCTGAAGAAATGCCAGCGTGGTGTTTTTACTGGCGATAGGCGTCCCTTTCAGAAAATTGAGCAGGTTTGTGGGTGAAATCGGTGGATTTTCAGGATTGGTTGCGTGCTCGAAATGCACTGCGAATGTTGCCTGACTGAGCAGCCACTTTTGCATATCAGATAGGTAGCGCGCTTCGCGCGGCAACCTACCAGTGATGGCCAGAAGCTCCTTTGCTGTTGATGCAAGGCAATCACCAAAGCGTGGGATCTTGCATAATTCGTGTGGTTCGAAAGATTTTGGCAGTGAATGGGCAGTTCAACTGGATAACGCGGCTTCCATGATTGCATTCGCATCCGAATCTTGCAGGTTTTCCATGTTTCAAGGAGTAACACCTAAACAAGACACTCATATCATATACCGGTCTTAGCGCCATATTTAAGCAAGTCTTTTGGTTACTTTCCCTGCACTAAAAATCTTCAACATGCGCAAGAAGTGTGCTTACCTCCGCACCAGAAGCACAGGGCATGACATGGCAGATATTTCACATCCAGCAATTAGCACACGTAAGAAGAAGATTATTGTTTTCGATACTGAAACCACAGGCCTCCTGCCATATGACCGGATTATCACAATTGGTGCCGTGAGAATCGAAGGTGATGAGTTGCTAAATCAGCCGCTATATCTGATTTTTGATCCTCGAAAGGACAGCTCACCGCAAGCTGAAGCGGTTCACGGTTTCGACAATTGGATGACGCGTTATCAGGATTTGTTTGCTGATCTGGCCAGATCTTTGCGTGATTGGTTTTCGTGGGCTGACGAAATCGTTGCCCATAATGCCGAGTTCGATATGCGCTACATTCAGCGCGAGTTTCGTAAGGCTGAAGTGGAAATGCTGACTTAGCCGGTTCATTGCACAATGGACGGCGCCCGGAAGCTCTGGAGAGGCAAATCTGCCAGATTGGATGATTGTCTTTCGAGAGTAGGTTTATCGCGTGTGAGGACCCGCCATGGCGCCCTGGAAGACGCTTACTTGACAGCGGCGCTTTATTTACACCAGCAAGGATCGCGAGCGGCGTTGCCAATCATCGATCCATTGCAGGCGCCAAAAAACCTTAAAGCCTATCCAGATCGCCCCTTAGGACAGCTCCCCCGTCGCACGCCAAAGCGTCGACAGGGCATCTTATCCTCGTTCTAGTTACCGGATATGGAGGAACTGTATTCCTGCAATTGCTTCGTGCGGGCTTCAATCACGCTAGCTCGACAGCTGGGATAGCTAAGAACCTGTCCTTCCCTGCCCCAGTCACCATTTGCGTAAAAATTGCAGGACGATTCTTTGTAGCTATTCCAAAGTCGCTGTTCTGCCAGCAAATCGGTTTTGGTTTGTCCATCGGCTTGGCCATAAACTTTTTTCCAAGCTGTGTTTAGCTTGCCATCGGCGCGTTTCAGCCAGTCGCCGCCACACTGCGACCATGCGCTATTGCTGCCGTCGGATTGATTGATGCATTTGTCGTAGATTTTGTCTGCCAGTGCTGGTCCTGCAGATACAAAAATTATGGCGGCAAGAAGTGTTCTTTTCATAACATCTACCTAGTTGAGCCTGCCCCATTAATGGCGTGATCTGTGATCAAGTCAAGAATAGGAAAAAGCCCTGTCCGCAGATGAGCTGACAGGGCTTTTCGATGATTCAGAACTCACAAGCTTTTAGTTGTGAGATTCTCGCTTCTTTGGCCAGAAGTGACGGTTATCTCTACCGCGATAATGTCGGTCGGAGCGGTGGTGATGTCCGCCTCTCCAGTCACGGGATGGCCTGTCACGATGCCAACGGGGCGGAGGCGGCGCATGTCGGCGAACACGTACACAGCGGCCTCGACGGTCCGTTACGCGCCCTGGTCCGCAGCGATAATCAACATTATGGGTCAAACCCGTTTGGTTGGTTGGCTCCGGCATTGATACCGGTGCAGCATTTGCACCGAATGAAAACATTGCCATAGCAGCGGCCAGCGAAATCACAGAAAGCTTCATGTCTTCCTCCATTCACGAGACTTGACGATATTGGGGACAGTAATCAAAAAAACGAACGGAGCGTCATCACGTTCTGTTTTCAACCTACCGAAATCATTGATGATTTTGATATTGCGCATCGATCTAGCGCTTTCGAAGCACAAGAAAATAGATAAGAATCACGACGATAAAGGGAACGCCAAAAAGCCACATCACACCGGCGGTCAGCATATTTCTCTCCTATAAGGACAGAAACTAAAATGCATGACGGCCAAACTGGTTCCGAACAATTAAAATGATTCACAAAGTCGGAAAAATCTTTTCCACTCCAACCTCAGAAAGAAGTATCTTTTATAATTGGAAAGGATTGTTAGCCTGATCTAGCTGCTCAATTCTGGAAGTTCTATCGTACGAGCAAGAAGTTTAATTTCTTAAATCACTTAGAAGTAAGTGGCTCCCCGGGCCGGATTCGAACCAGCGACCAACCGGTTAACAGCCGGTTGCTCTACCACTGAGCTACCGGGGAAGAGGTGCTCGTTGCGTCAGCGAGGTGGCGTATAGCAGGAGGATTTCTGATTTGCCAAGCCCTAATTTTGTTTTTTTTCAATTTTTTGCATTCTGATCATGAAACCCTATATTCTCTGGTACGTTTCCAACCGAAAAGTTGCTGTCCCTAAGCTGTGAGAAAGACCGAGTGACCGAAGAATACGAACCTACACCACGAAAACGCGCAATTGTGATTCTTGGAAAGCGAATCCCAATGCCGCAATCAGTGCTCATGCGGCGAACACTTGGCGGTTCATTGGTCGTCGGCGGCGCATTAGGTTTTCTCCCAGTGCTCGGCTTCTGGATGTTGCCTCTGGGATTGATCGTACTTTCGCATGACTCACATCGTGTGCGGCGTTGGCGTCGAAAAAGCGAAATTCACATTTGGCGTAAATGGCTGAAACGAGGATCGACACCGACTGCTAGCTAGTCCGACCGCTCTTCAGTTCTGTTTCATGCTTTATCCGGTGGATTGCTTCTTTGGCGCGATCCTCGGCGTCGGATTTCGCCAGGCGTCAATTGACGGTACTTTCGCAACGCTGTCGTAAGATGGCTTTGGCTGGAGAAGCTTAACTGGGCAGCGATCGCATTGATCGGTATTTCCGTTTCTTTTAGCAATCGCTCCGCCTCATTCAGGCGCAAATTCATCAGATACTGATGAGGCGTCTGGCCAAAGCTTTCCCGAAAGCAGGTTGCAAAGTGACCGGCGGATATCCCAAGCGTTACCGCCATATCTGGAACGGAAAGTGGGCGGTTGAAATTCTCCGCCAGATAGGATTCGATTTGCCGGGTCGCATATGCGCTAAGGCCCACAAGACTGGGACCGGGCTTACCTACAAAGCCGTCACTACGTAACAGTATGTGAATCACTACGGAGTGTAGAGCGCTCAAATAGCTTTCGTCGCTGTCATGCGCGTCTCTTAAGCAGCCCACGACAAGCTGACTGATCTGCAAACACTGTTTGCTGGAAAAGCTAACGATCTCTCCGCGTGTTTTCACCGATTCTGCGCTTACCTTCGCAAGATCGCTTATAGAGTGGTTCGTTTCAGGAATAGTTACCAGTAGATACTCCACAGAATTTGGCCATGAAAACGTCATTTCCGTTTCGGCTGGGACAAAAAAAATAGTCCCCGCGATGCAGTTCGCAGTAAGTTCGTGATTGTCTGTAACTTTCCACTTTAAATTGCGAACGGATTCGAGCAAAATTATTATCAGTGCATATTTCGACACATATCGTCTTACCCCTGGTTGCTGGACGCCATAAGAGAAAAAACTTTTGCCCAAGTTGCCTGGTTCTACCCAGTTCTTTTCCTCATTCTTATGGCTTTCTCCCTGAAAAATTTCGTTATTTTCTCGACTTTTTTCTTTGTTATAAGGCATTCTGTCCCACTCCAGAAAGATAAAAAATACTAATAATTCTGAGAAACGCGGCAGCGTTAATCCATCAAAATTGCGTTTGGGCACTAGGTGAAAATTCGTGCAACGAACGACACCGCAATCATCTCTGTTCTGAAACAGGAATTTACACGCAAAAAACAGAAATACAATTTATGCGTGTATGAAAGAATGGGTTAAATTTATATCTAACAATAATATTGCCCCATCTAATTGCAAATGATTTGCAAAAGCGCTTGAGGTGGGTATTCTTCTGCATTATGCAATTGCTAATTATTCGCATTAAGGAGAAGGTGATGTATCGACCGACTAGACGTGGTTTGGCAAAAGCTTTTGTTGCTGGATTCGCAATGCTGCTGGCAACAGGTACCGTTTATGCTGCAGAAAAATTCAAAGCTGTAACTACATTTACGGTTATTGCAGATATTGCCCGGAATGTTGCCGGTGATGCCGCCACTGTTGAATCGATCACCAAGCCCGGTGCCGAAATCCATGAGTATCAGCCAACACCCGGCGATCTTATCAAGGCGCAGGGTGCGGATCTCGTCCTCTGGAATGGGCTTAATCTCGAACTGTGGTTTGAAAAATTCTTCTCGCGACTTAAGAATGTTCCAAGCGCGGTGGTAAGTGACGGCGTTGTGCCTATGGGTATCACGGAAGGCCCTTATAGTGGCAAACCCAACCCGCATGCATGGATGTCGCCAACTTCGGCCCTCATCTATGTCGATAATATTCGTGATGCATTCGTCAAATATGACCCTGGTAATGCCGAAGCCTACAAAGCCAATGCTGAGAAGTATAAGGCCGAGATAAAGGCGACAATCGATCCCATCAGAGCCGAATTTACGGCTATACCAGCTGACAAGCGCTGGCTCGTTACCAGCGAAGGCGCGTTCTCCTATCTCGCTCGTGATTTCGATTTAAAGGAGCTTTACCTCTGGCCGATTAATGCGGACCAACAAGGCACGCCACAGCAGGTGCGTAAGGTGATTGATGCGGTTCGTGCAAATAACATCACGGCTGTTTTTTCTGAAAGTACGGTATCGGCAGCACCGGCAGAGCAGGTTGCGCGCGAAACCGGCGCGAAATACGGCGGTGTGCTGTATGTCGATTCTCTTTCCGAGGCTGACGGACCAGTGCCTACCTATATCGACCTTCTGAAAGTAACTTCGGACACGATCGCAAAAGGCCTCAAACAATGAACGTTCCGATAAATCGTCATTTTCAGGATCAGGCCGCGCTTAGAAATAGCGCGGCTGAAGGATTGAAGGTGAAAGACGCGACTGTGACCTATCGCAATGGTCACACGGCTTTACGCAATGCCAGTTTTGAAATCCCTACCGGCACGATTACGGCACTGGTTGGCGTGAATGGCTCAGGCAAGTCGACCTTATTCAAGGCCATCATGGGTTTTGTCCGTTTGGCAAAGGGTGACATTTCCATCCTCGGCTTGCCGGTCAAACAGGCGCTCAAGCAGAACCTTGTCGCCTATGTGCCGCAAAGTGAAGAGGTTGATTGGAACTTTCCCGTTCTGGTCGAAGATGTCGTCATGATGGGTCGATACGGGCATATGGGCATGATGCGCATTCCCCGCCGTGCCGATCACGAAGCGGTCGAAAAGGCACTGAGCCGCGTCAACATGCTCGATTTTCGCAAGCGGCAAATCGGCGAGCTGTCTGGCGGTCAAAAGAAGCGTGTTTTTCTTGCTCGCGCACTTGCTCAGGATGCACATGTCATTCTTCTCGATGAGCCTTTTACCGGTGTTGATGTAAAGACCGAGGAAGCGATTATCACGCTTCTGCGTGGGCTTCGCGATGAAGGCCGCGTGATGCTTGTTTCCACGCATAATCTTGGCAGCGTACCTGAGTTTTGCGACCGGACAGTTCTCGTCAAGAATACCGTGCTGGCTTATGGTCCAACGGAGGAAATTTTCACCCAGGCCAATCTCGAAAAGACTTTTGGCGGGGTGCTACGGCACCTTATTCTCGATGAGAAAACGAAGCAGAATCGCTCAGCCATCGGTGTCATTACCGATGATGAGCGGCCTTTCGTGCTCTATGAACATAAGCAGCAAGGGCAGAACTGATGGCTCTCCTGCTCGAACCGTTTGCTTACGGCTATATGCTCAATGCTATGTGGGTTTCAGCGCTTGTCGGCGGTGTTTGTGCGTTTCTTTCCGCCTATCTGATGCTCAAAGGCTGGTCGCTTATCGGCGATGCCCTCTCCCATTCCATCGTTCCCGGTGTTGCTGGCGCCTATATGCTCGGCCTGCCCTTTTCCATCGGCGCGTTCTTTTCCGGTGGGTTGGCTGCTGCAGCAATGCTGTTTCTTAATCAGCGAACCAAACTCAAAGAAGATGCAATCATTGGCCTGATTTTCACAGCTTTCTTCGGCCTTGGACTGTTTATGATTTCATTGCGGCCAACCTCGATCAGTATCCAGACCATCGTGCTTGGCAATATTCTGGCGATAACGCCGGGCGATATTATACAACTCGCGATCATAGGGTTCGTTTCGCTCGCGCTGCTTTTGCTGAAATGGAAAGATCTGATGGTGGTGTTTTTCGATGAAAGTCATGCACGTTCCATTGGATTAAAACCAACGGCGTTGAAGATCATGTTCTTCACTCTGCTTTCGGCAAGCACTGTTGCTGCCATGCAGACCGTAGGCGCGTTTCTGGTCATCTGCATGGTCGTCACCCCCGGCGCGACTGCATATCTGCTCACAGATCGCTTTTCGCGGCTTTTGTGGATTGCTGTACTAATTGGCGCGCTAACCAGCTTCATCGGCGCTTATGTTAGTTACTTCATGGATGGCGCAACCGGCGGCATCATCGTCGTGCTTCAAACGCTGGTGTTTCTCACCGTGTTTTTTCTGGCACCCAAGCATGGAATGCTTGCAGCTCGCAGGCGCGCAGCCAAAGCATTGCAGGAGGTTGAGCTATGAGCTTTCCCGACATGCTTCTGATGCCCTTTCAGTTTGACTTTATGATCTATGCGCTGATCGCGTCCGTGCTGATTGCCATTCCAACCGCCCTGCTCTCCTGTTTTCTGGTGCTTAAGGGTTGGTCGCTGATGGGTGATGCCATAAGCCACGCGGTGCTGCCGGGTGTTGTGATTGCCTATATAGTCGGTCTGCCCTTTGGTATCGGCGCTTTTGTTGCAGGTATGGTCTGCGCACTTACCACAGGTTTTCTCAAGGAAAACAGCCGTATCAAGCAGGATACTGTCATGGGTATCGTCTTCTCCGGCATGTTTGGGCTGGGGCTTGTGCTCTATGTTTCTGTACGTGCGAATGTGCATCTTGATCACATCCTATTCGGCGACATTCTCGGTATCAGCGCAAGCGACCTTATAGAGACCGCGATTATCGCAGCTGTGACCGCGGGCGTTCTCATCGTCAAATGGCGCGATTTCCTGCTGCATGCATTCGACCCCGCACAGGCGCGTGCAGTCGGCTTGCCCGTACGGCTGCTGCATTACGGGCTTCTGTGCCTGATTTCGCTCACCATTGTAGGTGTCTTAAAAGCGGTAGGAATCATTCTCGCAATAGCCATGCTGATTGCTCCGGGCGCCATCGCCTTTTTGCTCACCCGCAGGTTTAGCAGCATGATGATCGCTTCAGTCATCGTTGCTGTCTTCTCATCCTTCATGGGCGTGTATCTGTCGTTCTTCATAGACAGCGCCCCTGCACCGACAATTGTTCTGCTGATGACGGTGATCTTCATTGCAGCTTTCCTGTTCTCAAGCTGGCGAACCGCACGCGCAGAAACGCGGCATGAGGCAGAAACGGCCTGAAACCTTATTGTAAGCTGTCTCCTTTCGTGTCGGAACAGCTTGCGTGCAGCGTGGACAGCTTTTCAAAGCTGTCCACGTTTTTGCACAGCTGCGCAGCATCAGTCATATGGCTGTTATAAATCCTCGATAGATAACCATAATAACGAGCGGTGCCTAAACACCGTTCGCTATTTTCCAGCGCACTATAATTTGTCGCTTGTCGAGGTAAAATAAAAATGCTTCAATCCCGATTGCACGGCTGTGCAGAAAAAATAAAACCGGCCGTCGATCCTGGGGAGGATACGCATATGCCTGCGTTTTTGGAGGTAGCGGATGCACGCGTCCGTTATGGCAATAATGAGATTCTTAAAGGTGTAGACCTTTCGGTGAAGAAGGGTGAATTCGTAGCGCTGCTCGGCTCTTCCGGTTGTGGCAAAACCACTTTGCTGCGTGCGATTGCTGGATTCAATACACCCAGCGATGGAGCTATCCGCGTTGGGGGCAAGGACGTCACTCGATTGCCGCCTGACAAGCGCGGCATGGCACTGGTGTTCCAGTCCTATGCGCTCTGGCCGCATATGACGGTTGCGCAAAACATCGGCTACGGCCTGCGTATTCGCGGTACAGCGAAAGATACCATCAGGCAGAAAGTTCAGGAAGTTGCACGTCTTCTAGGGCTTGATGCGCTGCTTGATCGCAAGCCAGCCGCACTTTCCGGCGGTCAGCGTCAGCGCGTAGCACTCGGTCGCGCATTGGCAATCGAGCCAGACATTCTACTGCTCGATGAGCCGCTTTCAAACCTTGACGCCCGCATTCGCCTGTCGGTGCGCCATGAAATCAGCGCTCTGCAGCGCCGCCTTGGCATCACTGCGGTGCATGTAACGCATGATCGTGAAGAGGCCATGGTTATGGCTGATCGCATCGTGATCCTGAATAATGGTGAAGTGGCACAGGCCGGCGCACCAGAAGAAGTTTATAATCATCCGGCATCTGACTTCGTTGCGGCCTTTATGGGTGCTGAGAACCTCATCGAGCTTCCTGTCAGTGTTAAAGCAGACCGCATCGAGATCGCCGCAGGGCCACAAAACAAGGCAAGCACAATCCCGGCTGGCCGTCGCAATCTGTCCGATGGCATCGCAACAGCACGCTTCCGCAGTGAAGCCGCAAAACTTACAAGTCCTGGCGCTCCGAATTCTGGCACAGAACCTGAACTTATCCTGACGGGCACCGTCGATCAGACGAGCTATCCAGGTGGCCTTTGGCGGCACATGATAAGTGTGGGCGGCAGGCATCTTCTGGTTGATGCAACAGAGAGCCATCAACCCGGTTCGCAGGTTGAAATCCGCATTCCCGAACAGGCTCTCTTCCTGTTCGACAAGTGACCTGATCGGCTCAATCGGTAACTATTTCCACAATGCACAGGTGTGCATGGGTATGGAGTTGTCATCAAGTCGATCACTAGCAGGCTCGCCTGCTCAGAAGAGGATTGCGGGCCTTCAACCGCCCGCAGCCGCACAAAATTCCCGATCACACCTCACCGGATACCCAATTATCCAACCGCCGAAATCTTCCGCCATGCGGATATAAAAGCAGGAATTATTCGATGAAGACGATCCTGAAAACAGCCCTTGTCCTCGGCCTGACGGCATCACCCGCCGCAGCGAATGAATTGACCGTTCTGACCGCAGGTGATCAGAACATGGTCGATTACGTGAACGAATATCTCGGCCCATTGTTCGAGAAGGAAAATCCAGGCACGACAGTTCGTGTTGTTGGCACCGGCCCAGGCGACGCTGGTTCACAGAAGATTCTTGAACGCTTTGAAGCGCAGTCGAAGGCGGGCGTTGAAAAGTGGGACGCAGACGTTGCTGTCGTTCACGAGAAATTCGCAGGCCCGATGGTCGAAAAGAAATTTCTCGAAAACTATCGCAGCAAGATTGACAGCGGCAAGCTCGTCACGCGCGACAATGCGAAGATGGCGCTCGGCACCAATGTTGATGGCTATGTCATGCCAATGTTCAACAGCCAGACAGCCCTCGCCTACAACCCGGCTCTCGTTGCAAATCCACCAAAGAGCTATGACGAGCTGGTCACATGGGCAAAGGAAAACCCGAAGCAGTTCGGCTATAACGGCATCAAGGGTGGCGCATCAGGCGTGAGCTTCGTCATGGGCTGGATTTATGCCTATGGTGGTGATGCCGACAAGCTGATGAAAGGCCCGTTTGAAGAAGGCGAAGCCAAGAACTGGGAGAAGGCCTTTGCATCGCTCAAGGACTTCACGACGAATGCAACATTGACACCGGGCAATGCCGGTACGCTCGATATGCTGAGCCGCGGTGAAATCGCCATGGGTCCGGTCTGGGTTGACATGTTCTATTCATGGAAGGCCAATGGCCAGCTTCCGCCGGAAATGAAACTTGTTCTGCCTTCGCCGGGCATGCCGGGGCAGCCAATGCATTATGTTATTCCAGAAAAGAGCGCCAACAAGGAACTTGCTGAAAAGTTCGTGGCACTTGCAACCAGCCCCAAAGTTCAGGCTGAAGGCATCGTTGAACGCTTTAACTGGTATCCGGGCATTGATGCTGATCACGTCAAGGCAGAACTAAATGCCGATACCTGGAACAAGCTCTTCACCGATATCTCGCCGGAAGATCTGGCCAATTACGGCAAGCCATTTCCGATTGCACCATACAACACTGCAATCCTCGAAGCTTACGAGCGTCAGGTCGGCAACTAATCAGCTTGCACTAAAGCATAGACCGGGTGCGTGAAACACGGACCCGGTCCCTACATCAAAAATTCGGGGAATATCAATGTCGCAGAGAATGACGGGTTTTCTGCTGGTCGCGCCAGCATTGGCAATCGTGTTGTTTCTGTTCATCGTGCCGTTGTTTGGCGCGATAACCGGAGCATTTCATGTTGGTGAGGACTGGGGTTTCGGCAATTTCACCAAGGCTTTCGAGCTTTATTCAAGCGACATGCTGTTCACCCTTGTGATCGTGACGCTTTCTTCTGCGCTGATCGCACTTTTTGCAATCGCCATCGGTGGCTATCTAACGCTCGGCTCTAATCAGCGTGCCGTTACCGTGCTGCGCTGGCTCTATCGTTGGCCGCTGTTCATTCCATTCATTGTGGTCGGCCAGATATTGCGCACGTTTCTCGCTAAAAATGGCCTGATGAACAGCCTTCTGATTGAAAGCGGCATTCTCACGCCGCTTCAGGCAATGAGCTTTCTCGACTGGCGCGGCATCGTCATTGCCTTTGTCTGGAAACAGACGCCCTTCGTTACATTACTCCTTGCGGGGGCAATGGCATCGATTGATCGCAGTACGATTGAATCTGCGCGCAATCTCGGTGCTGGACGGCTGCGCATTTTGATCGAAATCGTGCTTCCACAAGTGCGCCCCACCTTGCTTGTTGGCTTGATCCTCAGCTTCGTCACCATGATGTCGGTACTTTCTGTGCCGCTGATGATCAATGCTCAATCTCCAACCATGATCACCGCTAATATGGCTTTCCGCATCAATGCTTATGGCGATTACGGCGTTGCCAATGCGCTCGGTACGATATCGCTCCTGATGACCAGTCTGGTTGCATGGATTTATCTCAGACAAACCATGAAGGAGCACGGCTGATGAGCACCGCACTCGACTGGCGCTGGATACCGCGCGGAATTCTGCTTGGTTTGCTGGCCTTTGCAATCTTCGGCCCACTTGCCAATCTGCTTCTCTGGGCTGTGGCTGAACGCTGGTATTTTCCGCATACCCTGCCTATTCAGTATGGCTTTTCCTTCTGGGCCAATGTGTTTTCGCCACGCGGCAACGCTCTTTCATCACTTGGAACAAGCGTCGTTATCGCAAGCCTTACTGTGGTTGTCTCTCTCGGTCTTGCCATCCCGGCTGGCTATGCACTGGCACGGCTGAAACTGCCATTTCGCGGGTTGATCTTGCTTATCCTGCTGATCCCACAGGCATTTCCGAATCTGCCGATCTACGTCAATATTGCGCAAATGTTCTATTCGCTGCGTTTAAACGGCACGATTACCGGCGTGGTTCTGGTTCATGTGACCCATGGCTTGGTCTATGCGGTGTGGATTGCAACAGCCGCTTTCTCCGCGATTGATCGCGAATTGGAAGAGGCCGCACGTTCCATGGGCGCTTCCGCCATGAAGACCTTCTTCCACATTACAATGCCAATTGCCGCACCCGGCCTGCTCGCCAGCGCTATCTTTGTGTTCCTTGAATCACTTGATGAATTCACCGGGACATATTTTGTGGGCGCGCCCGACATTACAACATTGCCGCTGATGCTTTATACAGCAAGCTCCGGTGGCAACTATCAGATAGCGTCGATCAGTGCGTTAATCCTTCTGGTGCCGTCCATTGCGTTCATGTTCGTGGTCGAGCGTTTTCTGCGCGCCGATGTTCTCTCGAAAGTGGGTCGATAACTATGGCCGACAAAGATCGTTTTCAGGACGAGCTTCCCGAAAACCAGCCGCGTTTCATCAGCGCGCATGAAGTTGCAGTGGAGGCTGGCGTCTCTCGTTCGGCGGTCTCTCGCACCTTTACGCCCGGAGCCAGCGTATCCCCCTCAACGCGTGAGAAAGTGCTGAAAGCAGCTGAAAAGCTCGGGTATCAGGTCAATGATCTTGCACGCGGTCTGCTTGCCAAGCGTAGCCGGATCGTCGGCATGATCGCAGCCGATCCGGCAAGTCCTTTTCGCTCACGCCAGATCGCGGCCCTATCACGTCGATTGACGGCGCGTGGCAGCGTGCCGGTGCTGATCCCAACCGGTCAGCACGGCGAGAATCTCTCCGCGGCCCACCAGACGCTTCTTCGTTATCGGGCCGAAGCGACTGTCGTTCTGTCTGGGATGCCGTCATCGTCGTTTGTCGAGTTGGCCCAGCGCAACGGTCATACGCTGATCGTTGTGGGCCGTAACGAAGATGGTCCTGACCATATCCGGATCAATAATAAACAAGCGGCGGAAACAGCTGTCGATGTGTTTGCCGCGCGCGGCATGAAAAGGCTCGGGCTTGTCACATCAAATGTTCGCAGCCCTAATCTGCTGGAACGCGAAGAAGCCTACGTCGCTCGCGCTAAAAATTTAGGCCTGGATGTTAGCGTACAGCGCGGAGAACTGACTGATTACGATGGCGGCTTTGCTGCAGCGTCGCTTCTTCTGAGTGAGCGCGACCGTGTTGAGGCAGTATTTTGCGTCAATGATCTGATGGCGTTTGGGCTGATAGATTGCGCACGCGACGTTTTTAATCTTTCAATTCCGGAAGACCTGTCGGTTATCGGATTTGATAATGTCACCGAAGCACGCTGGGGCGCATATCGTCTCACAACCTTCGACCAGAATGCCGAACGCCTGTCTGCTGAAATCATCCGTATGCTCGATGAACGACAAAGTGCACCCAACGAGCCGCCACAGATGGTGATGATCGACACTCCACTTATTTTGCGAGGCAGCGTGCGCCCGCTTAAAACGGAAAATTCTTCTAACGGAAGCAAACCCTGAATGTCCGATCATTCTATCTGGCTGCGCCCTGCGCATGATGATCTTGTTTTTCTTGAGAAAATCGTCCGGGATTTGAGCGGGCAATTTAACTCACCGATATTTGAGCCTCACGCAACGCTCGTACCGGATATGAATCGATCTGCAGAAGAGCTTCTTCCACAGGTGGTAAGCCTTGCAATCGGCCGCAAACCGTTTGAACTTTTGATTGAGGATGTAACGGGAAGCGAAGCCTATTTTCGCTCTTTCTACGCAGCGCTTGAAAAAGCACCGGCGCTGATGCGCCTGAAACAAGATTCGCTTGAAATATCCGGCGAGGCCAGCTTGCAGAGCTTCATGCCGCATGTCTCATTGGCTTATGGTGTTGAGGATACAACGCAGAAACAAACGGAAATGCAGCGGCTTGCCAAAAAGCTTTCAGGTAGAAAGCTGCGCTTCGACCGGCTGGTGATCGTGAGTTCATCAAGCGAGACGCCGATCGATGAATGGCACGTAAAGCACGAGATACAGCTTAAAGGATAAAAGCCAGCCACAAATATGTGGCTGGCTGGTTTTTAATCAAAGAGGACGCGGATGAGAGCGGTAGACTTTTTCAATGTCTGCCAGCACTTCTGCTGAAAGCGTCACTTCGCTTGCAGAAATGTCGATCTTCAGCTGTTCGACAGACGTGGCGCCGATAATGACAGATGTCATGAAAGGTCTCGAAGACGAGAACGCAATCGCCATCTGCGCAATATCGAGCCCATACTTCTTAGCAATATCGATGTAAGCGCGAATTGCCGGTTCCGAATAGGAATTATCACGCCAAAGGCCGCCATCTGTCACCGAAGCGCGTGATCCTTCGGGGATTTTTCCGCCTAGATATTTGCCGGTTAAAACACCTGCAGCAAGCGTTGAATAGGCAAGCAAACCAACTTGTTCAAACAGCGATACTTCTGCCATGTCATGATCAAATTCACGCTGCAGCAGACCATATTCATTCTGGATAGACGCCATACGTGGCAGATTGTGCTCTTCAGCAATCTTCAGCCATTGCATCGTACCCCAAGCCGTTTCGTTGGAAAGACCGACGTGACGAATCTTGCCTGCGCGAACCGCATCTTCAAGGCCGAGCAGAACATCATGAATCTGTTCACGTTCAGCCTTTGGGTCAACATGGGAGGGATCAAAACCCCAGCCCTGACCGAAATGATAATGCGGACGCGATGGCCAGTGAATCTGATAGAGGTCGATGTAATCGGTCTGCAGTCTCTTCAAGCTGTCGTTGACTGCCACAGTAACACTTGCGCGGCTTGGCTTTGCACCGCCACGAATCCACTCCTGGCGACCGCCCCCGGCGATCTTGCTGGCGAGAATAACGCGATCACGCTTACCAGACTTCTTGAACCAGTTGCCGATGTAGGTTTCAGTCTTGCCATAGCTTTCCGGGCTCATCGGAATAGCATAACCTTCAGCGGTATCGATAAAATTGACGCCGGCGTCGACAGCGAAATCAAGTTGCTGATGCGCGTCGTTTTCAGTGTTCTGTACGCCCCAGGTCATGGTGCCGAGACAGATTTCGGTAACATTGAGGCCTGTACGGCCCAAAGGTTTCATTTTCACGAGATTTTTCCGGATCGATTTGCCCGCAGAACGCGGATTTGACGGGGCTAAAGTCTTACCCCCGCTGTGCCGCGCCTGACAAGGCCGCTCGCTGAAAATTGAAAGCGATTAGAGAAACCGTTTTGCGGAATATGGTGCAGGATCAGTAAATGTATTCTCGCCAGTCATCAATTCGGCAAGCAGACGCCCGCTTGCCGGGCCAATCGTCAACCCATGATGAGCATGGCCAAAGTCAAACCATAGTCCCTTATGGCGCGGTGCAGGTCCAATAACCGGCCGCATATCCGGCAGGCACGGGCGCAAACCTAGCCATGGCTTGGATTCTACAGGCGTACCCAGTTGCGGCAAAAGACGTCGTGCAACTTTCTCAGCACGTTTAAGCTGAATGAAATTGGCAGGCGCATCGGGTGAAGCGAACTCTATGCCGGTTGAAAGTCGAACACCCTGCACCATAGGCGCTAGTACATAGCCTGCTTCTTCATCAACAACCGTATGACCGAGCCGCACATCATCCTGCATTTCAAAATGCATATGATGACCACGCTTGATACCGAGCGGGATTGAGTAACCAAACTTCTTGAAGATCAATCCGGATTGCGGTCCGAGAGCCACCACCACATCGCGCGCAATTATCGGGCCTTCTTCAGTCGTTACCTGCCAGCCATCGCCATTTTCAACGAGTGAAGCTGCATCTCCATGAACAAATGTGCCCCCATTCGCGCGGAAAAGATCAGCGTAAGCTTCAACCAAACCACCCGGATTGACGATTGTTTTTGGGTCAAGCCAGTGAATCCCGCCCGCAACATCGCCAAGCGTCGTTTCCCGTTGTTTCAGCGACGCTGAATCCAGGACATCATAGGCTAGATTAAACTGCTGCAATTGCGGCAAGCGTTGCACGGCAGCGTTGAAAGCTGCTTCGTTGCGAAAAACTTCGATCCAGCCCTGCGCACGTACGAGTCGTTCGCAGCCAGCTTGGGCAATAAGCGCATCATGCTCGCGAACACTTGCTTCGACCAATGGCAACATAGCGTTTGTCGCAATTTTCAGGCGCTCTGGCGAAGATTCGCGCCAATATTGGAACAGCCAGCGGGCCATTCGCGATACATAAAACGGGTCATATCGCACATCTGAACGGCGATTCAGGCCGTAACGCAACAGCGTCCAGAAACCTTGCGGAAACGAATATGGAATGACACTTGAACGCTCAATAAGACCGGCATTACCGAAACTCGTGCCCTGCCCCGGCTCACCACGATCAATCAGCGTAACCGACCGCCCTCGCGCTTGCAGGTGAAGTGCAGCCGAAACCCCAACGATACCCGCGCCCAATACAATGACGTCTTGTTTCTGCATGGTATTCCCGCCAATTCCATGAAGTGAAAGAGCGCGCTGATCGATTTTCAGCGCGCTCCCGCATACAGCAAAGAGTGGAGACTTTTACAAGTCACATATCTTCGATCAGTAAATGTCGAAGTCGAAATATTTCTTCACGATGGTCGCATAGGTGCCGTCATCGCGAATTTTTTTGATAGCTGCGTTGAACTGTTCACGCAGGTCGTTGTCGTCCTTACGCAGTGCAATGGCTGTATCTGTTTGTGTGCCAGGCACATCGCCAATCAGCTTACAGCAATCAGCACCGTCACCCTTGATCCAGTCGGAAATCGGGAACTTGTCTGAAATCACTGCATCAAGACGACCGCTTTTAAGATCGGCATTGGCTTCATCGGCTGTTGGATAGAGTTTTACGTCTGCTCCAGCTTTGCCATAGACATCTTCCGCATAAGTGCCCTGTGTGGTTGATCCCTGCGCGCCTATTGATTTACCTTTGAAAGCGTCAGCATCGAGCGCTGTAATCGGGCTGTCTTTCGAAACCGCAACAGACAGTGGTGTGGAATAATATTTATCGGTAAAGGATACCTGCTTCTGGCGTTCTTCCGTCACACTCATCGACGCGATAACGGCATCAAACTTATTGGTCTGAAGACCCGGAATCATGCCGTCCCAGTCATTGGCAATGATGGTGCATTTGGCTTCCATCGCTTTGCAGAGCGCATTGGCGATATCAACATCCAGTCCCTGCAAAGAACCATCAGCCGCAACAAAATTGAAGGGCGGATAAGCACCTTCAGTTGCGATCTTGATTTCTTTCCATTCTTTGGCTTGCGCTGGAAGTGCAGCGATAATGGAGGCCACGCCTGCGAACAGGATTGATTTCAACATAATATTCCCCTTGACCGTTGTTATGGTTCTGTTTTGCAGGTTTCCCGCCCGCAATATTATGCATTGAATGAAGCACTGAGCGCCGCCAGTTTCAAGTTAAACATTTGGCGGCGCTCATAAATTCTATCAATAAATATCGAAGTCGAAATACTTCTTGCGGATTGTCTCGTAAGTACCGTCGTCACGGATCTTTTTGATTGCAGCGTTAAACTGCTCACGCAGATCATCGTCACCCTTACGCAGAGCAACAGCGATCTTGGTTTCAGAACCCGGAATATCGCCAAGGAACTTGCAGCAATCAGCGCCCTGCTTCTTCAGCCAGTCGGCAGCAAGGAACTTGTCAGCAGCAATAGCATCAAGGCGACCACTTTCAAGATCAGCATTAGCTTCGTCAGCCGTCGGATAAAGCTTCACATCCGCGCCCGCTTTGCCATAAACGTCATCGGCATAGTTGCCCTGCGTTGTGCCAGCCTGCGCGCCTACAGTCTTGCCATCGAACGCTGAAGGCTCAAGCGAGGCGATGTCGGTGTCTTTCGGTACAACGACTGCCAGTGGCGTCGTGTAATAGCGCTCTGAGAAAGCAACCTGCTGCTCACGCTCTGGCGTAATGGCCATGGATGCAATGACTGCATCAAACTTGTTTGCCTGCAAGCCGGGGATCATACCATCCCAGTCATTTGCAACGACTGTGCACTTTGCTTCCATTGCTTCGCAAACTGCATTGGCAATGTCGATGTCGAAACCAACGAGCTTGCCGTCTGGCGACATATAATTGAAGGGTGGATAAGCACCTTCACTGGCGATACGGATTTCTTTCCATTCCTTTGCCTGCACAGGCATGGCAAGGACGACGGAGGCCAGACCGGCCAGCAAAATTGTTTTAAACATCGCTTCCCTATTCCACTTGTTAGACACGGGCTTTTTATGAAGTCCACAGTTCGGATTGCCCGCAAAGCCGAACAAATTCAATTGCAACTTTGGTCATATCAAAACGCAAAATAACCCGCTGCGCGTTTAGCGCAACGGGTCTGATATGGCCTCAACGGTGCTTTCAGGCAACGAGACGCGTCGAATGATCGTCCTGTGCATAGGCTTTGCCGAAGCGGTTTGCGAGGAATGCATCAAGCGTGATGTCTTCCTGACGAACAAAGCCCTTCTGTGCAATTTCGCCCTTAGCAAGCATGTCGAGCACGGCGCAGATTGCCGATGCTGTCGTGATCTGGATGCCCGAACGAACGATCTTGCCGACCTGATTGGCATAAACCTTGTTCGCATAGGTTTCCTGAACCAGACGGCCGTTTTTGGTACCCGAAACAGTTACGAAAATGACGATAACGTCCTGAAGCGTGCTTGGCAGAGCGTTTTCAAAGATGTCTTTGAGCACTTCGCGACGATGACGCAGGCCAAGATCGTTAAGCAGTGCCTTCATCAGCGCTACGTGACCTGGATAACGGATCGTGCGGTAGTTGAGCGTGCGAACTTTGCCTTCGAGCGTGTCGCAAAGTGTGCCGAGACCGCCCGAAGTGTTGAATGCTTCATAGGTTACGCCGTCGAGCGAGAATTCTTCACGCTCTTCAAGAGCTGGGACCTTGGTCAGCTTGCCGTTTACGATGGCTTCACATGGCTCGATATATTCATTGATCAGCCCATCTGTGCTCCAGGTTAGGTTGTAGTTGAGAGCATTTGATGGGAACTCCGGCAGAGCGCCAACGCGCATACGCACGTTTTCGAGCGTGTCAAAGCGCTTTGCGAGATCGTAAGCAACGATCGAGATGAAGCCTGGAGCCAGACCACATTGCGGAATGAATGCAGTCTTTGCATCTTGTGCCAATTCCATGACGCGCTTGGTGCTGGCCACGTCTTCGGTAAGATCGAGGTAATGCACGCCAGTCTTGGCTGCAGCTTCTGCGATCAGTGTGGTGAGCTGGAATGGAGCAGCGCTCAGAACTGCAAATTTGCCAGTGAGAACGGCTTCAAGAGCCTTAGCATCTGCAATGTCGAGAGCCTGTGTCTTGACTTCCGCACCGGTATCCAGCGCGTCGAGCTGTGCCTGCGAACGGTCAACAACCGTCACAGCATAATCACCCGTCGAAGCGAGAAGATCGGCAATGGTCGCGCCAATTTTGCCCGCGCCTACAACAACGATCTCTTTCATGTCTTTTCCCCTATAAGTCTGTTTGGGTAATGCAATTTCGATAAATAAAGAATCTCACAAATTTCGGCGAAAAGAAGCATTTAAACTGACGATTTCACGTTGTTTGTTTGTGCGATATGACGTATCTAATATGCATTATGACGACAAATGCTGACCTGACCCTTATAGCCCTGCTGCGCGAAAACGCCCGCGCCTCAACCGCCGACCTTGCAAGAAGGCTCGGCGTGTCACGCACGACCGTACAAAGCAGGCTGGAAAAGCTGGAAAAGCGCGGTGTAATCGAAGGCTATACCGTTCGAATCGCTCCTGAATTTGAACGCGATCTGGTGCGTGCGCATGTGCTGGTGACAGCGTTGCCGAAGTTCGCGCCAAAGGTTGAAACAGCACTTCGCAGCATCATGGCTGTCCGAACGCTTCACTCGGTCAGCGGCCATTTCGATATGATTGTCGTGGTCGAAGCGCCGTCAATTCAGGAACTGGACATTGTTCTCGATAAGATTGGTGCGCTCGAAGGTGTCGAACGCACCATGTCTTCTATCATTCTGTCGACGCGGATTGATCGATAGTCAGTTCTTCGAACTGCCTTCCCAACCTGCATAAAACACACCGGGCTGCTTCTCCATGAAATGCGTAACGGCGTCGATTTCCTCCGGGGCAATCGATGTGCTGACGAGGGTTGCCAAAATTTCGACAGTCTCGGCGTTACGATCCGTGATTTCGACATCTCCGACTGGGTATTTCGCCTCGTCCAGCTTCTCGACTAGCAATTCGCGCATTTCTTCCATGGCCTGATGAGACGCAATCACACGCACCTCATAGGTCTGCTCTAACGCCTGCTCATCAATTGGAATACGGTTGATGAGATTAACGAGCGGTCGCAATAACGTATTTCCCAGCAAAACGTATAGGGTCAGAAGTGCAGCTTCCGCCAGCATGTCTGTGCCTGCGCAGGCACCAACGGCTGCTGAGCACCAGAGCGTCGCAGCTGTGTTCAGCCCACGGACGTTCATGCCCTCTTTCATTATCACGCCGGCGCCCAGAAACCCGACGCCAGAAACGACATAAGCGATAACACGCAACGCCTCGGCGCTACCTGCAAGACGCGCAGCCAGATCAACGAAAGCAGCTGCCCCCAGCGCAACAAGCGCGTTGGTACGCAATCCAGCAGTTCTCTGGCGATATTGACGTTCGGCGCCGATCATCGTGCCAAAGATAAACGCGGCGGTGAAGCTCACCGCCGTGTCGAGGAATGGATAAAGATCAAAGGTATTCAAAAACTGCATGGTCAAAAATCCGATTTATGCCAGTGCGTTAGCAGATCAGATTAATGCAATTATGACGATAATGTCAGTCTGCTCAGTTGCCAACAAATTCAAATTTGTCGACATCGACTAGTCCGCGATCCGTTATCTTCAGATGTGGGATAACTGGCAACGCAACAAAAGCCAGCTGCAGAAACGGTTCTTCCAATACTGAACCGAGCTCTTCAGCTGCATGGCGAAGCGCACGTAGTTGCTCTCTGACGGTTTCGTAAGGTTCAACGCTCATCAGTCCGGCAATAGGCAGAGGCATTTCCGCAAGCACTTTGCCATCGCGTACAACGACAAATCCGCCTTCGATTTCGCCCAAGCGGTTGGCCGCAGCTGCAATGTCTTCATCCGAAACACCGACCACACAGATATTGTGGCTGTCGTGGCTGACGGTTGAAGCAATAGCTCCGGCTTTAAGGCCAAAACCATGCACGAAGCCGGTGGCGATGTTGCCATTTTTACCATGTCTCTCAACGACCGCGATTTTGACCACATCGCGCTCAAGATCGGGTTCCACACCATGCGGACCAACTTTAAGATCAAACTCCAGGCTTTCCGTGATGATCTTTCCCGGAATAATGCCAATTGCACGCGTTTTGCCGCTGTTGGATTGTGATCTGAAGCTTGATGCACTGACAGTGGGCGCTTTCACGCTGTTGCGTCCGACTTCCGCAACTGATCCACGTGTTGAGAACAGTTCTTCCGAAACCACCCTGCCCGCAGACAGAACGATTTCAGCATTGCAGCCTTCAAGACTGTCGACGACCACGAGATCGGCGCGCTGCCCCGGCGCAACAAGTCCGCG
This sequence comes from Brucella sp., assembly GCF_032066345.1. Classification (NCBI taxonomy): domain Bacteria; kingdom Pseudomonadati; phylum Pseudomonadota; class Alphaproteobacteria; order Hyphomicrobiales; family Brucellaceae; genus Brucella; species Brucella sp. The sequence goes on from NZ_DAMBKZ010000004.1 coordinate 60,851, forward strand.
ATCAAACAGCCCGAAAGCGCGCGCTGCCGAAACACTTGCCGCGCGATAAATCGCCAGCGGCTCTACGCCTCCAGCAATTGCCGTGCGGATGAGATAATCAAGATGGCCCTGATCAGCGATATCGAGAGGATTGCGATCATCCGTGCAAAGCGCCAGAAACTGCGAGTGCCGTTCAGTGATGATCGGCATCAAAGCATGCAGGTCTTTGGAAACCGAGCCTTCACGCACCAGCACATGCATACCCTTGCGCATCTTTTCCAGCGCTTCTTCGGCACTGGTCGCTTCATGCTCGGTGCGAATACCGGCAGAAATATAGCCATTCAGATCCAGCCCACGCAGAAGCGGCGCATGACCGTCAATATGACGTCCCTGAAAAGCCTTGAGCTTTGCCATGCATTCAGGGTCTTTTGAAAGCACGCCGGGGAAATTCATGAACTCAGCAAGGCCGATGACCTTCGGATGATCGGCAAAGGGCAGCAGATCATCGATCAGCAGTTCGGCACCGGATGTTTCCATGTGGGTCGCAGGTACACAGCTTGAAAGCTGCACCCGAATATCCATGATCGTTTCAAGCGAGCTATCGAGGAAATATTGCAGGCCTTCTACGCCGAGAACATTGGCAATCTCATGTGGATCGCAAATGACCGTTGTGACGCCCTGTGGCAGCACACAACGATCAAATTCATGCGGTGTCACATTGGACGATTCAATATGGAGATGCGTATCGATAAAACCCGGCACAACAATGCGACCGGAAATATCAATTTGCCTCTTACCCTGATACGTGCCGAACGTTCCCACAATACGATCACCGCTAATCGCAATGTCGCTTTCAACCAGTTCGCCGGTTACAAGATCGAAGAAGCGGCCACCTTTCAACACGATATCGGCAGGCTCACGACCGGCACCCTGATCGATCATCTGTTCAAGCATTGGCTCACTCCATTCAAATCATTTTCGGAATCAATTTCCCGAAAATAACATAATGAAGCGGTTTCAACGCTGATATTCAATCATGCGGCTGCGGTTGAGTACCAATTCAAGCCTGTTGTCGCCAAGCATATGGACGCAAATGCGCTTGTTCCATGGACCATCCCGCAACGTGAACAAAGCTCTGCCATTACCGAGATCTTCAAGCGGCATAAGCTGACGCGTAGGTCCGATACCCATAATGATATGGCCGTTATCGATAGTGAAAGATGCACCATAAAGAGGAGCGCTCCAGTGACCGTCAAACTCTTTATTGACTGGTCTCGCCTGAACTGGAAGCAACTCTCGCTTCACATGGCCGATTTCGCCTTGAAGCACCTCACCGTCCCAGCGCAATTTCATTGGCGAGGATGGCGATAATGAAGAGGCCCAGTCTTCTCCTATATTGTAGAGCCGATCTTCAGCGCCAAGATAATTGGCAACACCGCCACGCATCTCAAGCCAGAATGGACCTGCATCGGCGACATATAATCCATCAGGGATAGCTGTCGTCATTTCAGGAAGCGACAGCCCGTTGAGAGCAGCCATGCAGTCACGGGCAATCTTATATGTATCAGCATCTTCTCGATTACAGACAACAATCATGCCTGTTTTGTCTGCGGGGTCGAGAAGAAAATAACTTTTATAGCCGGGATGCGATCCACCATGGCCGACGAAGCGCTTGCCATTGATTTCGTTCCACCGCAGGCCAAGGCTATAGCCTGTCGGGCGACCGTCGCTCAAAAAGTGTTCCGCTGAAAGCGTCGAAAGCAACCCACTAAATGCACCTTCACCTTTAAGTAGCGCTTGCGCCCAGTTGGTGAGAGCCATTCCACTACCTGCAAGGCTGCCCGATGCTGATAGATGCAAGCCTGCCGAACTTTCCTGCCATTTATCTCCGTTTTTCCAATAGCCGGGAACAAGCCCTTTAACCGGGTCGGCCCAGACATCTGGAACTTCAAGGGAAGTGTTCAGCACCGCATTGATTTCAGATTTCACGAAGTCGTTGAAACTCAGTCCTTTGCGCTCCAGTGCTGCTTCAACCAACCTATATCCCGTATTCGAATAGGAGATCTCACTGCCAGCACTGAAGTTCAGCCGCGTCATCGACGACAGAAAGTCGATAAGGCTATCCGCGTCCGTATGCGTGTAGACCGATAAGCCCAATAAGGTCAGACTTTCGCGCACATCGGGCAGACCTGATGTCATATCAAGTGCGCGTCCGACGGAAACATCTGCCAGTGGGTTTTGCAGTTCTGGAAGGTGATCGCCAAGCCTGTCATTCAGACTGATTACATCAGCATGACGCAACACCATGGCGCAAAACACATGCTTGGTGATGGATGCATAACGAACGACCGTATTGGCCGTAAAAGGCGTGCCGGACGGCAGGCTTTCCAAACCACCTGCATAGGCGAACTTAACGCCATGGGCGTCAAATCCGATGATTACCCCGCCGGGTTCATTCTTGCTCCACGTTCTGGAAAAAACTTTTGCAGATAAAGACGCTGCATTCCAGTCAGCATGAATGGGCATGGAAACTCCGTCAGGCGGTTCATGGAACCTTGGCGGCTCCATGTATGCGAATGTCATAATGTACGTTTGCGTAGATTGCCTGAAGATTAAGTGAAAACTCCGGCAGCGTCGCAAAATCGACAGCAGATAATTCGGATTCTTTCTCCCGCGCAAGCCCCTGAGAATATTGAATTTTATGGGTTACTTTTAATAGTGCCTTAAATACATTATCGCTTATGTAATTGGCAACGCCATAAATGGCGGCTTTGTGAGGCGGCTAACGACATACCTCCATTGACTTCTTCTCGTCAGAGACTGCTTGGCAAGCTATCCACATCTTCTCCCCAATATTTATCGATTCTTTTTCGTTTTTTTTCCTTTTAACCATTAACATTTTCGAATTTATTCTATTATTGCGAGTGAGAAGTTGATCCCGAGCAAAATTGCAGTCATAAAAGTGTAATAACCATAATGCAGGTTCCGGCACCTCGAGCGGTAAATTCGCTCTTGATGTTTACGTAACCTCATTTCCGAGGAGGAAATATGCTTACCCGTCTGATCACGACTTCAGCGCTCACTGGCGCTCTTGCTCTCACCATTGGTTCACAGGCTTTCGCTCAGACGGAGCTAAGCTGGTGGCACGGTATGACTGGCGCCAACAACGAAATGATCATTGAACTTACAAAAGAGTTCAATGAAAGCCAGAGCGATTATAAGATCGTTCCTGTTTACAAGGGTAGCTATCCTGAAACGTTGAACGCAGGCATTGCTGCATTCCGTTCCAAGCAGCCGCCAGCGATCATTCAAGTTTTCGACGCTGGTAGCGGTGTCATGATGGCTGCCGAAGGCGCTATGGTTCCAGCTGCAGACGTGCTTGAAAAGGGTGGATTCAAGTTCGACAAGTCGCAGTATCTGCCAGGCATTGTTGCTTATTATTCGAAGCCAGACGGCACGATGCTGTCGTTCCCATACAACTCGTCTTCGCCGATCCTTTATTATAATAAGGACGCATTCAAGAAGGCTGGTCTTGACGAAAACAACCCGCCAAAGACCTGGCCGGAAGTTTTTGAAGCAGCCAAGAAGATCAAGTCGAGCGGCGCTTCTGCTTGCGGCTTTACCTCGACATGGCTCACATGGATTCAGACTGAAAACTTTGCCGCATGGAACAATGTTTCCTATGGCACCAATGAAAACGGTCTTGGCGGCACCAACGTCGAACTCAAGATCAACGAGCCGCTCTTCGTTGAGCATTTCCAGGCAATTGCCGATCTCGCCAAGGATGGCACCTTCCGTTATGGCGGTCGTACATCTGAAGCCAAGCAGCTTTTCACCTCCGGTGAATGCGCAATCCTGACGGAATCGTCGGGTGGTCTTGGTGACGTTATTAAATCTGGCCTTAACTACGGTATCGGTCAGCTTCCTTATTATGAAGGCCATGGCCCTCAGAACACAATTCCGGGCGGCGCCAGTCTCTGGGTGTTTGCTGGTCTCAGCGATGACCAGTACAAAGGCATTGCGCAGTTCTTCAACTTCCTTTCGCAGACCAAAATTCAGCAGAAGCTGCATGAAAAGTCCGGCTACCTGCCTGTGACTATGGCCGCCTATGAAGCAACCAAGAACTCGGACTTCTATGAAAAGAACCCGGGTCGCGAAACGCCAATCCTTCAGATGATGGGCAAGGCACCAACGGAAAACTCCAAGGGTGTGCGTCTCGTCAACCTGCCACAGGTTCGTGATATTCTGAATGAAGAATTCGAAGCCATGCTCGGCGGCAAGCAGGATGCAAAGACTGCTCTCGATAACGCTGTAAAACGCGCGAACGAAGCGATTGCTGCAGCTCAATAATCTGATGAACTAAAGCGTGCCGCCTGCCCTAAGGGCTTGGCGGCATTGCTATCCGCAAGGAAACTCCCCGTGCAGAAAGTCACGTTTCCAAATAAAATCTTACCCTACTTCCTGCTGGCACCGCAGATCATATTGACTGTGATCTTCTTCTTCTGGCCAGCAAGTCAGGCGATTTATCAGTCCTTCATGCGTGAAGACGCATTCGGGCTGAAATCTACATTTGTCGGGTTAGCCAATTTTACCAATGTGCTATCCGACTCCAATTATCTGCATTCCGTTCAGGTTACGATTGTCTTCAATCTTCTGACCGCTTTTGTTGCCATGGGCGCAGCCTTGTTGCTTGCAACTGCTGCCGACCGTGTCATTCGCGGCAAGACATTCTACCGTACCCTGCTGATCTGGCCTTATGCCGTAGCGCCTGCCGTTGCAGGTATGTTGTGGTTATTCATGTTCAATCCTGCCATGGGCACGCTTGCCTATCTGCTTCGCAGCAGCGGCTTTGCATGGGACCCATTGCTCAATGGCAATCAAGCCATGGCCATGATCGTAGGTGCTGCGGCCTGGAAACAGATTTCCTACAATTTCCTGTTCTTCGTTGCTGGACTTCAGGCAATTCCGAAATCGCTTATTGAAGCAGCGGCCATTGATGGCGCGCGCGGCGCGCGGCGTTTCTGGTCGATCGTATTCCCGCTTCTGGCACCAACCACATTCTTCCTGCTGGTGGTCAATACGGTTTACGCGTTCTTCGATACGTTCGGCATTATCCATGCTGTAACCGGCGGCGGCCCTGCCAAAGCCACTGAAACCCTGGTCTACAAGGTTTATAACGACGGCTTCGTCAATCTTAACCTCGGCTCCTCCTCGGCGCAGTCGGTTATTCTGATGATTATCGTGATCGCCCTGACCGCATTCCAGTTCCGCTTCATTGAGAAGCGCGTGCATTATTCGTGAGTGAGGCGACCATGATTGAAAAACGCCCAGTCTCAAATCTGTTAGGCCATCTGATCCTCATTATCGGGATCATCGTGGTTGCCTTTCCGATCTATTATACCTTTGTCGCTTCGACACTTACGTCTGGCGATATTATTCGCCCGCCAATCCAGCTTCTGCCCGGTGGGCATATGATGGAGAATTATGGCGACGCCATTTTCGGTGGCGTTGAGCGTGTGGTTGGCGTGAGCCTCGAACGTCTCCTGTGGAACTCGTTCGTTGTTGCGATGTTGATCGCAGTCGGCAAGATTATCATTTCTTTTATGTCGGCTTTCGCGATTGTGTTTTTCCGCTTTCCGTTCCGCATGTTCTTCTTCTGGATGATCTTCGTCACGCTCATGCTGCCGGTCGAAGTGCGTATCCTGCCGACCTATAAGGTTATCGTCGATCTTGGTATGATCGATACCTATGCAGGTCTCACGCTACCGCTTATGGCATCGGCGACAGCGACGTTCCTCTTCCGTCAGTTCTTTCTCACCATTCCGGGTGAGCTGGTAGAAGCAGCACGCATCGACAATGCAGGGCCATTCCGCTTCATGCGCGACATCCTGCTTCCGCTGTCGAAGACGAATATCGCTGCCCTCTTCGTCATTCTCTTCATTTATGGCTGGACCCAGTATCTTTGGCCGCTGCTCGTTACCAACGATGCGAAAATGAACACCATCATCATCGGCTTGCGTCGTATGGTGGATTTCGCTGATGCTTCCACACCGTGGAACTACGTCATGGTAACGGCCATTCTGGCTATCATACCGCCGATCCTCGTTGTTGTGCTAATGCAGCGCTGGTTCGTCAAAGGTCTCGTGGAAACGGAAAAATAATGAGCAAGATCATTCTTGATAATGTCCGCAAGAACTATGGCGGCGGTATTGAAGTCATCAAAGGCGTTTCGCTGGAGATCAAGGACGGTGAATTCGTCGTTCTGGTTGGTCCATCCGGCTGCGGCAAGTCCACGCTTCTGCGCATGATTGCAGGCCTTGAAGGCATCACTGCTGGCACAATTTCTATTGGAGACCGCGTTGTAAACGATGTGGAACCAGCAGAACGCGACATCGCAATGGTGTTTCAGAACTATGCGCTCTACCCGCATATGTCAGTTCGCGATAACCTCGCCTATGGCTTGAAGAACCGTAAAACGCCAAAGGACGAGATCGAGCGCCGCATCGCCAAGGCTGCGAAGGCGCTTGAAATCGAGCAGTTCCTTGATCGCAAGCCCCGTCAGCTTTCTGGTGGCCAGCGTCAGCGCGTTGCTATGGGGCGCGCTATCGTGCGCGAACCGGCTGCATTCCTTTTTGATGAACCATTGTCGAACCTTGATGCGAAGCTTCGCGTGCAGATGCGTGTTGAAATAAAACGCCTACAGCGTTCGCTTGGAACAACCAGCGTTTATGTGACTCACGACCAGATGGAAGCCATGACCATGGCAGACCGTCTAGTGGTGCTGAACGCCGGCAATATCGAACAGGTTGGCACGCCAATCGAACTTTACGAAAAGCCAGCTTCGACCTTTGTTGCGACCTTCATCGGCTCACCGTCCATGAACCTTCTGGAAAGCGGCGAGAAGAACCTTTGGCAGCCGGGCAAGGCTGTAACGCTTCCTTCGGACAAATACACGTTCGGCGTGCGTCCGGAAGATATTCGCATCATCGAGAACGGTGAACCGGAAGCCGACGGATTCAATGCAGAAGTTCGCATCGAAGCCATCGAACTCGTTGGTGCTGAAAGCTATATCCATAGTTCACTCACTGACGGCAAGCCGCTGATCTTCCGCGTTCAGGGCCGTTCTGAACATACGATTGATGAAGTTGTGAAGATTGGTGCGTCGGCAAAAGACGTTCATATTTTTGGTGCCGACGGTCGTCGCCCAGGCAACTAATTTCAACATTGGGCGTTCAGGATTCTGAGCGCCCAATGCATTAGAATTCGATTTACAGCGGTTCAGTTAAGGATGAATCGTTGAAACCGCTGTAACTGTTTGTTTTTACGCATTATCCTACGCAAAACCGCTTCGCACTTTTGCTGGAAATGCTATAATTATCCGTTTTCGTTTTCTTTGTTATGCGCTACAAAAAGTAGAATATTTTTCTCTTTCTGAGGAATGCGCATTACATGACCCATCAGCAGATACTGTCCTTCGCAGTGATTATTCTCATGATGGGGGCATTTATCTGGGGCAAATTTCGCTACGATATTGTGGCTCTTTGTTCGCTGCTGCTGGCTGTTGCAGTTGGTGTCGTCCCTTTCGATCAGGCATTTACCGGTTTCAGCGATGATATCGTTATTATTGTCGGCAGTGCTCTGATTGTAAGTGCTGGGGTCGCCCGTTCGGGTCTGATGCAGGAAGCCGTGCAACGATTCCTGCCAGATATAAACAGCGTGCGATTGCAGCTCGCGGTACTGGTTGCCATTGTGACCGTTCTATCCGCATTCGTGAAAAATGTCGGCGCGCTCGCGATCATGATCCCGGTTGCCTTTCAGTTTGCCCGACGCTCCAACGTCTCACCTTCTACCTTTCTGATGCCGATGGCATTTGGTGCACTCCTTGGTGGCCTGATGACGCAAGTGGGTACCTCGCCCAATATCGTCGTTTCTCGAATAAGAGGTGAAATGGTTGGCGAGCCATTCACAATGTTCGACTTCACGCCAGTCGGCGCGGTTCTGGCAGCGGTAGGCCTTGTTTATCTGGTTACGTTTTATTGGCTGGTTCCGCAGCGCACGCGTGAAAACATTTCGCTTGATGAAGCCATCAAGATCAAGAATTATGCTTCAGAAGCAAGCGTGCTTGGCAACTCTACCATCGTCGGCAAGCGCATCAGCGATCTCATCAAGCCCGCCGAGGGCGAAGCTATGGTGACGTCGATCATTCGCAAAAACAGCCGCATCACTCCCTTGCCCGATACTGTGATTGTCGAGAACGATATAGTTCTGCTCGAAGGTGATCCCAAAGCACTGGATACGGTCGTCAGCTCTGGCAAGCTTACCCTGTCCAAGAACCGCAACCCATCAGAAACGAGCGGCTCAACAGAAATCGAAACTGTTGAAGCTGTGATTGGAACCAATTCCCGCCTCGTCGGCCTCAATGCGCAACAGCTTGATCTTTACGCCCGCTATGAGGTCAATCTGCTGGCGGTCAGTCGTCCCGGCCAGCGCATTTCCGAACGTCTTAGTGAAGTGCGTCTGAGTTTTGGCGATGTTGTGGTTCTGCAGGGCAGGCAGGCAAGCCTTTCAAACTTTCTGACAGAATTTGAACTACTGCCATTGGCTCGCCGCAAGTTGATGCTTGGCAGTGTGAGGCGCGGGCTTATCCCGCTTGCAATCCTGATTGCAGCGATTGGCGCTACCGCGCTCAGTCTTGTTCCCGTTGCCGTCGCATTCTTTGCTGCAGCAGTTGCGATGCTGCTTTTCAAGGTCATACCGATCAATGAGGTCTATGACGAGATTGACGGGCCTATTCTGGTGATGCTCGCAGCGCTTATCCCGGTATCCGATGCTTTAAGAACAACGGGTGGCACTGAACTGATTGCCGAAGGCTTGGCCAGTATCGGTCACCAGCTACCACCAGCTGGTGCACTGGCGCTTATTCTGGTTACGGCCATGATGGTTACGCCGTTTCTCAATAATGCGGCAACTGTGCTGGTGATGGCTCCGATTGCGACAAGCTTTGCCTCTGGCCTTGGTTTTAAACCGGAAGCTTTCCTTATGGCCGTGGCAATTGGTGCGGGTTGCGATTTCCTCACACCAATCGGACACCAGTGCAATACACTTGTGATGGGACCAGGCGGCTACAAGTTCAGTGATTATCCGAGACTTGGATTGCCACTATCAATCATTATCGCGCTTGTGACTGTGCCTGCACTGATGTTCTTCTGGCCTCTAAGATAGCTCAGCCTTCGCAGAGCGGAGCCACTCAAGGCTTTCTGCGACGATTTTCTCGATCGGATCGACAACATCCACGCGGAACACCAAAGGTTCACCAACCGGGCTTTCCAGCGTGGCAAGCTGGCTTTCCAGCATTGTTACCGGCATAAAATGGCCAGTACGATGCCCCATATGTTCATGCAGAACTTCAAAGCTTCCATCAAGAAACACGAAAGCCAGTTGCCCACCAACCGCTGCACGCAAGCAATCCCGATAGCTCTTTTTCAGCGATGAACATGAAACAATAAGCCCCTGCTCTGCAACGGCCATTCGCTCGCCGATTTTATCAAGCCACGGCCACCGGTCTTCATCCTGCAAAGGAATGCCGGACGCCATTTTATCGACGTTGGATTTTGGGTGAAGACTGTCCCCCTCCAGAAAGGGCAGATTAAGAGCTTCTGCCAGCTTTTCGCCAACCGTCGATTTTCCAGACCCGGACACACCCATAACGATGATATGCAAATTCATTGTCCTTAAAATGTTTCGAGCTTGAGATTGACGCGGCTGGCTGCACCCACGACGTGCTGGCGCATGACTTCGCGTGCTTTGAGAGGATCACGCACCGCAATCGCATCACGGATCGCCTGATGTTCCGCGATCGTGATTTCGACGATCTCTTCAAGCACAGCACGCGCGCGTGCAGCACGTATTGCCTGACTGATACGCTCCGCTATGAAACCGAGCACAAGCGGGAAATATTCATTATGCGTGGCAGCTGCGAGCGCCCGGTGAAAAGCGAGATCCGCAGCGATCCCCTCATCCGTCCACTTTTCTCGGCCAGTCATTTCAGCGAGAGCTTCGTCTAGCCTGCTCATGTCTTCGGCTGTGTGATGCACAGCGGCGAGGCCTGCGGCTTCAATCTCCAGCGCCATACGAAGCTGAAACAGGCTTTGAAAATGATCCCGGTCAGCGAGTGTTTCCGGTTCAATGCGGATCGCTTGGCGACGGTCGGGTTCGGTGACGAATGCACCAACACCCTGACGCGTTTCGATCAATCCTTCATTACGCAACTGGGCAATCGCTTCACGGATGACCGAACGGCTAACGCCGAAGCTCTGTGCAAGATTGTGTTCGGTCGGCAGTTTTTGCCCCGGCCGAAAACTGCCTTCAGTTATCTGTCGCACAATCTCTGAAGCAATACGGGCCGGAAGTTGCTCGTTGCGCCTGATTTCACCGAACACGTTCCGCTTCTCCCTCTGTATTCCTTAGATCTGATTTGTCGTCAGTCCTGAACCAAGTCAAGCGAAAGCTGACATCCGGGATTCATGATCGCATCTGGATCAAGAGCATGTTTAAGCCTTGATAGAAGAGCTTTTCTCACAGGATCAAGCCGCTTTTCGAAATCATCGCGCTTCAAACGCCCAATGCCGTGTTCGGCACTGATACTGCCAGCATAGCGATCAAGAACTGCGTTAATCGTCTCTTTAGCGAGTTTGATTTTCTTATCCTTGATTGCGAGATCGAGGTCGTTTGGCGGGATGACATTAAGATGCACATTGCCGTCACCAACATGACCATAAGAAATCGCAAGACACTCTGGCAGGACTGCAGCAAGTTCTGCCTCTGCCTCCGCTACGAATGTTGCGAGCTTTGATAAGGGTACAGAGATATCGGTGCGAAGGTGTTTACCACGCAGCGCCTGACCTTCATTCATTCCTTCACGAAATTGCCAAAGGTTTTGCGCTTGTGCACGCGACGAAGCGATGGTGCCATCAATCACAAGACCGCTTTCCAATGCTTCGCTCAAAAATGCTTCCATCAAGGCCGCAGTATCGACCAGACCCGAGCCTGAAATCTCCATCAACACATAAGCGGGATATTGCCCCAATGGAGCAACGAGATCCGGAATGGCCTCTTGTGCAAGGGTAAATGCCATCGGCGGCATGAATTCAAAGGCGGACATCAAATCGCAGCACTGAACGCGCGCGCGACGATAAAGCGCAATCGCATCTTCGAGCGAATTGAGCCCAAGCATCGCGGTTTCGACTTTGTCGGGCAAAGGCATCAGTTTGATTGCAACAGCTGTAACAATACCGAAAATGCCTTCTGCACCGATAAACAGCTGCTTGAGATCAATACCGCGGTTATCTTTTCGTAAGGTGGAAAGGCCGTTGAAAATTGAGCCGTCTGGCAGAACAACCTCAAGTCCCAACACCAATTCCCGTGTCATACCGTAGCGCAACACATTGACGCCACCGGCATTGGTGCTGACATTGCCGCCAATACGGCAACTTCCCTGCGCTCCAAGCGCTAACGGGAAAAACATGCCCTGCGCCGCGAGCTGATTCTTCATTTCGAGGAGAATGCAGCCAGCCTCGACAATCGCTGAAAAATCGTCAGGGTCGACTTGCCTGATGCGGTTCATACGCTCAAGACTGAGAATGACCACGTCACTCTGACCATCGGGTACACCGCCCTGCACCAGACCGGTGTTTCCACCCTGAGGAATGATTCCAAGCCCCTGTGCGCGGCTCGCTTTAACTGCTAGCGCAACTTCTTCTGTGCTCCGCGGACGCAAGACGGCAACTGCGCCATGTTGTACATCGCCAGGAAAATCGCGGCAGAAACGTTGCATCGCATCTGGATCGGTCAGGACCATATCATTTCCAAGCGCCTGCTTCAGCGCTTCTTGCTGTTCCGTGTTCATTTCCAGCACTTCCTGCATGTCAAAACCTCGCACCCAACGACAACACCGCTTCGCAGAAGACTTCGATCTACGCGAATAACGGCAGTTCGGCAGGCTAATTCATCCCAATTGCGTTGTTCGACGCATAAAAGAGTTTTCAAGCTTTGAATATATAGTTATCAGACAACCCTACAATATAATTTTGGAGGAGTTAGATTGTGAGCTTTTCAGCACAGACGGAAATGATCCGCCTCTGATTTGGACATAGTCGCGTCTCCGCGCCGAAACCATCCAATAGCATCTTGAACTGAACAAACCGGGAGGAATATCCGTGCAAGACAAGCATACTCTGAACTCGTCCATCATTTTGCCTGAAGACAGCGCGTCGGCAGTGCTCATTGGGCGCGTGTGGTCGAAGGCTGAAAATGGTCCCTGCCCCGTATTGGTTGTAAATGGCCATGTGCATGATCTTTCCAGCCTTTCTGCAACCGTATCGGGTCTGCTGGAGCGCAAGGACTTGGTGGGTGAGCTGAAAGATATCAGCCGTTTTGCTGACCTTGGTGCGCTTGACGATTATCTTTCTGGCGAAAAGGGTGAACTGCTTGCTCCAATTGATCTTCAGTCGATCAAGGCTGCAGGTGTTACCTTCGCCGACAGTATGCTCGAACGTGTGATCGAAGAACAGGCGAAGGGTGATCCAAGCCGTGCGCGTGAAGTACGTGACCGTCTGGCACCTGTCATCGGCGACAGTCTGCGCGGCGTAGCGGCAGGTTCTGAGAAGGCGGCACAGGTTAAGGCGTTGCTTCAGGAGATGGGCCTCTGGTCGCAGTATCTGGAAGTCGGCATTGGCCCCGATGCTGAAATTTTCACAAAGTCGCAGCCAATGTCTTCGATGGGCTGCGGTAATACTGTCGGCATTTTGCCAATTTCACAATGGAACAATCCTGAGCCGGAAGTGGTGCTTGCTGTTGCATCTGACGGTCGCATCGTGGGCGCAACGCTTGGCAATGACGTTAATTTGCGTGACGTGGAAGGCCGCTCAGCACTTCTGCTCGGCAAAGCAAAAGACAACAACGCATCATGCGCCATTGGTCCATTCATCCGGCTCTTTGACGGCAATTTCACCATGGATGTTTTGCGTAAGCTCAAGCTATCGCTGAAAGTAACTGGTACTGACGGTTTCGAGATGACCGGCGAAAGCCCGATGGAAGCGATCAGCCGTGATCCGGAAAACCTTGCCGGACAGATGATGAACCGCAACCATCAGTATCCGGATGGCGCTGTTCTTTTCCTGGGCACCATGTTTGCACCGGTCAAAGATCGTCGCGGTGCTGGTCAAGGCTTCACGCACGAAATCGGCGACAAGGTGGAGATTTCGACGCCTAAGCTTGGACGACTCGTCAACTGGGTCGATCGTACCGATAATTGCGCCGAATGGACTTTCGGTGTTCGCGCGCTGATCCAGAACCTGCAGAAGCGCAATCTGCTCGACAGAATTTGATACTGAGAAAGGCCGCATATCAGATGATATGCGGCCTTTTTTATTAGCTTAATGGAATGGCATTGCCATCTTTGGAAGATTGGTAAGTGCCCGACATTGCGTCATATTTTGCGCGAATAGCATCAAGTCGTTTTTCCAGTCGTGAGCGATCGGGCTCCGGTAGCGAAGCCACCATCTTCGGAATCGAATGACTGTGCCAGAAACTGTTGTCGCGGTTGTAACCACCTGGCTCCAGCGTGAAGACTTCTTTGAGAATTTTCAGATCATGCGGGATCGAAAAAGCGTCGCGTGAATCTTCGTGGCTGAACAGATAGTAGAAATTATCGAAACCACTCCAGGTTATCGCAGACAAACACATAGAGCATGGCTCGTGTGTGGAAAGGAAAACCATTTCCTTCGTATTCGGACGTCCCTGCTCAGGCATTTCATAGAAACGCTTCAACGTATGGACTTCGCCGTGCCACAGCGGATTTTCGGTCTCATTATTAGTTTCGGCAAGCACCAGAGATAAATCAGACTTGTTCAGCAGAGCCGCACCAAAAACCTTATTGCCTTCTGCAACACCCTGTTCTGTCAGGGGTATGACGTCTTTTTCGACAACCTCAATCAGTTTTTCGAGCAGTTTCAATTCATCCGGTGTCATTACCTCAACTCCCTTAGACTAGAAAGAAAAACGCCGGGGTGTTGCCCCGGCGTTTCGTGTTATTCTGGGAAGAATGCGAAGCGGATCACAAACAGTGCCGCGACGATCCAGGTCGCCAAGTGAACTTCACGAGCCTTGCCCGTTACAGACTTCAGCACAACGTAGCTGATGAAGCCAAAAGCCAAACCGTTGGCGATAGAGTAGGTGAACGGAATGGACAGTGCCGTAAGAGCGGCTGGAGCTGCTTCCGTGATTTCATCCCACTTGATTTCCGACAGTTCACGCATCATCAGACATGCGACATAGACAAGCGCCGGTGCCGTTGCATAAGCAGGTACAGAACCAGCCAGTGGCGAAATGAAGAGCGCTGCGAGGAATAGAAGGGCGACGACGAGTGCCGTAAGACCCGTCCGACCACCAGCCTGAACCCCAGAAGCGCTTTCAACATAAGCGGTCGTGGAAGACGTACCGAGCAGCGAACCACCGAGAATTGCGGTGCTATCCGCAAACAATGCCTTACCCAGACGGTTTGGCTTGCCCGGTTCAATCAGTCCGCCACGCTTCGCGACGCCGATCAGCGTGCCGGTCGCATCGAACACTTCAACCAGTACGAAAACCAGAATGACGTGCAGAATGCCGGTGTGCAGTGCACCCATAATATCGAGCTGCAGGAATGTAGGCGCAAGGCTCGGAGGAGCGGAGAACACACCACCAAACTGCGTAATGCCAAGCGAAATCGACGCAATGGTAACGACAAGAATACCGATCAGGATCGCACCACGAACCTTGAGCGCATCGAGAGCTGCAATGATGAAGAAACCAGCAATCGCCAGAAGAGGACCAGCTTCGCGCAGATCGCCAAGACCGACGAGCGTTGCAGGATTATCAACGACAACGCCTGCGCTCTTCAAACCGATCAGCGCCAGGAACATACCGATACCGGCAGCAATCGCACTTCTTAGCGAATGTGGAATACCTTCAACCAGCCAACGCCGAATACCTGTCACTGTCAGGAACAGGAAGATGACACCCGAAATGAAGACCGCGCCGAGTGCCTGCTGCCAGGAAAAACCCATGGCGCCAACAACGGTAAAGGCGAAGAAGGCATTGAGGCCCATGCCGGGTGCCATGCCGATTGGCCAATTGGCGACAAGCGCCATGACAATCGAACCAAGAGCTGCCGCAAGACAGGTGGCTACGAATACCGCATTGCGATCCATGCCCGTGGTGGACAGAATATCAGGATTGACGAAGATAATGTAAGACATCGTCAGGAAGGTGGTCACACCAGCGATCACTTCCGTTCTCACCGACGTGCCATGTTCCTGCAATTTGAACAGCTTTTCCAGCATGATCCCTCCAGGGCAAAAAGCGCGCATTGAAAGGCACCAATAAACAGCCGAGCGCAATTGCTTGCGACCAGCCGGTTGAAATCGGTGCAATCTGTTGCGATTGCCGTATTTGTTAGCCGCAGCCGCATTTTACGCGAGCGGATTTGTTCCCCATACACCCAACGCGATCAAAAACACAGTTCTGCCGCAAGAATGCCTGCTTATTAACGTGATTTAGTTTGGACTGACTTTCAAACCCGCGCCAGTCACCTATTCAGGCTTTAATTTTTGAAAGAGCTTCAAAAATGGTAACTGTCTAAGTTGCCAATCTTAAAGCTATCTATCTGATTAAATGGTAGTTTTTAGCAAGATGCCGGTTCCATACATGCCGAAAGCGAAAAACGTATGTGCGACAAGATTGAGGATACGGACATTTCGCGCGTTTGGCAAACGCGATGCAGCCCAACCGATTCCCAATCCTGGTTGAAGCAGAAACCATCCAGCTGCAACCGTCAGGATGCCGAATATCCATGCAGGTAGGAAAATCGGATTCGCAAACCACGCCGCGCCGCCATAAAGCGCAAAGATAATGCCATAAAGAATGCCGACCGCGTAATGACCGATCCAGCCAAGTGCAACTTCGTGTGCATAAGGCTTTGATGCTGAGATGTCATCGTGGAATATCTGCCCGTCACGCAAATGCCAGAACCAGCGGCCAACGAGCCCCCAGTTGGGACGAGATTGACCGGGAAGCAGTGATAGAACCAATGCCCAGACGTCCATCACGATCGTCGCACCAATTCCGATCAATATACCATTGACGATGAGATTAAGCATGGGCTGGTCCTCGCGGTGTCGGGTAGCCACATAAACGTGTGACCACCCGACACGCAAGGCATATAATCAGTTTGAATGAATGCCCGACAATAAGACAAACGCAAATATGCTTCGCGTTAACAGTCGAAGTAGTTTTTCGGCCATGAAAGACTCGATAATTTGGCGGCGATGAAGACTGATAAACTATCATTGGCATCTTTTGAGATGCCGTCTTCATCGCCAGCCCCCGCAACACTTGGATATATCGAGAGCGCTCTGCTGTTCAAGTGACAGAAGTCCCATATTAGATATCGTTTTGTCTCATTGGCCGTTGCCAGAACAAGGCGCGAATAAGTCTGCAGCCTTTGGTCGGATACGGAATTTTCTGAGAAACTTTACGGGCGCAGAGAACGGCCCTTCAACAGAATAAATGTATAATATACTTATTAAATAACAAAAGCGCCGGGACTGGAGCACCGACGCTTTGTTACATTATTTCAGTTTCACTTTTGGGGCGATCAATTATCAGCCGCACCATCAGTGATTACTTACCGAAAACTGCGCTCTGGATCTGCGAACGCGATACGCCGATATCGGCAAGAAGATGGTCGTCCATTGCACCCAGTTCACGGATTGCGCGACGACGGGAAACGTACTGCTGGAATTTCTGACGAATGTTCATTTCTTTTCTCCTCGTTGGATGCCTCTTAAATAGTCTTTTGCACAAAATTCCACCACGGATATGATTGCAAATGAGGCATGCGTTTTCGGTGGAGCTCGCCTTCTTGAAAACGCCGCAATCGCCTACGCCATAGGGGATAGCGGTAAGTCGATTTTTTGAGTTTTTACCAAATTGTCTTTTGCAAAACCGGCTTCAATCGATTAATCCGGTCATTGGAGGAGATTATCTCTAGCCCCCTGCGGACATCACCATGCTTTACGGTATTTTTCTCGCGTTTGCGTCCTATGCTGCATTCGCTATAAGCGACGCCTGCGTCAAGTTTCTCGACGGCACATTGTCGCCTTACGAAATCGCCTTTTATGGTGCCGTTCTGGGTGTGTTAGCCATACCGTTCATCAAGAAACCCGAAGATGAATGGCTCGATATGTTTCGAACCACAAATATAAAGCTGTGGTTACTTCGCACACTTACCGCTGCGATGGGTGTCATCGGCAGCGTTGTCGCCTTCACACATCTGTCGATGGCCGAAGCTTTCGCGCTTATCTTTCTGCTTCCGGCTTTTGTGACGATCCTTTCCGTGCTCTTTCTTAAAGAGCAGGTCGGCTGGCGTCGTTGGTCGGCCGTGATTATCGGTTTTATCGGTGTGCTTGTTGTGCTGCGCCCTGGTTTTCGCGAACTCTCTATCGGTCATCTCGGCGCGTTGGGCGGCGGGCTTGGCGGCGCATTCAGCATCGTAATCTTTCGCGCAATGGGTAAGAAGGAAAAGCGTATCTCGCTTTATACCGCTGGCCTTATCGGACCGATCCTTATCTGCGGCGCATTGATGATCCCGAGCTATCAGACACCTTCAGCCGTTCAATGGGGCTATCTCGCGGGCTATGGACTGCTTGCAGCCCTTGCAAATATTCTGCTGATGCTGGCAGCACAACGTGCACCGGCAAGCGCTATCGCCTCCCCGCAATACAGCCAGATGATCTGGGCAATTCTATTCGGCTATTTCATTTTCCATGACCATATCGATCTGCCGATGCTTATCGGCATTATCCTGATCACAATTTCCGGCCTGTTTACTTTCGTTCGCGAACGCCAGCGTGGTGTGGAAGGTCCGGCGGCAGTAGCGACTTCCGATCCATCACCCGCCTTGGCGGAAGAGAAATAGCCCAATCCTCTCACAGGATTGATTATTATAGGGCGATATCAAACCCGAAACTGGTTTTCAGTTTCGGGTGACGTGCTATAACGGCTCACGTTCATGTCCCGCCCACGCTTCTACCTGAAATTCCATCAGTCAATCAAAAGCGTCCTGCGCGGGATTTGGCACGACAACGAGATTGAAGAAGGATGAAGACGATGGCCGAGAACCGGGCAATGTGGACCTATTACAAAGGCGAATGGCATGAAGGCGATGTTCGTATTCTTGGTGCCGCCTCCCACGCGACCTGGCTTGGTTCGCTCGTATTCGACGGCGCTCGCCTTTTTGAAGGTGTGACACCTGATCTTGATCGCCACTCAGCGCGCGCAAATGATTCAGCGCGTGCGCTCGGTCTGGCACCAACGCTCAGCGGCAACGACATTGAAGCTTTGGCTCGCGAAGGCCTCAAAAAGTTCGAGCCCGGCACTGACGTATATATTCGCCCAATGTACTGGGCCGAAGAAGGCGATACCAGCACGGTTGCCGCCGCACCTGAATCGACAGATTTTGCGCTGTGTCTCGAAGCAATCCCTATGGTCGAGCCAAAAGGCTTTACCATCACGACAACATCCTTCCGTCGCCCTTATCTTGAGGTGATGCCCGTCAATGCCAAGGCCGCATGCCTTTATCCGAATAACGGCCGTATGCTCCGTGAAGCAAAAGCTAAAGGCTTTCACAATGCGCTGGTTACAGACGTTCTCGGCAATGTTGCCGAAACTGCTACATCCAACGTCTTCATGGTGCGCGGTGGAGAAGTCTTCACGCCAGTTCCGAATGGTACTTTCCTCAATGGCATTACGCGTCAACGCGTGATCGGACTGCTCCGCCAGGCAGGCGTCAGCGTTCATGAAACCACGCTCTCGGTGCAGGATTTCCGCGAAGCAGACGAAATCTTCTCTACCGGCAATATGAGCAAGGTGGTGCCGATCATCGGTTTTGGTGAACTTAAACTCGAGTATGGCGCTATAGCCAAGCGCGCGCGTTCGCTCTACTGGGAATGGGCGCATAGCTGATAAATACAGCTTAAACCCTCGTTTGATTCCAATAACGGTTACTGCCTGAATGCTTGAGCATACCCCTTTGTTTATGACAGTAGCCGTTGTTGCAGCCTTTCTGGTGGGCTTATCAAAAGGTGGCTTGCCATCTGTCGGCACGCTTTCAGTGCCTCTGATGGCGTTGGTGATCTCACCTGTAACGGCAGCAGCTCTTCTGCTGCCGATCTATGTCGTCAGCGACATGTTCGGTCTCTATCTCTACCGTCATCATTTCTCGAAACGTAATCTGGCGATCCTGACGCCAGCCGCCATCCTCGGCATCGGCCTTGGCTGGTTCTTCAGCTCGCACCTTTCAAGCACGTTCATTGGGATGCTTGTGGGGCTTGTCGGTCTCTTCTTTTGCTTCAATGTCTGGGTTGGCGCAAAGTACCGCCGTCAGGCGCGTAAAGCCGATATTCCCCGTGGCACCTTCTGGGGTATCATCACCGGTCTTACCAGCTTCGTTTCGCATTCTGGCGCACCACCATTTCAAATGTATGTCCTGCCGCAACATCTCGAAAAGCTGGTCTTCGCAGGCACTTCGACCATTCTTTTTGCAATCGTCAATGCGGTTAAGCTCATTCCTTACTGGCAGTTGCAGCAGTTTTCCAATCTCGACTGGTCACTCGGTCTCTGGCTTTTGCCTGCCGCTATTATCGGTACGTTCGTTGGCGCAAAGCTCACACGCATCATGCCGGACGGTCCGTTTTTTCTTTTGGTGCAGCTCACGCTTTTCGGTCTTTCAATCAAGTTGATCGCCGACTGGGTTCTGCCATTCCTCTCAGCCTGACGGGCACTTGCCAGCCGCATTTGCATAAGCCACTCTGCCCGTGAGGGAGGATGCGGGTATGAAAAATGCGGATGCGATCATAATTGGTGCGGGCCTTGCCGGGCTTGTGGCAGCACATGAACTGACAAGTGCGGGCAGAAAGGTCATTCTGCTTGAGCAGGAAGGCGAAAATTCGGTCGGCGGACAGGCCTTCTGGTCGCTCGGCGGCCTTTTCATGGTGGACAGCCCCGAACAACGCCGTCTTGGCATAAAAGATAATCTCGACCTCGCCCGCCAGGATTGGCTCGGATCTGCACAATTTGATCGCCCGGAGGATCATTGGCCGAAACAATGGGCAGAAGCCTATCTGCAATTTGCAGCGGGCGAGATGCGTTCCTGGCTGCACAGTCTCGGTGTGCGATGGTTTCCGGTCGTTGGCTGGGCAGAGCGCGGCGGCGGACAGGCTCATGGCCATGGCAATTCGGTTCCACGTTTTCATTTAACGTGGGGCACAGGGCCAGGCGTGGTGGCTCCTTTTGAGCGCCTTATGCGAGAAGCAATCTCTAGTGGCCTGCTGACACTCAAATGCCGCTACCGCGTCAATGAGATTATAACAAGCAATGGACGAGCAAGCGGCGTGCGCGGTGATATCCTGACTCCATCGACAGTCGAGCGCGGGCAATCATCATCACGCGATGTTGAGAGCCAGTTTGAGCTTACAGCCAATTGCGTGATTGTCACCTCGGGCGGCATTGGCGGCGATCCGGAACGTGTTCGTAAGGCATGGCCGCGTGATCGCCTTGGCAATCCACCTCAGAATATGGTGCTTGGCGTACCTGCGCATGTGGATGGGCGCGGCATAGACATCGCCATCGCCGCTGGCGGGCATGTGATCAATGGTGACCGCATGTGGCACTATACGGAGGGGCTGCGAAACTGGGACCCGATATGGCCCAATCACGGCATTCGTATTCTTCCGGGACCATCATCCATGTGGTTCGACGCGGAAGGCAACAGGATGCCCTCACCTTGCCTCCCTGGCTTCGATACGCTCGGCACGTTGAAGCACATTCTCGCAACGGGGCATGAATATTCGTGGTTCATACTGACCGAAAAAATCATTCGTAAAGAATTCTCGCTTTCCGGTTCTGAACAAAATCCCGACCTGACCGGCAAAGACTGGAAACTGCTTATCAAAAGCAGATTAGGCAAAGCCCCGCCCCCGCCAGTCAAGGCATTCATTGACCATGGTGAGGATTTCGTCACGGCGAAGAGCCTTGAAGAGCTTGTGGCCAAGATGAACAAGCTAACCGACAGTAAGCTGCTGGATGCAACACATATCCGCAACCAGATTGAAGCACGCGACCGCGAAGTCACCAATCGCTATTCCAAGGACGCGCAAATCATGGCCATCCACAATGCGCGATCCTATATCGGCGACAAGCTGACCCGCGCTGTCCCACTTCATGCTTTGCTTGATCCAGCCAATAGTCCGCTGATTGCAGTCAAACTTAATATTTTGACCCGAAAAACACTAGGCGGGCTGCATACCGACATTAACGCAGCAGTTTTGGACAAGAACGGCGCGCCGGTTGCTGGCCTTTATGCAGCTGGCGAAGCAGCAGGCTTTGGCGGCGGCGGCTATCATGGCTATAATGCGCTAGAAGGAACCTTCCTTGGTGGCTGCATCTTTTCTGGACGAACAGCGGGACGCGCTGCAGCAAAGATGCTCTGATGGTTCGCCTGTGACGGAACCAGAACCACCAGCCCTGCGTTCGTTAAACAATGACGTCATGGAGGCAAATCATTATGGTTGAACTGGTCAACAATATCGAAAACATCGAATTCATTATCGCCAAGGCGCGCGAATATGATGTGCAAGTTCCGGCGGTCGATGAAAACCCTGGTTCCAATGCTTCCGATGACGGCGATATCGATATTCTTGATGCTTCGGTTGATAATCCGACGCGCAAGGAGCTTGTCGCGGCAATTCGTTCTCTGAATGAAGACGAGAAGGTTGAGTTGTTGGCTTTGGTCTGGGTTGGTCGCGGGGATTTTAGTGCTGAAGAATGGGATGACGCTCTTGCGACCGCAAGTGATCGTCACAATGGACGCGAAGCGAAGTACCTGCTCGGCATACCACTCTTGGGCGACTACATCGAAGAAGGTTTGGAAACGCTCGGTATCGAGTTTGAAGCCTACGATAATGAATAAGAAAAATTGATGTTTCCATTGATCGTTGTGTTTTGACGGCGTCATAGCTGGCGGTTAGTCTGCGCGGCAACTAGTATGGCGAACCTGAAATTCGTATCACTGTGAAGCAACCGTCTGAACGAATTTCAGGTTCGAAGCCATACTAGTAAACTATTGAATCTAGTGTGGTTTATGGATTTGAAGTTCCAAAACGTGAATGCAACATAAATGATAGGAACTTCAAATCCACCACACTAGGGAAACGGGTGGTTCGCCACCCTTAGGATAAAATTCAAAGCATTGGAGGATTTCATCATGCTTCAGAAAAATCTGGATCAGAAAACGGATTTCTATATCGACGGTGCATGGCGGTCCCCGCTGGAAGCAAAGACCATCGAAGTCATTAATCCGGCCAATGAGAAGCCTTATGCAGCGATTTCTGCAGGCTCTGCAGCGGATATTGATCTCGCAGTAGCTGCAGCGCGCAAAGCGTTTCCTTCTTGGAGCGAAACGCCTGCTGAAGAACGTATCGGCTATCTGCGCCGTATTGTTGAAATCTACGAGCGTCGCCTTGAAGAAATGGCCCAGGCTATTTCCAAGGAAATGGGTGCCCCAATCAAGCTTGCGCGAGAATCTCAGGCCGCTGCCGGTCTGTCGCATACCAAGGCTTTCATCGCTGCCTTTGAGAATTTCGAATTCGAAGAAATTCTATCGCCAAAGCATCCTAATCAGGCCATTGTGCATGAACCAATCGGTGTTTGCGGACTGATTACGCCATGGAACTGGCCGATGAATCAGATCGCACTCAAGGTCATCCCTGCCCTTGCCGTTGGTTGCACAGTCGTGCTCAAACCATCCGAAATAGCACCAATGTCGGCGATGCTTTTCGCCGAATTCGTCGATGAAGCAGGTCTGCCGAAGGGCGTATTCAACCTCGTTAACGGCGAAGGTCCTGTCGTTGGCGAAGCCATGTCACAGCATACAGACATCGACATGATGTCGTTTACCGGTTCGACCCGCGCAGGAACGGCTGTTTCGCGCGCAGCGGCTGCGACCGTCAAACGCGTTTCGCTGGAACTCGGCGGCAAGTCACCAAATATCGTTTTTGCTGATAGCGATCTGGAAAAGGCAATCGAGCGTGGTGTGAACCATTGTTTTGAAAACACCGGCCAGTCCTGCAACGCGCCAACACGTATGCTGGTTGAACGCTCGATCTATGAACAGGCGGTCGATTTTGCCAAGAAGACTGCGGCAAAAACGTCAGTCGATGACCCATCCCAGGATGGCGAGCATATCGGCCCACTGTCGTCATCAATTCAGTTCGACAAGGTGCAGGCGTTGATCCAGAAGGGTATTGATGAAGGTGCGCGTCTCGTTGCAGGCGGCACAGGTCGCCCCGATGGCATTTCTGAAGGCGATTTCGTCAAGCCAACCATCTTCGCCGATGTGAACAACGAAATGACCATTGCACGCGAAGAAATCTTCGGGCCCGTGCTGGCGATGATCCCTTTCGATACGGAAGAGGAAGCGATCGCTATCGCCAATGATACGCCATATGGCCTGGCTGCCTATATTCAGACAGGTAGCCCGGAACGTGCAAAACGCGTGGCACGTAAACTCCGCGCTGGCATGATCCAGATCAACGGAACGTCGCGTGCGCCCGGCAGCCCATTTGGCGGCTACAAGCAATCCGGCAATGGTCGCGAAGGCGGCAAGTGGGGTCTGGAAGACTTCATGGAAGTGAAGCTCATCAGCGGCTAAACGTATCCACCTTGTTGAAATGAAAAGCGCCGGAAACCCGGCGCTTTTTTAATGGGAATCCTGCCAGCTACCCTAAGTGGCAAAACGGGCACATGATGGCTTTGTACCCCCGAACCTGTTCCTTGACGGACGAAAGACAAACACAGCAATCAACCGTCAAGGGATGGGTTTATCAGTAAGCCGCACCCAGCTTCAGACTTGCGAACTCCGGTGAATCCAGAAGATCCTGATGATGGGCGCGAGCAACATCTGGATGTGAGCGCAGACGGCTCTTCAGATTGTTCTGGCCCACTTCACGGAACAGCGTGTTAAGCGGATCAACGCTCACACCGCGCTCTTTGGTTTTAAGTTCTTCCGGCAGATCAATGACTGGGATCGTCGCGTCATAGCGAGCACCAAGGAAGAAGGCGACCGAGAAACGCTCTGTTCCGGCGGGCGGCGCAACAACACCATGAACATCGGCGCGAACAAAGCCATTGGTTGCCAATTCAAGCAATTCACCAGTGTTGATGACAAACGTACCCGGCACAGGCGGCGCATCAATCCAGACGCCATCTTCACGCTGTACACGCAGCCCAGGAACAACATCCTGGAGCAGAACGGTAACGAAACCACCGTCCTTGTGTGCGCCAACGCCCTGATCGCTTTCGGCCACATCACGACCCGGATAACGGATAATCTTCAAAAGCTGTGAAGGATGCGGATCATAAATCTGTGCGAAGAAATCTTCGCTCTGACCAAGTGCTTCGGCAATCGCCTTGAGCACATCAATGCCAACGCGGGTAACTTCCGCCTGATAGGCAAGCAGCAATGGCTTTAGTTCCGGCAAGGCGCCCGGCCACTGGTTTGGGCCGATCAGACGCTTCCACGCGGGGCTATCCGGACCGATTTCGGCAGGCTCGGCCTCGGTATTAATGTCGAGCTGCTCTCGCCAATCCTGCTCACCGCGAGTGCGCTCAAGACCTGCACGGTTATAGCCACGGAAATGCGACGTGTTAATCATCTCAATCTTGAGCTTTTCTTCGGTCGGCAACGCGAAGAAGCGCTTGGCGGTGGCCACGACATTTTCGATCAGCTTTGGATCGACTCCATGCCCGGTTAGATAGAAAAAGCCGTGGTCATGCAGCGTGCGACGAAGCTCATCGATAAAGCTTTTCCGCTCTTCCGGCGTGCCGTTGTAACGCGAAATATCGAGCAATGGCAGATTGATCGGATGCGAATGCGCGGTCATTTTGTGTCTCCTCTGAATGCTAGCGTGAGCGGCGACTGCGCGCCACGCGATGATTGACGATCCGGGCGGCATAATCGCCCGTAACCTGAATGGATTGAACGATGGCAACGAGAATGATGACGACTGCGATCATCACTTCGGGCATGAAGCGTTGATAACCAAAGCGGATACCAAGATCGCCAAGACCGCCGCCGCCGACTGTACCAGCCATCGCCGAATAGCCGACAAGGCTTACAAGTGTGACCGTCTGCCCAGCAATAATTCCGGGTAAAGCCTCGGGAAGCAAAACTTTGAAAATGATTTGCATGGGTGTTGCACCCATGCTTTCAGCAGCTTCTATAAGACTTTGATCTACCTCACGCATTGCGGTCTCAGCGAGGCGCGCATAGAGCGGAATGATTGCAACGGTCAGCGGTACGATTGCGGCGTAAGTGCCAACTGTTGTGCCTGCCACAAGGCGGGTAAATGGAATGATCGCCACCATCAAAATAATAAAGGGCGTAGACCGCACAAGATTGACGATAGTGCCTGCTATCCGGTTGAAAAGTGGGCGTTCAAGAAATTGACCGGGGGCCGTGACAACCAGTGCAATGCCGAGTGGCAGACCGATCAACGTGGAAAGAATAGCCGACGCCGCCACCATCATGATTGTCTGCTTGAGCGACTCCAGCAATAGATTGACGAGTGCGGGTGAAAGCAGGTCAGACAACATGGCCCAGCACCTCTCCGTGTAAATCAAGCGACGCTAGATAAGCGAGCACATCCGCGAGATCAGGCTCGCCGTTTTCAGCGATCAACGTCATGATCCCGAGTGGCTTCCCGCCAATGTAATCAATGCGACCATGCAGAATATTGGGATTGATGCCAAAACGCTGAACAAGCGTCCCAACCACTGGCGAATGCGCGGCCTCTCCGGAAAAGATGATACGCAGGACCGGGCTTGATCCGGGAACTGCATCATGCAGAAGCTTCTGGGCAACTTCCGGCGGCAGGTCGTGAGCCACAATGCTAGAGAGAAATGAACGCGCGATGGTTGATTTCGGAAAGGCAAAGACGTCGAATGTCGGCCCGGTTTCAACCACACGACCGCCTTCAAGCACTGTCACATGGTCGGCAATCTGGCGAACCACATCCATTTCATGCGTGATGAGAACGATGGTCAGGCCCAAGCGCCGATTGATATCTTTGAGCAGCGCCAAAATCTGTTCGGTGGTTTCGGGATCAAGAGCAGAGGTCGCTTCATCCGATAGAAGGACACTTGGCTCCAGAGCCAGTGCACGCGCAATGCCCACACGCTGCTTCTGCCCGCCAGACAGTTCCGATGGATAGGCGTCTGCCTTTCCGTTCAAACCTACCAGATCCAGCAGCTCGGTCACTCGCTTGCGAATGGTTTCGCGCGGCACACCAGCCAATTCCATAGGCAACGCTATATTAGCTGCAGCACTTCGGGAAGATAAGAGGCTAAAATGCTGAAATATCATCGATATATCGCGGCGTGCTTGGCGCAAATTACGTCCTTCAAGCTTGCTCACCTCACGCCCGGCAACAAACACCTGACCGCTGGTCGGCTGTACGAGACCGTTCAGGCAACGAACCAATGTGCTTTTACCCGCGCCTGAGCGGCCGATGATGCCATGGATAGCCCCCTTGCCGACGCGTAACGAAACATCGTCCAGAACCGCACCGGCTTTTGGATCGTAAGTCTTCGTCAGCGACTTTACATCGATGACAGGCGGCGCGGAGCCGATCCGGCTCCGCTCTGCTTCCGCTATGCGAACCGAAAGGTTCATCTCACCATCCCGCAATGATATTGCCTTCAAACTTCTTCTCGATGAAGGCTTTGACTTCTGGTGACTTGTACGCTTCGGTCAGCGTTTTCACCCACGGCGCGTCCTTGTTCTTTTCAGCAACAGCGATGAGGCAAAAATAATCAGAGAGCTGATCTTCGATCAGGATCGCATCGCGGCTCGGAACCAGCCCCGCGCTCAACGCGAAGTGAGACGTGATCACCGAAAAATCGACATCTTCCAGTGAGCGGGCGAGCTGCGCCGTTTCCATCGGGATGATCTTCACATTCTTCGGATTTTCAACAATATCGAGTTCAGTGGCATTGAAAGTTACGCCGGGTGTCAGCTTGAGGACTCCGCCCTTTTCGAGAAGCTTTAGAGCGCGTCCGGCATTGCTTGGGTCGTTAGGAATGGTGATCTGTGCACCTTCCGGAAGTTCAGCCAAAGTTTTGAACTTATGCGAATACCCGGCCATCGGCAGCAGGACCGTGTTTCCACCGACAGCTACAAGATTAAGCCCACGATCCTTGTTCTGCTGATTGAGATAAGGCGTGTGTTGGAAACCATTGGCATCGAGATCACCGTCATTCGTTGCCGGATCAATCATTGCGCCATCGGAAAACTCGACGATCTCGATCTCGAGCCCCTTGGCTTTCGCGATGGGTGCCAACGCTTCGGCGATCTGGGCGTGCGGACCTGACGTAACGCCCAAGCGGATTTTCTCAGCCAATGCGGGCGAAGCCGCAAGCATGGACAACAGAACCGCTGACAGAGCGCCACGAATGAATGGGGTATATTTCATGCAGATATTCCTCGAAGTGATTTTGGGCGGCGCATCAGGAGGCGGCGCGCCAGTTTTGTTTTTCTGACCAACGGGCAAGCCGATCGACGGCTTCAGAAAGCGTTGCTTCCGTCTTGGCGAAGCAGAAGCGGACATGGCTTTTCACGTCGCGTTCGCCATAGAAGGACGAAACCGGCACAGGTGTCACAGCAGCCTCAAGCGTCAGGCGTCGACAGAAGGCAAGGTCGTCGCCTTCAGGGTCGAGGCCGCTCACATCGGCCACGGCGAAATAGGTTGAAGGCACGTCTGCGATATCGAAGCCTGCTGCCCTTAGTCCACCAACCAGCAAGTCACGACGCGATGCAAGCGTGCTGCGCAATTTGGTGAAATAGTTGTCGGGCAGCAAAAGACCGACGGCGACTGCCGCCTGTAAGGCCGGTGGCGTGGTGAAAGTCACATATTGATGTGCGCGGGAAATGGGCGCGAGAAGTTTTGCATCGGCCGTCACATAGCCAACTTTCCAGCCTGTCACGGAAAAGCTCTTTCCAGCCGATCCAATCCGCACGACACGATCACGAATGCCGGGCACAGCAAGAAGCGAATGAAACGGTCGCCCGTCGAAAATCAGGTGTTCGTAGACCTCATCCGACACGATGGTCAGGTCGTGGTTGATCGTAAGCGAAGCTAGAAACTCAAGTTCTTGCGGATCGAATATCTTGCCAATCGGGTTCATTGGCGTATTGACGACGATCAGCTTGGTCTTTGATGTGATGGCCTTTTCCAGCGCTTCACGTGGCAATTCCCAATGTGGTGGCGTCAGACGAAGCGGGATAACTTTACCGCCCGCGCGACGAATGAGCGTGGTATAGGCATCGTAAACGGGTTCAAAGACGATGACTTCATCACCAGATTCAAGAAGCGCTAGGAACGTATCGGTCAGCGCTTCGGTGGCCCCTGACGTCACCAGAACCTCGGTCTCCCAATCGATCTCAAGACCCAGAAAGCGGCGTGCATTCTCGGCAACCGCCTTGCGCAAGGAAGGCAGCCCAAGCATCGGAGGATATTGATGAGGGCCATCACGTAAAGCCTGAATTGCTGCTTCGACAAGTTCTTGAGGTTCAAAACCTTCAGGAAATCCCTGCCCCAGATTTATGGCACCGGTTTCGGCAGCAAGGCGCGACATGGATTCAAAAATGGAAGTGCCAGATGCACCGAATATAGGATTGACCATCAAATCGCCCCGCTGCGTACTAAGAGTTACGGCGGAACGATAGGGCTTATAAAAAGAGCAAACAAAGCATCGGCTTGCTGTTCTGCATCAGCAACCGGAATGCTTTTTCCCAAAATGGCATAAGTAGAATAGTTTTCGACGCCTGCTCAAAAATTGGTCACGCAATTATCGTCATTCAGTGTTGATGGCGCGTTTTCCAAAGTTCCTCTGCCTTTTTGTAGAACTGGCCGTAACTATCATTGTCTGCAGCAAGAACAGTCATGAGCGCCATCGCGGTAGATGCGATAATCGTCAGCTCCGCACGCTCATCAACGGCAGCACCCGACCAAACGGCGAGCCAGTATTCAAACGAAGTAAGGCTGGAATGCTTATCGGTTCCTGCCTTCGACAAGGTTGGCAATGTGAGGTCCGTTTTCTGTCCGCCGAGCCATCTGTAAACCGTATGCGCATGGTGCGGCACCAGTTCCGCCACATCGCGGCTCGTCGACACGACCGAAACCGACTGCAAATCTAGCAGAGCCGACGCATCGCGATGCAACTCACGATAGGTAGGTTGAGTGACACCGAGGAACGATGTGGAAAGCTGCATCGGGTTAAGCAGATGCGCGAGACTGTTGATAGATGACCTCGAGTGAAACAGTGGATAAAGCGCGAGCAGGGCGTGAACCTGTGGTGCAAAACCAGCCAATGGCATGAAGCAGATACCATGCGCGTTCAGCGCACTTTCAGCCAATGATAGCGAACCCGCAACCGGGATATTGACGGCTTCAGCTGCGAGTTCCAGCTTCCCGGAAAGCTCACCTGTTCCGCAATTGCCATGCATAACGACCGGATAGCCAGCGCGTGCAACAAGAATTGCCGCCAGCATAAACCATGGCGACTGATGTGAATTTGGCGAGAGATATGCGGGCCAGTCAAGTGCCGGGCGGCGAATGTCGGCCTGCGTTGAGTAATATTTTCGGGCTGCCTGAGCCATACCGGCAAGTTCAGGAGCCGTTTCACCTCGATAATGAATAAGCCGCAATAAAGCACTGATTTGCATGGGATCTGCTTCGCCTGCAAATATCGTGGTGAAAGCATCTTCCGCTTCGTACATTTCGAGCGGACGTGTGTGGCCAACCTTGCGGCCGGTGATCGCAATGTATTTCGCGAGCCGCCGGACAGGATCGTTCTCATCCTGAATATTGGCAAATTGGGCCGCAAGCTGTTCAGGGGTGGGATGGTTTTCGAGCTCGATTACCTTACGAATACCTAACGGCGGCGGCGCAACAATAGCGCTCGCCCTCTCCCACCCATGCTTTCTTTTGCAATGCGTCTCCACTGCATCACTGCCGTTGAAGCTCATGAGCGCTTCAGCTTCATTGGCCAGTCTGCGCAAGCGACCACGTAAAGCTTCGGCCTTTGGCGTTGCAATCATGTTTCGACCAGAGCGCACGAGGATCGGATCATCGAACTTCTCGCGGATCTGTCCGAGTAGCCGGCTCATAGCCGCAATGCTCAATCCCATCTGCTTTGCAGCACCGCCGACACTGCCTTCCACAAGAAGTGCATCAAGCGCAATCAGCAAGCGCAGCTGCCCCAGTTTCAGGCTTTCGCCCTCCACTTTATCAACCTCTGCCTGAGTTTTCATTCGCTTGCCCGACATTGCTACGACATCCGTTCAGTTGCGTTTTCTGAAACTTGGAATTCTTATAAATCATGACGATTGACGTCACGTTATTGCCATACATAAGGAGAGCTGAAAACTCAACTTTAAGGGTGATATTTATGACCAGCTTGTTTCGGGGATTGCGTACCAATGGTTCGCAGAACAGGCAATTGGCCAGCGGATCGCTTTTTGCAAAAGCCGTTCTTGCGGGCACATGCCTTTCGACCGCACTTATTCTAAGCGGCGCAGCTTCATTCGCACAGACCGCGACCACAGCAGAAGAAGAAGCCGCGAAAAAGAAACAGGCTGAAGCCCAGGCGACCGAACAGGTAAATGCTGCCGGTGGTATCACGCTTAACCAGATCGTTGTTTCGGCGACAGGTTTTGAGCAGAACATAACCGATGCTCCAGCGAGCATTTCGGTTGTACCGGGTGAAGAACTTGAAAAAGGTTCTTATCGCGATCTTGGTGATGCATTGCGCGATGTTCAGGGCGTTGCTGTGACGGGGGCTGCAGCAGAACGGGACATCTTCATTCGCGGCCTTCCGGGCAGCTACACGCTGATCCTCGTTGACGGAAAGCGTCAGAGCACACGCGACGCGCGCACCAACGGCAACTCCGGTTTCGAACAGAGTTTCCTGCCGCCAGCCAACGCTATTGAACGCATCGAAGTTATTCGTGGCCCGATGTCATCGCTTTATGGTTCCGACGCCATGGGCGGCGTGATCAACGTCATCACCAAGAAGGTTTCGGACAAGTGGAGCGGCTCGCTGAGCATCGACACGACAGTTCAGCAGCACTCGAAGTTCGGTAATTC
Organism: Brucella sp.; assembly: GCF_032066345.1. NCBI lineage: Bacteria > Pseudomonadati > Pseudomonadota > Alphaproteobacteria > Hyphomicrobiales > Brucellaceae > Brucella > Brucella sp. The sequence goes on from NZ_DAMBKZ010000004.1 coordinate 92,131, forward strand.
GCTACAGGGCTCATACTACATGACCGGCCCTCTCGTTCCGAATTTGGTTGGTGTGCAGCTGTGGGGACGCGGCCTCAAGCGTCAGGAAGACAAAATCATCAGCGGCACGCCAGAGCAGCGTGATATCGACATCACTGGTCGCGTGACGATTACGCCAAACGCCGATCACGACATCGTTTTTGAAGCCGGCAAGACGCGCTTGCGCCGCGATTCATCGGTTGGAAACACGATCAACCCTGTAGCAACCGGCAGCACGGCACCGCTCGACACTTATAATATGAACGACCGAAACCACTGGTCGATCAGTCACACAGGCCGTTGGGGTCCAACAACTTCCGAGTTCTCTTTCATGCAGGAAACTGCTCAGAGAACAAACTACACTTGGAACAAGGCTCGCGGTGATTTTGTTGAAAGCCTGCGTTCACCGCATATCCGCAACTCTACACTGGACGGCAAGTTCACCACCCCGTTCGAGCTTTATGGCAACCACACGCTCGTAACCGGCGGCCAGTTTATCGAAGGCACGCTGACAGATCAGAACCCGGGCCGTCGTACAGGCTTGGACGAAGAGTTCACGATTAAGCAGTGGGCACTTTTCGCTGAAGATGAATGGTGGATCACTCCAGACTTCGCGCTGACCGGTGGCCTGCGCATGGATCACCACGAAATCTACGGTTCGCATTGGAGCCCTCGCGGCTATGCAGTTTGGCACGCCACGGATCAGCTGACACTGAAGGGCGGCATTTCAACCGGCTTCCGCGCCCCTGAAATTCGCACCATTGCACCCGGCTATGCTTACACGACTGGCGGCGGCAACTGTACCTACGGCCCGACCGGAAACTGCGGCGTCATTATCGGGGATCCAAACCTTCAGCCAGAAAAGAGCACCAGCTATGAAGCCAGTGCGCTTTGGGACAACCAGCAGGGTCTGCGCCTCGGTGCAACCTACTTCTACACCGATTTCAAAGACAAGATCGCCAGCAACATTCAGTATGATCCAATCACAGGCCAGCCACTGCGCTGGGCTCAGGACCCGAACTACGTCCTCTATTACAGCTACAACATCGATGAAGCGACAATTCAGGGCGTAGAACTGACGGCAGATTGGGAAGCGACCGACACGATTAAGCTTCGCGGTAGCTATACCTATACCGACTCGGAACAGAAGACCGGCGAATATGCAGGTCTGCCCCTGGCTCGCACGCCAAAGCATATGGCAAACATCCGCGCAGATTGGGAAACGCCAGTCGACGGTCTGACTGCCTGGGCAGCTGGTAACTACCACGGCCCTGAAATCAACGCCGGTCTGCGTATCGGCACTGTTGGTGAGCCATATGCCTATAACAGCAGAGGTCAGGTCATCGCCCGCAAATATAAAGGCTATGCCACTTTCGACCTCGGCGGCTCTTATGAATTCAGCGAGAACGTCACGCTCAATGCTGCCGTCTACAATATCTTCGACAAGAAGGTCACAGTGGACGAAATCAACAACGTGGTTGAAGGCCGTCGTCTCTGGCTCGGCATGACCTCACGCTTCTAACGCACATTATGACGCCAGCTGATTTTGGCTGGCGTCATTTCTTTATGAAATGGATGCTCTCGTGAGCAAGACAAAGAACGTAATTTTGAAGGTTTGCCTCATGTTCGGAAGCATTCTCGTGAACGCCTCTGCACATGCAGGAAAGCCGCAAGTCGACTCCTTTGACATGCAGGCGAACGGCATCGACTATCGAATTTTCGTGGCTGCACCCGCTGAAAAAGCGCCTGCCAGTGGTTTCCCCGTTGTCTATATGAGTGATGGCAATCGGATGTTGCCGATCGCAGCCAAGCTGATGGAAGATAATCCTCAGTTCAACGCAGTGTTTGTCGGCATCGGTTATCCGACCGAAGACAAGGACGAAATCGTCCGCCTGCGCTATTTCGATCTCACGCCTCCGACACCAGACGAATTGATCCCGGTTCAGACGAATATTCCGAAAACTGGCGGTCGCGGCGCGTTCTTCGATTTTATTGATCATCAGGTAAAAGCCGAAGTCGAAAAGCGTTTTGCTATCGACAAGAGTAAGCAGGCTCTTTTTGGGCATTCGCTGGGTGGGCTTTTCACGCTTTATGCGCTCTTCAATCATCCGAATTCATTTCAGACTTATGCTGCCGCAGACCCATCGATCTGGTGGAATGGACGCTCGATTCTCACCGACAAGGATCGGTTTGTGGAGGCATTCAAAGCCGATCCGAAACCGATGCGGCTGCTTGTTGAATCATCCGGCAAGCGCGGCGAACGCCCGGGCCAGTCCAAGGAAGATACCGAGCGCCTGAAGAAGCTGCGTGGCGGACCGGCGGGTGCAGACATTCAGACCGAGTTGAAACAACTTCCGGGCTTTGAGGTTGCCTATCGTCGCTTCGATAACGAAAGCCACGGTTCGATGATCCCGCTTACGGTTGAAGACAGCTTGAAATTCATCCTGCTCAATGAGAGCCCAGACGAACAAAACAACTGAATTGTGGTCTTCCGGCTTTGACTGGAAGAAAACCGGACTATAAAGCACAAGATTGACGAAAGGATTGAACGCCATGCTGAAATTCAGCCGACATTTTTCCCGTCTGTTTGGCGCAGCACTTGTTGCCACAGCCCTTGCCTCCGGCGCGAACGCCGCCGATGTGGCAGTCAAACACGCCCAAGGCGAAACAACGGTTGCGACAAATCCTGAAAAAGTCGTGGTGTTCGATTTTGCAACGCTCGACAATCTTGATCGCCTTGGCGTGAAGATCATCGGCGTTCCTGGCAGCATCGCTTTCCCGGAATATCTCAAGAAATACGACGGCGCAGATTACGCGAAAGTCGGCACGCTTTTCGAACCTGACTATGAAGCGGTCAATGCAGCCGAACCTGACCTGATCATTGTCGGCGGTCGCTCAGCTGCAAAATATGGTGAGCTCGCAAAGATTGCACCGACCATCGATCTGACTGTTCCAGCCAAGGAATTCATTTCCGGCACCGAAGCCAATATCGAAAAGCTGGGCCAGATTTTTGGCAAGGAAACCGAAGCCAAGGCTGAAGTCGACAAGCTCAATAGCGAACTCGCAGCACTGAAAGAAAAGACCAAGGGCAAAGGCAAGGGTCTGATGATCCTGACGTCCGGCGGTAAAATCAGCGCCTATGGTCCGGGTTCACGCTTCGGCGTATTGCATGACAGCTTCGGCGTTGAACCAGCCGCGCCCGATCTTTCTGTCGGCAATCATGGCCAGCCAGTCAGCTCGGAATTCATTCTTGAAACCAATCCGGATTGGCTTTTCGTACTCGACCGCGATGCAGCCATCGGCCGTGAAGGCACCTCTGCCAAACAATTGCTCGATAATGAACTCGTACGTCAGACCAACGCCTGGAAGAACGATCAGGTCGTCTATCTGAACGCCCAGAACTGGTATCTCGTCGGCGGTGGCCTTGGTGCACTGCATAACACGATCCAGCAGCTTTCAGCGGCTTTTGACAAAGCGAAATAATATCTTCTGACCCAGTCATTTTGGGCCGCACAATTTGTGGCCCGATTTCATGACAAGGCAAGAGAACGGGAATTAAGCGTGAAGGCACTCGCCGCAGCTATAGTTGTTGTCGTCATACTGGCTTTTATCAGCCTGTTTATCGGCGTCAGCGATGTATCGCTCAGCACACTGTTTGGCGCAAATAGCACCGATCGCGCAGCAGAAGTTCTGCTGATCAGCCGTATACCGCGTACGCTTGCAATCATTCTTGCTGGCATGTCGATGGCTGTGGCTGGAATGATCATGCAGATGCTGACACGCAATCGTTTTGTTGAGCCATCAACAGCCGGAACCGTTGAATCTGCAAGCCTCGGCATTCTGCTCGTCATTCTGTTCGCCCCCGACACACCGGTTTTCGGCAAGATGCTGGTAGCATCCGTTACGGCCCTTGCCGGTACAGCCCTTTTTCTGCGCATCCTGCGCAGCATTCCATTGCGTTCGGTACTGGTGGTGCCGCTTGTCGGCATCATGCTGGGCGGCGTAATCAGCGCCGTGACGACCTTCATCGCCTATCGTTATGATCTGCTGCAAGCGCTCAATTCATGGACAACCGGCGACTTTTCGGGCGTGCTGCGCGGTCGTTATGAGTTGCTGTATCTTTCATTCGCCCTCACCGTCATCGCATATATTGCGGCTGATCGTTTCACAGTTGCTGGCATGGGCGAAGATTTCACGACCAACCTCGGTCTCAACTATCGCCGCGTCGTGACCCTCGGGCTTGTGATCGTGTCTATGGTCAGCTCTAGCGTGGTCGTGACGGTGGGCATGATCCCTTTTCTGGGCCTCATCGTACCAAATGTGGTCAGCATGTTCATTGGCGATAATATGCGCCGCGCCGTGCCATGGGTGGCCGTGCTTGGCGCTGGACTGGTGCTAGCCTGCGATATCGTCGGGCGCATCATCCGTTTTCCCTATGAAATCCCCATCGGCACGATGATGGGCGTCGTTGGCAGCGCGATCTTCCTCTATCTGCTTTTGCGTCGGGGATCACGCCTTGCTTAAACGTCCCTGCTTCATCATCACGCTTCTTTCGATCCTCGTCATTATTTCCTGCGCAGCCTTCATGACGCTGGGAGCAAAAGGCAGTTGGTCTTTCATCCTTAACTTCCGCGGCACCAAACTTGCGGCCATGGTGCTGGTTGCCTATTCGATTGCTGTCTCGACCGTGCTGTTTCAGACCGTCACCAATAACCGCATTCTCACTCCCTCCATCATGGGGTTTGATGCGCTTTATATTCTGATCCAGACTTTGGCAGTTTTCGCCTTTGGCGCTATCCATGTGAACGGGGTCGGTCCAAATGGCCGCTTCTTCGCCGAGACGGCAATCATGGTGGTCTTTGCCAGCACACTTTATGCTTGGCTGTTTTCAGGTGCTGCGCGCAGCCTGCATCTGGTCATGCTTGTCGGCATTGTGTTCGGTGTTTTCTTCCGAAGCCTGTCGAACCTCATGCAACGCATGATCGACCCGAATGAATTCGCCGTGCTTCAGGACCGTTTCTTTGCAAGCTTCAACAGCGTCAACGCGGATATTCTGTTGCTCGCAGCAATTATCGTGGCAGTGGTCACGCTTTACGGCCTGCGTTTTCTCAATGTCTTTGATGTTTTATCGCTGGGACGCGATCCGGCAATCAATCTGGGCGTAGATCATAGCCGCGTTGTGCATCGCATTCTGCTGATCGTCACGATCCTTGTTTCCGTCTCAACCGCACTCGTTGGCCCTATCACCTTCTTCGGTCTGCTTGTCGCCAATCTGGCTTACATGATTGCTGGTTCATCCAAGCATCGTATCGTGCTGCCTATTGCCGTATTGCTGGCAATCCTATGCATTGTCGGCGGACAAACCATTCTTGAGCGCGTTTTCTCGTTCAATACTGCGCTCAGTGTCATCATAGAGTTTCTGGGCGGGCTCGTCTTTATCATCCTTCTCGTCAGGGGAAACGCACGTTGATCGAAATAAACCAGGTCAGTAAATCCTATAGAGATGCGGTCGTCGTTGATGATGTGACGCTGCAATTGCCCGCACGCGGCATTACCTCGATCATCGGACCGAATGGTGCAGGAAAGTCCACCTTGCTTTCCATGGTCAGCCGCCTGCTTCCCATGTGTAAAGGCCGCATCACGGTCGATGGGCTGGATGTATCGACCACATCGGGTGATGTGCTGGCAAAACGGCTTTCGATCTTAAGGCAGGACAATGCTATTAACTCGCGCCTCACAGTGCGCGATTTGGTGACTTTCGGGCGTTATCCGCATTCCAAGGGCCGCCCAACACGCGAAGATCTCAACCACGTCGATCAGGCAATCGGCTATCTCGAACTTGAAGAGCTAGGCGACCGTTTTCTCGATGAGCTTTCGGGCGGACAGCGCCAGCGCGCTTTCGTGGCGATGGTTCTCTGCCAGAACACAGATTACGTTCTTCTGGATGAACCGCTCAACAATCTCGACATGAAGCACTCTGCTTCGATGATGAAACTGCTACGGCGTGCGGCAAATGAACTGGGCAAGACAGTCGTGCTGGTGCTGCACGACATCAATTTCGCATCCTGCTATTCCGACCATATCGTTGCGATGCGCAAGGGTAAGGTCGTCCATCAGGGATCACCGGAAGAACTCATTCAGCCGGATATTCTGCGCGATATTTACGAGATGGAGATTGCCGTCGAAATGATCGGCGGCAATCGCATTGGCATTTACTATCTTTAGAGCGCCGATCCGATTAAAACGGATCAACGCTCTAAAATTTTCTTTAACGCGCATCTTTTCCGAAAACCGTTGCACACTTTTCGGGATGCGCTTTTAGCTAAGCAATCGGCTCCCTCGGAAAGAGCAGCTGCAAAGCTTCATAAGCCGAGAGCACGGTTTCCATCTGCGCCGTATGGCCTTTGACAAAGGCATCGCCATAGATGGTTTCGTCCGGATATTCGGTAATTAGCGTCAGCGGAACCGTGTGACGATCATCGACACCGACCATACATGGGAAGCCGTTGATGATACGGAAACCCGTTTCGCCTGCATGTTGCTCGAAAAGCTTGATTTGCGCATCGTTGTAATCAAGCAGACCATCGATGGCACCAAGATGCCTGGTCACATGATCCATCAGCTGTTCGGCTTCTTTCTCCCATGATGCATGGTGGCGAATAATCAGGAAGAAGCCTTTTGGCAGCGTCCACATCGCAAAGGATCGCGGAACATATCCAGACAACGGACGTGTCCATTCATGCGACGGATAGCCATGCAGATTGACATGCAGCTTCGCATTAGTGCGCGCCTCCGCCTCTACGCGAATTGCTTTCTCAAAAAGCCCCTCGCCGCTGCGATATTCAAGATCATCGCCAAGAGCCGTATAGCGCGACGCGTGATGCATATGATGTGGCTGCAAAACGCACAGACGCTTATGGATTTCATACCCGTCCGGGTTTTCCTGTGGCGAGATCGTGAAATGCGCGCCATCGCGTGCGCTAAGACGGCTCGCGGCACGTAATGCTCCGACGATGCCAGTCGTTTCATTGGCATGTTGCCCGGCACTGATCATCATCGGCAAATCACTGCCCGAAACATAGGTCGCGCGCACGCTGCGACCTGCACGAGTCTTCGCTTCAAAAGGTGCGCCGCCAAGCTTTGCAATCTCTCTGCGGATCTGATCAGCCGAAAGGGGAGCCTGCGCATTTTCCAGAACTTGCTCGGCAGTCAGTGCATCTGACGTTGCCAGCGGACGTGTTTCCACTTTAACGGTTGGCTCGGCATCACGGAAGCGGACTTCGGGAACGATCTGACCGGGCTGCAAACCACGATCACCGACCGGACGACCAGACTTTTTCTGGAAAACTTCGAGCAATGAGAAATAGATATCCTCGTGCAGAGCTTCCGTCAGGCTCAACGCTTCCTCATCATAGGCAAGGCGTCGATCAGTAATCGGCATGTTGACCGAAATGTTCAGCTCTTCAAAATAGGGCTCGCCCCTGCCCCAGTCATGGGTGGCAATGGTCGAAATAGTATCGTGAAACAACTGTTCATAAGCGGTCTCAAAGCGCGCGTTTTCAACGCTGCCTTCATGTTCGACAATCAGCCAGCCAGTTGGTGAGACAAGCGTTTCGCCGATAAAATCTTCATGCACGCGATTGGGTGCGAAAACACGATGATTTTCAGTGCGACCATCGGCAAATGTGAGGTCGACTTCATAAAAGAAATCATCCTTACCGGACGCACTGAAGCTGATCTTTGCTTCGGGAAGAAGTGCTGTCAGCGGATAGGTTTCCAGCAGAAAACGGTTCTCTACGCAGTTGTCATGGCGCGGATAGCGAATTGTTGCAGCCTTGAGTGCTGTCCCGTCCACTTCTTCAAGAAAGAAATGCAGAAGCGGCTTATAGGCTGAACGCAGCCGCGCATCGATGCCCGCCTCGCGCAGCTTTGTTTCAGCAGCAAAGCGGCTTGGCTGGTCATCGAACAGCCAGACTTCTACGTTAGCGCCACGCATTTCCGGCTTTGAAAAGCGTTCAATCAACACATTGATTGAACGCGTATAGGTCTTTTCAAAAATCACGCTCATCGCGAAGTCCTGCCAGTTGGATCGAGGCTGTCACGCAGCCAGTCACCCAGAAGGTTGAGGCCAAGCACCGTGAAAAGAATGGCAAGGCCGGGGAACAGGCTCACCCACCACGCAGTCTGGAGATAGGTACGGCCATCGGCCAGCATTCCGCCCCAGCTTGGAATGGTTGAATCAATGCCAAAGCCCAGGAAGGTCAGGCTGGATTCAAGCAGGATGTTGTTGGCCACATTCAGCGTCATCAGAACGATGACCGGTCCGAGCAGATTTGGCAGCAGGTGTTGGAAAATGATGCGCCAGTCCTTCACCCCAATAGCGCGCGCAGACAGGATGAACTCGCGCTCGCGCAGCGAAAGCACTGAGCCGCGCACCAGTCGGGCATATTGCACGCATTGCGAAACAATCAGCAGGATGATCGTGTTGACCAGTCCTCCGCCAAGGATAGCCATGAAGGTGATCGCCAGCAAGATGAACGGCATCGCAAGCTGCACATCGACAAAGCGCATCAGCGCCATATCCCAGAAGCCGCGATAATAGCCTGCAACCAAGCCCATAATGGTGCCGATGATCACCGAACCAATGACGGAGATAAAACCCACAAAAAGCGAGATTTTGCCACCGATAACGACGCGCGCAAGTACGTCGCGGCCGAGGGGGTCAGCACCGAAAATATGAGCCGGATTGACGAATGGCGGCATCAGACGCGCCATCAGGTCGATCTTGTTCGCGCCTGCTGGAAACAGATAGCTCGAGAAAATGACTGCCAGACAGATGGTGCCGGTGAGAAGAAAACCAACAATAAACTCCAGGCTGGCAAAGCGGGAAAGCTGGAGCGTTGAGGTTTTGGTCGCCACTTTAGTCGCCATAGGCTCTACTCCGTACGAATTCGCGGATCGACAAGGCCGTAAGCGATGTCCACCAGAAGATTGACGCCGATAATCAGCATCGAAAGGATTGCGATTGTTGCCTGCAGGACCGGGTAGTCGCGTCCGGCAACCGCATCAAATGCAAGCGTGCCCATACCCGGCCAGTTGAAGACGCGTTCAACCACAACGATACCGCCCAGGAGGCCACCGAACTGCAAGCCGATATAGGTAATCAGCGGAATAGCGCAGTTACGCAGCGCGTGCTTATAGAGCACCTTGTTTTCGCTCAGACCCTTGGCACGAGCCACCATGATATATTGCGACTGCAGTGTTTCGAGCATCGACGTGCGCACAAGACGAACGTTGGTTGCAGTCAGAATAATGCCCATGGTCAGCGCAGGCATAACGAAGCTTGCAATACCGCTCATACCACTTGGCGGTAGCCATTGCAGATAAATGCCGAACAGCAGGACGAGCATCGTCGCGAGCCAGAAGTTCGGGAAAGACAGACCGACGAGCGAGCAGATGCGAATGAGCTGATCAGCCCATTTACCACGCGAAACTGCCGCCTTGATGCCAAGTGGCACCGAAATTACGATGGAAACGAACAGCGAGGCAAAAGCCAGCATAAGTGTGGCTGGCAGCGCGCTTCCGACCAGAACGGAAACCTGCGTACCGCCGAGGAAGCTGCGTCCAAGATCAAGTGTAAACAGACCTTTGAGGAACTGCCAATATTGAACCAGGAATGGCTGGTTCAAACCCAACCCCTCGCGGATGCGCTCGAGATCGGCTTCCGTGATACTGCCAGCACCTTGCGTCAACATTAGCGCCGGATCGCCCGTCAGGCGGATCGCATATGCGACAAGCAACGTCATCGCGATCAACACGAACAACGCTTGCAAAATTCGTTTTATAAGAAATCCAGCCACCAGAGCGCCTCCGAAATGCAGCGGCAAGCCGATGAACGGCTTGCCGTATCAGTTGGTTTAATCGACGGTTACGTCGGTGAGACGCAGACGGCTATCTGGAACAGGCACGAAGTTCTTCACGCGCTTATTGACGCCGAAGATTGCCTTCAGGTTGTAGAGAGGCATTTCGAGCGCGCGGTCGGCAGCATAATGCGCGATTTCCTGAAGCATCTTTTCACGTTCGCCACGGTCGAGAACCGAACGCTGTGCTTCAAGCATCTTGTCGAGCTTTTCATCCTTGTCATACGGGTTCCACTTTTCACCCGAATGGTACATCGAGTAAGCGGTGTTATCGTAATCGAAGGTCCAACCACCCCATGCCTGCTGGAACATGGCACCCGTTTTGCCTTGTGGGATGATGTCATTGAGCAGAACATTCGTGTCATAAGGCTTAATGGTTGCATTCACGCCGACCATCTGCAGGAAGCTTGCGACTGCTTGTGCAACTTCGTTGAAGCTCGCATCTTGACCGCGCACGTCAATCTGCACCGTTGCACCGGGCTGAACGCCTGCTTCTTCTAGCAATTTTTTAGCCTGCTCAGGATCATAAGGCAGCGGCTTCATGTTTGGATCGAAACCGAACGACAGTGAACCCTGGAAGCTTGCGATCGCTTCAGCCTGTCCGGCAAGGATCGACTGGATGATCGCATCGCGATCGACAGCCATAATCAACGCCTTGCGAACACGTTCGTCTTTGGTGATGCCGTCACGCGTGTTGAAACGAAGGGCATAGACCGACGGCCCCGAGGCTGTAACAAGTTCAAGCTTTGGATCGCCTTCAATCGTCGGGATCATGCCGATTGGGATAGTTGGTGGAATGACCAGATCAACGCGACCAGCTTGAAGTTCGGCTACAGCTGTCGAAGGCTCAGTAATGAAGCGATATTCAAGTTCCGAAAGCTTCGGAGCACCGCCCCAATGGTCAGCAAAAGCTTCAAGCTTGATGTTGACCTTTGGCTCATAAGATACGAATTTGAATGGGCCAGTGCCAACTGGATGTGTGTTGAAATAATCATCACCCTTCTCGGTGATGTATTTCGGTGGAACGATCATCGCGCCGTAACCGGCAAGCTTGGTGATCAACACCGGATCTGGCGTCTTGAGGTGAAAATCGACGGTCTTTTCGTCGATGACTTCGACCTTTTCGATTGCGATATAGTTGGAACGCTGCGGACCTTTCGCACCTTCCTCACCAAGCAGACGATCAAAAGTGAACTTCACCGCTTCTGCGTTGAATGGCTCGCCATCGTGGAACTTCACACCTTCACGCAGATTGAAGCGGATGCGTTTGCCTTCGTCGAGTTCTTCCCACGACGTTGCCAGACCTGGTACGATTTTCAGATCAGGGCCGCGATAGACGAGACCATCAAAAATATTTGTTGCGACCGACGCCCAGTTGACGAGGAACGTATCAATCGGATCCCAGCTGCCCGGGTCCTGCGGCGACGAAACAGTGAGCTTGCCTGCGGCGAAAGCCGGTGCCGATGCAATCACAGCTGCCGACAGGGCAGAAGCCAGAAGAGCGGCTTTCAGTGCTTTCTTTATCATTATTTTCCCCTTTGGGTTTAGTTGAAGCATTTCCAGCAAAAGTGTGAAGCGGTTTTGCGTTGGATAATGCGATGAAAAAAGCGGCAATATCTCAGGCGCTTTCGGCGACGAAATGGCCCGATGAAACCTCGCGGTGATTGTAGATCGTCGGCTTGTCGTCGATCCGACGCGTCGTGCTTGGAATTTCTCCTTCAAGCGCTGCGCGTTCAGTCCGTGCCGAAGGATCGGCAACCGGCACAGCTGAAAGCAGGCGCTGCGTATAAGGATGCGTCGGCGTTTCAAAAACCTGACGACGAGAGCCAAGCTCCATAATCTGTCCAAGATAGAGCACAGCGACGCGATGGCTCATCTTTTCAACCACGGCCATGTCATGGCTGATGAAGAGATAAGCCAGCCCATGTTCTTTCTGCAGATCCATAAACAGGTTGATAACCTGCGCCTGAATGGAAACATCGAGCGCCGAAAGCGCTTCATCAGCGATGATAAGCTTCGGCTTTGAAGCAAGCGCACGCGCAATACAGATACGCTGACGCTGACCGCCGGAAAACTCATGCGGGTAACGCGAAGCATATTCCGGACCAAGGCCAACGCGTTCCAGTAGTTCCGCCACGCGCGCATTGATCTCCTTGTTGTTATCAAGAAGACCGTGGGTGTGGATCGGCTCCGCAATCGAGAAACCAACAGTTTTGCGCGGATCGAGCGAGGCAAACGGATCCTGAAAGATATATTGCACCTCACGGCGCATCTTATAGCGCTCCGAAGAACTCATCTGCGAATAGGCTTTGCCATTAAAGCGGATATCACCGGAAAGCGGCGACTGGAGTTGCTGGATGGTGCGGCCGATGGTCGACTTGCCTGAACCGGATTCACCAACAAGCGCCAGCGTCTCACCCGGATAGATGTCGAAAGCAACCTTCGAGACCGCGTTGCAAACATGGGTGACTTTGCCCAACATGTTCTTCTTGATCGGAAAGCGCACGTAAAGATCATCGACAGCAAGAAGCGGCTTATCACTATAACGTGCCGTGTCCTGAATACGCTCTTCACCCGACAGAACAGGTACGCCATCGCGCATCACCATGACCGGCATACGCTTCGGGAACGCTTCGCCCGTCATGCTGCCGAGTTTCGGAACTGCCGACAAAAGTGTCTGTGTATATGGATGCTGTGGTGCGTCAAAGATGCGGCCAACAGGACCTTCTTCGACCTTTTTGCCCTTCCACATGACGACAACATCGTCTGCCATTTCGGCCACCACACCCATATCGTGGGTGATGAAAATGACAGCCATTTCAAGCTCTTTCTGCAAATCCTTAATGATATGCAGAATCTGCGCCTGAATGGTGACATCGAGTGCAGTGGTCGGTTCATCAGCGATAAGCAGCTTCGGACGGCAAGCGAGCGCCATCGCGATCATCACACGCTGACGCATACCGCCGGAAAGCTGGTGTGGATAGCGCTTGAGAAGCCCTTCAGCATCTGGCAGGCGTACCATTTCCAGCAGCCGCTTGCCTTCAGCCAGAGCCGCACTCTTCGACATGCCTTCATGCAACATCAACACTTCAGATATCTGATTGCCGATGGTGAAGACCGGGTTGAGCGATGTCATCGGCTCCTGAAAGATCATCGCAATGTCTTTGCCGCGAATGCCGCGCATTGCTTTCTGATCCGCTTTCAGCAGATCGCGCTCGCCTTCGGGACCATTGAACAGGATGCGCCCGTTGGGGAATTTCGCGCCGCTCATATCGGCAAGGCGCATGATCGAAAGCGACGTGATCGACTTGCCCGACCCCGATTCACCGACGACGGCCAGCGTTCGGCCAGGTGCAACCGAAAAACTTAAATCATCGACGACCCGACTGGCGCCGAATTCAACACTGAGGCCCTCGACCGTCAGCAGAGGTTTTGAAACAGATAAGTTCAACTCGGTTCCGTTCAAACTTGTAACTCTCTTATAACGTGATGGCAGACCGGGTGGCCTGATTGAATGCACCCGACATGAAGCGCAATAAGGCCGCTACTTCAGATAGGGTTTCTTCAGACGGCCGTGCGTTCGCAGTGGAATCAACCAGAAGGCGTTCGCGAATCTGCGCATAGCGAGCACAGGCTTCAGCGCCCTTCTCCGTTATTTTGACCGTCTTTTCCTTGGATGCCTTACCAGTGGTAAGCAGCCCTGCTTTCTCAAGCTTGCGGATCGCATAGGTTGCGATGTGTGTGTCTTCGATATCGAGCACGAGACAGATATCGGCCAGCTTCTTCTCACGTCCGCGATGGCGGATCGAATGCAGGATCAAAACTTCAATTGGAGAAAGCCCCGGCAGACCGGCAGCTGCCATGCAGCGAACCATCCAGCGCGAGAATGCGTGCGAAGCCAGAATGAGGCCGTATTCGACCTCTGACATGCCAGGCGAACCGCCTTCCGCAAGGTGTGCAGACGAAACAATGGGCCCTAGAGAAGCAACAGAGCGCAGATGCTTTGGAAGAGAAACTTCATCGAAGCTCTGTTCTCGCATCTCTATGGGCGTTTCCGCCATTAACTCCGAGTCTCTTTTATTCCCCATTATTGCTGCTCCCTTATTTTTGTGAATTTTATGTCACCATCTTATCGACATTTTGTCAATAAAGTGGAAGTATGAAATTCTGGAAAGATTTCAAAATACACTGTCTTCATGCATGAGGGAGCCAATAATGAGCGGAACGGGAAGCGGCGTGTGGGACTTTTGGATTGATCGTGGCGGCACATTTACCGACGTCATTGGACGCGATCCGGAAGGCATTCTGCATGCACGCAAAGTTCTCTCCGAAAACCCTTCAGCCTATCGCGATGCAGCCGTTCACGGCATCCGTTTGCATCTCGGCCTCAAGACTGGTGAGCCGGTTCCGGCTGGGTTGATCGGCGAAGTGCGCATGGGTACGACCGTTGCTACCAATGCGCTTCTCGAGCGCAAGGGCGAGCGGCTGGCACTTGTCACCACCAAGGGCTTCCGCGACGCTCTGCGCATCGGATATCAGGAACGCAAAAACATCTTTGCAACGGAGATCATTAAACCGGAAGCGCTTTATGACAGCGTAACCGAACTCAATGAGCGTATCCACGCCGATGGAACTGTCGAGCAGGCACTTGATAGCGCTGAAGCAGAAGCAGCACTCCTTTCGTTGAAAGATCAGGGCTATAAGTCTATCGCGATTGCCCTCATGCATGCCTATAAGTTCCCGGCGCATGAAGCTGAAATTGCACGCATTGCCCGTGAGATTGGCTTCGAGCAGGTTTCCGTCAGCCATGAAGTCTCACCGCTGATTAAGCTGGTGGGCCGTGGCGACACAACAGTCGTCGATGCCTACCTGTCACCGGTCCTTCGTCGCTATGTTGCACAGGTTTCCAACGAACTCGACGTTGAGCGCACCGGCGCACGCGTCATGTTTATGATGTCTTCTGGTGGTCTTACGGCAGCTGACTTGTTCCAGGGTAAGGACGCAATTCTTTCCGGCCCAGCCGGTGGTGTTGTTGGCCTTGCGCGCACTGGCGAGACGGCGGGATTTGGACAAGTCATCGGTTTCGATATGGGCGGCACATCGACGGATGTTGCCCATTTTGATGGTGAATACGAGCGCGCCTTTGAAACGGAAGTTGCAGGCGTTCGTGTTCGCGCGCCGATGATGCTGATCCATACTGTTGCTGCTGGTGGCGGCTCGATCCTGCATTATGATGCCGGGCGCTTCCGTGTGGGCCCGGATTCAGCAGGCGCCAATCCCGGCCCAGCTTGTTACCGAAATGGTGGTCCTCTTGCTGTTACTGACGCTAATGTCATGCTCGGCAAACTCATCCCAGATTACTTTCCAGCTATCTTTGGCCCTGAACAAAACCAGCCGCTTGATGTGGAACGCGTTCGCACACTTTTCACAGCTCTTGCTGATGAAATTGGCGACGGCCGCTCACCGGAATCGGTTGCTGATGGTTTCATTCGCATTGCTGTTGCGAATATGGTCGAAGCGATCAAGAAGATCTCCGTACAGCGTGGCTATGACGTCACTCGTTATGCGCTAAGCTGCTTTGGCGGTGCTGGTGGCCAGCACGCCTGCCTCGTCGCAGATGCACTTGGAATGAAGAACATTCTTCTTCATCCAATGTCCGGGCTGCTCTCCGCTTATGGCATGGGCCTGGCCGATATTCGCGCCACCCGACAGAAAGCGCTCGGCGTGTCACTCGATGCATCCGCTCCGGCAGCACTGAAAGCGCTTGGTGAAGAACTTGCGCTGGAATGTGTTGCAGAACTTGCGACGCAGGGCATCGAACAAGCCGCAATTCAGCGTCATCTTCGCGCGCATATCCGCTACGCAGGCACCGACACGGTACTTTCAATCGAAGCAACCTTCCCTACCGAGGACGATGCCGATCGTCTGCGCACTGAATTCGAAACCGCGCACAAGCGTCGCTTCGGTTTCATCGCAGAAAACAAGGCGCTGGTAATCGATGCCGTTGAAGTCGAAGCAGTCGGCGGCGGTGCGGGTGAAACCGAGACCAGCCTGCCGCTTGAAAGCGACCTTGAGGCCGAAACAGCCAAGCGCGCACGTTTCTTCTCGCAAGGTGATTTCCACGATGCTGGTGTCGTTATTCGCGAGCAGATTCAGCGTGGCCAGACCGTGACTGGTCCTGCAATCATCATCGAAAAGAACCAGACGATTGTTATCGAAGATGGCTGGCAGGCACGCCTGACCAAGCACGATCATATCGTTCTTACCCGCATCAAGGCTTTGCCGTTACGCACAGCGATCGGCACTGAAGCCGATCCGGTCATGCTTGAGATTTTTAACAATCTCTTTATGTCGATTGCAGAGCAGATGGGTGTGACGCTCCAGAACACCGCCTACTCGGTCAATATCAAGGAACGTCTCGATTTCTCTTGTGCCGTATTCGACGCCGAGGGTAATCTGGTTGCCAATGCGCCGCATATGCCTGTGCATCTGGGATCGATGGATGCTTCTGTTGCAACGGCAATCCGTGAGAACAAGGATATCAAGCCGGGCGACGTATTCCTGATCAACGCGCCTTACAATGGTGGCACTCACTTGCCCGACCTGACAGTTTGCACCCCGGTTTTCGATGACGATAATCGCGAGATCCGCTTCTGGGTTGCCAGCCGCGGCCACCACGCCGATATCGGCGGTATTGCCCCTGGTTCGATGTCGCCGCTGGCCGTTAATATCGAGCAGGAAGGCGTTTATATCGACAACTTCAAGCTCGTTGATCGCGGCACCTTCCGTGAAGATGCCCTTTCAGCTCTCCTGACCGGAGCAACCTATCCGGTGCGTAATCTCACGCAGAACGTCAATGATCTTAAAGCTCAGATCGCCGCCAATGAAAAAGGTGTCGCTGAGCTGAAAAAGATCATCGGTCTCTTCGGTGAAGACGTAGTGAAAGCCTATATGGGACACGTTCAGGACAATGCAGCTGAAAGCGTGCGCCGCGTGCTCGACAAGTTGCCTGATGGGCATTTCACCTACGATATGGATCAGGGCTGCCAGATAGAAGTTCGCGTCACTATCGACCGTGATAAGCGCGAGGCGACAGTCGACTTCACCGGCACATCGGAACAGCGTCCAGACAACTTCAACGCGCCAGAACCAGTAACACGCGCTGCCGTGCTTTACGTGTTCCGTGTGCTCGTTGAAGGCGACATTCCTATGAACGCGGGCTGCTTGCGTCCGATCAAGATCATTGTTCCACAGGGATCGATGCTTTCGCCACGCTTCCCGGCAGCTGTTGTTGCAGGCAATGTGGAGGTTAGTCAGGCCGTCACCAACTGTCTGTTTGGCGCGACCAAAGCCATGGCAGCAGCACAAGGCACCATGAACAACCTGACATTCGGCAATGATGAATATCAGTATTACGAAACCATCTGCTCCGGCGCACCAGCCGGACCGGGCTTCAATGGTGCCGATGCGGTCCATACGCATATGACCAATTCCCGCCTCACCGATCCGGAAATTCTGGAAACACGTTTCCCCGTGCTTCTTGAAGATTTCCATGTACGTGAAGGATCAGGCGGCAAAGGCAAATGGCACGCAGGCGACGGCACGAAGCGCACGATCCGTGCGTTGAAGACGCTCGACTTCGCGATCCTTTCAGGCCATCGCCGTGTGGCTCCTTTCGGGCTGGAAGGTGGTGAAGCCGGTGAGACCGGACGCAACGAAGTTCGCCGCAAGGATGGTACGATTGAAGTGCTGGGTAACTGCGATCAGACCGTACTTGAAGCAGGAGAAGCCTTCACCGTCATAACGCCAACAGGCGGCGGATTCGGCAAAGCTTAATAGCAAAACATACGAGTTAAAAACGCCGCCGCGAGGCGGCGTTTTTATTGATGTTTAGAACCAGAAATTGCCAAACCGCTGTATACGGATTCAGATTGCTATAATTGATAATAAAATAGAAATAATTTCCCCAAGTCGGGCAAAGACTGCGATTTTAGACGCTACGTTAGAATTAAATTCCTGTATTTTACGTCTCATCGAATATTTTTACAGGTGACCTTACAAATGAAGTTCGCAAAAATCCTCGCAACGGTCGGTGTTCTCAACGTAGCTCTCTTCTCGACCGCAATGGCGGGCGAAAACCTCGATGCCATCAAGTCAGCAGGCGTGTTGAAGATTGGCACGGAAGGCACCTATGCACCGTTCACCTTCCACGATAAGGACAACAAGCTTGTCGGTTTTGACGTGGAAATCGGCGAAGCGGTTGCCCAGAAGCTTGGCGTGAAGCCAGAATTCGTTGAAGGCAAGTGGGACGGCCTGATCGCCGGTCTCGACGTCAAGCGTTATGACGCCGTTATCAATCAGGTCGGCATCACCGAAGAACGCCAGAAAAAGTTCAACTTCTCGAACCCTTACATCGTTTCCAAGGTCGTTCTTATCGTCAATGACAAGAATGATACGATCAAGGATTTCGCTGACCTGAAGGACAAGAAGTCCGCACAGTCGCTGACCAGCAATTACGGTCGTATTGCCAAGGAAGCCGGTGCTGAATTGGTCGCCACCGATGGCTTTGATCAGTCGATCCAGCTGGTTTTGACGGGTCGTGCTGACGCCACGCTCAACGACAGCCTTTCCTTCCTCGATTTCAAGAAGCATCAGCCAAATGCACCTGTAAAGGTCGTTGCTGAAAAGGAAAATGCAGACGCTTCGGGGATCATCGTGCGCAAGGGCGATGACGATCTCGTCGCCGCAATCAACAAGGCGCTCGACGAAATCAAGGCCGATGGCACTTACGACAAGATTTCTCAGAAGTACTTCGGTCAGGACGTCTCCAAGTAAGTTTCGGATAAGTGCAATTTAGGAAGCCGGAACATGTTTCCGGCTTCCTTTCGTTGTGGCTATATAGAAATGTAGCAAACGTCTATTTCAGGAATCTTCCATCTAAGGACCGAACAAGTGCCCGATTGGTTTCAACTCATGGCGGATTCCCTGCCCACCCTACTTTGGGCTGGACTGCTGTTCACCATTCCTCTGACAATTCTATCCTTCATCTTCGGACTTTCGCTTGGATTGCTGACCGCACTTGTGCGTTTGTTTGCACCAGTCTGGGTTTCGGCCATTGCTCGCTTTTATGTCTGGATTTTCCGCGGCACGCCTCTACTGGTACAGCTGTTCGTGATTTTCTACGGCCTGCCAAGTGCAGGCATTTATCTTGACGCCTTCACTGCTGCAGTCATTGGCTTCTCGTTGAATGTGGGCGCTTATAGCTCCGAAGTCATCCGCGCGGTCATCTCCTCCGTGCCAAAAGGCCAGTGGGAGGCAGCCTATTCCATCGGGATGAGCTGGCGTCAGGCGCTCACACGCACGATCTTGCCACAAGCCACCCGCACAGCCGTCCCACCGCTTTCCAACACCTTCATTTCGTTGGTGAAAGATACTTCACTTGCGGCCGCCATCACCGTTCCCGAGCTATTCCAATCGGCGCAGCGCATTGTTGCGACGACATATGAACCGCTCATTCTCTACATTGAAGCAGCACTGATTTATCTGGTGCTCAGCACGATCCTGTCCAATCTTCAGGCCAGGCTTGAAAAGCGCTTCGGTCGCTATGGCGGAACTCTGGAGACAAACGCATGATCGAGCTACAGCACATCGTCAAAAGCTTCGACAATGTTGTTATCCTCAATGATATCAATGTGAAGATCGCCGAAGGCACCGTCACAGCACTTGTCGGCCCATCGGGCGGCGGCAAAAGCACGCTGCTGCGCTGCATCAATCTGCTTGAGATTCCAACCTCGGGAACGCTGGTTTTGGGCGGCCAGAGCATTACGCTCGACCCTGATCGCAAGCCAAGCTGGCAATCAGTTCAGTCGATCCGCCGCCAAACAGGCATGGTGTTTCAGAACTTCCAGCTTTTCCCGCATCAGACAGCCATTCAGAACGTGATGGAAGGTCTGGTTACGGTTCTGAAATGGCCTAAGGCAAAGGCCCAGGAACGTGCGATGGAACTTCTGACAAAGGTCGGCATGGCTCATAAAGCCGATGCGTGGCCCTCGACACTATCGGGCGGACAACAGCAGCGTATTGCTATTGCCCGCGCGCTCGCACCGTCGCCGCGTGTCCTTCTCTGTGATGAGCCGACCTCGGCACTTGATCCAGAACTTGCGTCCGAAGTGGTCGATGTTTTGAGCAAGCTTGCGAAGGAAGGCACGACCATGGTCATCGCGACCCATGATCTACGCTTAGCCTCTAAGATTGCGCAGAATGTCGTATTCCTGGAATCAGGCAACATCGTCGAGACAGGAAGCGCTCACGACGTTTTCGCAAATCCCACACGCGATCGCACAAGACAGTTTGTTGCCACGATCAACGCAGCGCATACCTACGACATATAGAAACATCTGGTTGTTTCTGTTTGCAATGAAGGGCTTTTGCATATCGCAAGAGCCCTTATTTTTATCTGCCTTACTAATATCACTCGTGTTTTATCAATTTTCCAACGGCTGTTCCGGGCCTGCCCCTTGGTAAATGCCCAAAGCGCTGTTACATTAGGGGCAACGTAAAAATTGAAGCGCCTTGATTGCGTCCTTTTAGGCTCGCGCGGCGCCATAAGGATAAAAACCTTGAAGAACCCCGAGGAGCGCCCCGCAGGAATGGCGCAACAAGGGGCGTCCGGCGGACTAGCGGGCAATTCAAAGACCCGGAATCCGTCCGAAAACGGCAAGCGCAAACCGCGCAAGAATGCTGTTTCAGAAGTCGGCAAGGCCACCCAAGCCTCCGATTCAGGGCGCTCAGACACTGAAAGCAAGGGCTCTCAAAGCCAGAGGAAGCGTGCGCGTAGGCGTAATCGCGGGAAATTGTCTCGTGGTGCAGAAGGCCCTGCGCAAAAAACTGTTTCTGCTGAACCCTCCGCAAACGAAAAGCCTTCAGACGGCAAGCCTGCCGGGAAGCTATCGAATCGTCGTCGCCGTGCTCGCAAGAAAAAGCAGGCCCGCCAGCAAACCGGTACACCGCTTCACACCGATAACACGGCAAAAACACAGAACGCACCTGCACGCTCTGATAATAACCAGGCACATCAGGCCAAGCGTAATCATACCGGATCACAACAGCCGCGTACCAGTGCGCAGGAAGCTCCGCTTTATGCGGCCCTCGATCTCGGGACCAATAATTGTCGCCTGTTGATTGCGTCACCAACGCGTCCGGGACAGTTTCGCGTTGTCGATGCTTTTTCCCGTATCGTTCGTCTTGGTGAAGGCCTCAGCTCGACCGGGCGTCTGAGCGAACACGCTATGCAGCGTGCCATTGATGCGCTCAAGATTTGTCACGATAAGCTTGCCGCACGCAAGATCAGACGTGCTCGTCTGATCGCCACTGAAGCCTGCCGTGCAGCAGAAAATGGCGAAGAGTTTCTGGCGCGCGTCCGCGAAGAAACGGGACTAGAGCTTGAAATTGTCGATCGTCAGACAGAAGCACGACTTGCGGTTTCCGGCTGTGGCACGCTGGTAACGCGTGAGACTGACGCTGTTGTTCTCTTTGACATTGGTGGCGGTTCGTCTGAGATCGCGCTCATCGACGTTTCTCAGCGTCGTTCTCCACGTCTTGCAGAGCACATTACTGCATGGACCTCCCTGCCCGTCGGCGTCGTCACGCTGGCGGAACGTTTCGGTGGTCGAAATGTTACGCCGGAAAGCTTTGGCGCCATGGTTGACCATGTCACTGATTTGCTTTCAGGTTTTGCCGAGCGTCATTGTCTTGGCAAGCTTACGGTCGGATCGCGCTTTCACCTTCTTGGAACATCCGGCACGGTGACGACACTCGCCGGCATCCATCTTGGACTTGAGCGCTATGATCGCCGCCGCGTCGATGGTATGTGGATGGGCTCGGATGACGTGACACAGATGACGCAACGTCTGCTGTCGTGGGATTTTGATGCGCGGGTTGCTAATCCTTGTATTGGCGCTGATCGTGCTGATCTTGTTTTGGCAGGCTGTGCCATTCTTGACGCCATACGCAATGTATGGCCGAGTGAAAAACTACTGGTTGCTGATCGCGGTTTGCGCGAAGGCATTTTAACGGAACTCATGTCGCGTGACGGTGCCTGGCGCCATAACCGCGCCCATACTGCCAAGACTGGCGGTAAAACCGACGTAAGAAACAGGCATTGAAGATGAGCAAAGCAGGCGGAAACAAAGGCGGCACGAAAACCGGCGGACGCGGCGGCGCGGGCACAAGCAATCTTCGCGTTCGTGTGAAGAAGAAAGCCGGAACAATCAAGGAGTCCTCGCGTCGTTGGCTGGAACGCCATCTGAACGATCCTTACGTTCACAAATCAAAGCAGGATGGCTATCGCTCGCGCGCGGCCTATAAGCTGATCGAAATCAACGACCGCTATAATCTGCTGAAGAAAGGCCAACGTATTATCGATCTTGGCGCAGCTCCGGGCGGCTGGTCGCAGATCGCGGCCAAGATCGTCGGCTCAACAGATGAGAACCCGCAGGTTGTCGGCATCGACTATCTTCATGTTGATCCGCTGGCAGGTGTCATTCTGCTTGAGATGGACTTTCTCGATGAATCAGCACCTGAAAAGCTCATGGAAGCACTTGGCGATAAGCCAGATCTCGTGATCTCTGACATGGCTGCACCGACTACAGGTCATCGCCGCACAGATCATTTGCGCACCGTGCATCTTTGTGAAGTCGCAGCTGATTTTGCTGTTTCGGTGCTCAAGCCCGGCGGCCACTTCCTGACCAAGACATTCCAGGGCGGAACAGAAAACGATCTGCTTGCTATGCTGAAACAGAAGTTTCGCTCAGTGCATCATATCAAACCGCCTGCATCGCGCGCAGAATCTGTCGAGCTTTATCTGCTCGCTCGCGATTTTAAAGGCTAGTTATCGGGCTATATCAGAATGAGAAAAGGCGGCATCAAAGCCGCCTTTTTTATTTGCCGTTTGCTGAATCTGCAGCTTCGAGTGCTGTCCGTTCTTTGCTCTTTGATTTGGTGATTTTCGGACCTGAAAGTTCATGCCCGGCATCTGGTGCAAGCTTTGCAAACCAGAAGAACGCCGTCGCAGACACCGCTGCAACAACGAAGAAGCCAACATGAAAATCTGCGAGCTGCAACGGAGCTCCGCGAAGGCCAGTACTGATTTCCAGAATTCCACCTGCCATGGCGACACCGAGCGCAATCGAAACTTGCTGCGCAACCGCTGTGATCGGCGTTGCCTGACTGGTTTTGTCATCGGGGATTTCAGCAAAAGCTAGAGCATTGACGCCCGTAAAGAACATCGAGCGGAAAAAACCACCGATCAGCAGGAAGCCGACAATGACACCATAAGGCGTTTCAGGGAAGAACAAGCCATTAGCTGCAATAAACCCGGCAGAAATCAGCGAACCATACATAAGCGTGCGCCGGAAACCGAAAAGGTTGAATACTCGCTTCGCTCCAAACTTCATGCTGATGGCGCCGATTGCCGAGACAAATGTCATCATACCTGATTGGAACGGCGTCATGCCGAAGCCAAGCTGGAACATGAGCGGCAACAAAAACGGGATGGCGCCAATCCCGAGCCGAAATACGCTACCGCCAAAAACAGCAGAGCGGAAAACCTGATTGTCAAAGAGTTTCAGGTTCAGCAGCGGATCAATCGTTCGCCGTGCGTGGAATATATAAAGCGCCGAGCAAATAAGGCCGACTGTCACGGTGACGAGCCCGATGACGGGCGGAAGTGCAGGAAGACTGACAACTGACAGTCCAAACACCACACCCGACATGGCAATGCCCGACAAAAAGAAACCCGGCCAATCAAGCGGCTTGACGATCCTCTCGTCATTATCCGGCAGAAAGCGCGTTGCAAACCAGATGCCGATTAAACCAATCGGAACATTGATGAGGAATATCCAGTGCCACGAGAAAAAGGTCGTGATGAAGCCGCCTACTGGTGGCCCGACCAAAGGGCCAACCATTGCGGGGATCGTCAGCCAGGCCATGGCCGACACAAGTTCACTTCTGGGCGTTGAACGAATAAGCACAAGTCGTCCGACTGGCGTCATCATCGCGCCGCCCATGCCCTGCAGAAAACGCGAGACAACAAAGGCTGCTAGTGAATTCGATGCAGCACAGGCGACCGAACCGACAACGAAAACCGCAATCGCTGCACGGAAAACATTCTTCGCCCCGAATCGGTCTGCCATCCAGCCGCTGACAGGAATAAAAACCGCAAGCGCCACGAGATAGGCGGTTAGCGCCAGCTTTAATGCGATAGGGCTGGTGCCGATATCAGCGGCGATAGCAGGAAGCGATGTTGAAATAACATTCGAGTCCATCTGCTCCATGAAAAGAGCAATTGCCAGCACGAGAGGAACGATCCGGTTCACATTGAAAATCCGAATAAAAGCAGCGAATTAAACACGACTTTGCCAGTCGATTATATCTTTCGCTTTATGTAGCGTCCGTCTGAATTTTTCCAGTTAATTCGCCGTCACATTACGGTGACTGTCTTGAGATTTGAGATGTGCCGACCCATCTCATGATATCTCACGCAGCGTTACATTCGTTCACATTTATGTAAAATGGGTTGCGCTACCCGTAACAGGCTGTTACATTTCGTTACAGTTCTCGAGCTTTAGAATCCGATGTGGAGGCGTCGTGGTTCAAGGAGGTAGAAAATGAATGACATTACTAGAACAGCGCTCGTTTATGGAATGATGATCATTTCACTGAACACCGCACTGGCAATTGGTCTTCTTGGGCTGGACTTCCTGCGCTAGGCGCGGCATCCACAAAAATAGAATTTTGCCCTCCAGGCAAGCATGAAAAAGGGTGTTCCCGAATTTGGGAGCACCCTTTTCATTTGAGCCTCAGTGATAGAAGTCAGATCTTTCACCAACTCTAATTGCCTGGCTGATAAGCAAAACTCAGTCCCTCGCCCAGTCCGCACTTGAACGCTGTACCCTTGCCGATTTCTTCAAGCGTTTTGGCTGAGAAGGTCTTCATCGAAACAGTAGCCGTTTTATCCGGCAGCACCCGATAACGAATAAATTCGAAAATCGGATTCCCGTCCATGGCGACGGTTTGATGTGTGCTGGAATAAACAATAGCCTTTTGAGGTTCAGGCAAGCTCATGAATGCATCGATCACAAAACCACCGGCGATGTTCTTGGATTTAAGCGTCTCGCCCGAAATCTGCTCGCATTTTTCCAATCGTAAGACAGACGTTGTTCTTTTTCCTGCGAATAGGTTGTGTTTCAATTCATCGAACGGGTTCATGCCTTCAGCATGGCCGACGCCACTTCCTCCAACGATCAGTGCCATGACTAGCAAGCTCGACTTCCAGCGCATATTTTGACCTCTGGTTCAAAAACATGCGCTGGAAAGTAAACCTATAATAATTCGAGGCTATTCCAATAGATTGCTAACTATCTACTCGGCTTAAAGCGCATCCCGAAAAGTGCGCAGCGGTTTTCGGAGTAAGATGCGCGTAAAAACAGTTAGATAGAGCGGTTCCTATGACTCAGTATTAGCTGGAACCGCTCTAAAGAATACGGGCCTGCGTTTTCGGATCGAAGAATACGGCCTTGTCGAGATTGAAAGCCAGGCGTGAACGCTGGCCTGCCGAAATGCGTGCATCTGCACGAAGGCGCGCCACAACTTGTTTTCCACCAATCCGCGTCACCGCGAAAGTGTCGGAACCAGCCGGTTCGACCACATCAATAAGGCAATCGCCTTCCACAACCGAGCTTGCATTGCGATCCGCACCATCAGGATCTGTCAGCGCTTCCGGGCGGATGCCGAAGATCACTTCCTGCCCTACAAAATCACCAAGGCTCTCGGGGGCAACCTTCAGCGGCAACGTCAGAGCCTCTCCTTCGCCCTGTGTGAGCGTAATCGCAAACTCCGAGCCATTCTTTTCGACATTCGCTTTGAGCAGGTTCATCGCAGGAGAACCCATGAAGTCTGCAACGAACATATTGGCCGGATTGTTGTAGATTTCAGCAGGCGTACCGAATTGCTGCAAAATACCGTCTTTGAGTACCGCGATCTTGGTTGCAAGCGTCATGGCCTCAATCTGGTCGTGCGTCACATAAACGATTGTCGTCTTCATGCGGTGATGCAGACGCTTGATCTCGGTACGCATATCCACGCGCAGCTTGGCGTCCAGATTCGACAACGGTTCGTCGAACAGGAAGACCTGCGGATTACGAACAAGCGCGCGCCCCATCGCAACGCGCTGACGCTGACCGCCGGAAAGCTGGCTTGGCTTACGGTCGAGGAGATGACCGATCTGCAGAATATCAGCAACTTCCTGAATAGCCTTGTCACGCTCAGGCTTCGGCACTTTACGAATTTCCATGCCGAAGGCGATATTGCCGCCCACTGTCATGTTTGGATAAAGCGCATAGGACTGAAAAACCATCGCGATATCGCGCTGCGAAGGATGCAGACCTGATACCGAGCGGCCATTGATCGAAATATCGCCCGACGTAATTGGCTCAAGACCGGCAATCGTGTTGAGCAACGTAGACTTGCCGCAACCTGAAGGGCCGACGAGAACCAGAAAGCCGCCTTCTTCAATTTCGATATTGATGTCCTTCAAGACCGAAACATTGCCGTAGGATTTGTAGAGATCGGTTATTTTCAGAAATGACATATGAGACTTATCCCTTAACGGCACCGGACATCAGGCCGCGCACGAAGTAGCGCCCGGAAACGATGTAAACGATCAGCGTCGGCAGAGCGGCCAGAATAGCAGCTGCGAAATGGACGTTATATTCCTTGACGCCTGTGGAGGAGGAAACGAGGTTGTTCAACGCCACCGTCATCGGCGTTGAATTTGCACCAGAGAAGGAAGCACCGAACAGGAAGTCGTTCCAGATATTGGTGAACTGCCAGATGACCGACACAACGATGATCGGGCCTGACGACGGCAGGAGAATGCGCCAGAAAATCTGGAAGAAGCTCGCACCATCGATCTGCGCTGCGCGCACCAATTCAGTCGGGAACGCCTCGTAATAATTGCGGAAGTAAAGCGTCGTAAAGCCGATACCATAGACCACATGAACGAGGATCAGGCCCCAGATCGTACCGGCAATGCCGAGCATACCAAGCACACGCGCCATCGGGATCAGAACAATCTGAAACGGAATGAAGCATGAAAGCAGCAGCAAACCGAAGAAGATGTTGGAGCCACGGAACCGCCATTTCGTCAGCACGTAACCGTTCAATGCGCCGACAATTGTCGAAATCGCAACCGCTGGCACGACCATCAGGATCGAGTTGATGAAGAATGGCTTGAGGCCCGTTGGCTGCACACCAATCTGTGCGGTTGACCAGGCCGAAAGCCATGGCTCAATCGTCCATTGCTGCGGCAGACCTAACATACCGCCCTGACGGATTTCATCCAGCGGCTTGAACGAGTTTACCAGCATCACATAGAGCGGCAACAGGTAGTAGATCGCAAACAGCAGCAGCGCGGAATAGATCAGGGCGCGCGTGAGCTTGCCGCTGTTGATCGCATTTTCCTGGGTCTGAGCACTCATGAGCGCGACCCTCCACGAATTTCAGAATAGAGATACGGAATGATGATGGAGAAGATCATCACCAGCATGATGATTGCCGACGAGGCACCAATACCCATCTGATTTCGCGTAAATGTGTAGGAATACATGAAGGTCGCAGGCAACTCGGTCGCCTGTCCCGGCCCCCCGCCGGTGAGCGCAATCACAAGATCATAAGCCTTGATTGCAAGATGGGCGAGCACCACGAAAGCCGACAAGAATACCGGACGCATCAATGGGATGATAATGCGGCGGTAGATCGTGCTGGTCGAAGCACCGTCAATTTGAGCAGCCTTGATGATTTCATTATCGACGCCGCGCAGACCTGCCAGGAACATCGCCATGACAAAGCCCGACGACTGCCAGACAGCCGCAATCACAAGGCAATAGATGGCCATCGTGTTGCTTTTGATCCAGTTAAAGGTGAAGCCTTCCCAGCCCCACAGCCGCATCGTGTGCTCAAGACCGATGCCCGGATCGAGGAACCATTTCCATGCCGTGCCAGTCACGATGAATGAAAGCGCCATCGGATAGAGATAGATCGGGCGCAGGAAGCCTTCGCCACGGATTTTCTGATCGAGCAGAATAGCCAGAAACAGGCCTATAACCGAACAAATGATGATATAGAGCGATGCGAAGATCGCGAGATTGGTGACAGCGCGCCACCAATGCGGCAAGGCCCATAATTTTTCGTAATTCGACAGACCGACAAAGCCATAGGAAGGCAGCATTCGGCTGTTGGTGACGGAAAGAACGCCTGTGTAAATGATGAATCCATAGACAAAGACGAGGACGATGAGAAAGCTCGGCGCCAATACCAGCTTGGGCACCAGTTCCTGTAGTCGTCTGTTACGCTGCATATTTGCGCCACCCATTTCTGCGCTGCGCACCCGGTGCCGTTCAATCGCGGCGCTCTTGATGCGGGCTATTGTTTCAACGGCATTATTGTCTGCCGTTCACTGCAATGAATTTGTTCAGGCGAAAAATCCGCCGATCGTTCAATGAATTGTCATGCTTGAAAGGAGAGCGCCCGGAAGTGCCGGGCGCTCACTTTTGCTTACTTCGCGCCTTCGACAGCGGAGACCAGTTCCTTGACAGCGTCTTCAGAAGACAGC
Source organism: Brucella sp. (assembly GCF_032066345.1). Classification (NCBI taxonomy): domain Bacteria; kingdom Pseudomonadati; phylum Pseudomonadota; class Alphaproteobacteria; order Hyphomicrobiales; family Brucellaceae; genus Brucella; species Brucella sp. The sequence continues at coordinate 120,739 of NZ_DAMBKZ010000004.1, forward strand.
TGGCCGTTGAACTGGCGGGTCACAACGTCATAGATCGCGTTCTTGACGGAAGCCGGGTTTGCATAGCCGTGAGCCATCGAGCCGAGCATTGTGCCCTTCCCTGCAGCTTCCTTCACGTCAGCGATGGCCTTCTTGCCGCAAGCGTCGAAATCGGTATCAGGCACGTCAGTACGTGCAGGAGCCGAACCCTTGACCACGTTAAAGGCCGACTGGAATGCCGGGCTTTCAATAGCCGAAGCCATTTCGAGCTGTGCTGGCACCTTGTCTTCAGCAACCTTGAACATTGCGAACATGTCAGAGTTGAAGGTTACAGAGCCCTGCGTTTCAGGGTAACGCATGCACACAAAGTCTTCACCTGGCTTCTTGCCAGCCTTGACGAACTCGCCCTTCGCCCAGTCACCCATGAACTGAACACCAGCCTTACCTTCGATCACCATGGCCGAAGCAAGGTTCCAGTCACGACCGGAGAAGTTGTCATCCACATAGGAACGCAGCTTGGTCATGCGGTCGAACGCCTGCTTCATCGTATCGCTGCCCAGAGCTTCTGGATCGAGATCAACGAAAGCCTTTTTGTAGAAGTCAGGACCAAAAGAAAGCACAACAGCGTCGAAAATCGTCGCGTCCTGCCATGGCTGACCGCCGTGAGCAATCGGGGTGATGCCCTGTTCCTTGAACTTGTCGAGAAGAGCTACGAGTTCATCCCAGTTGGTTGGCTCTTTGCCGCCAGCCTTGTCGAGAGCAGCCTTGTTGATCCACATCCAGTTGGTGGAGTGAACGTTGACGGGTGCTGCAATCCAGTGGCCATCATGCTTGGCGAATTCCTGCAAAGGTGCCGGAATAACCTTATCCCAGCCTTCCTTGCCAGCAATCTCGTCAAGATTGCCAAGCGCGCCCTGCTCTGCCCAATCGCGAATGTCGAAGCCGAGCATCTGCACAGCGGTCGGCGCATTGCCTGCAGTAACGCGTGCGCGCAGAACGGTCATGGCTTCCGTACCGCCACCACCTGCAACTGGCATATCCGTCCAGCTGATACCCTTGCCTTCGAGATCTTTCTTCAGAACATCGAGAGCCGCAGCTTCACCACCGGCTGTCCACCAATGCAGGACTTCAACGTTCTGCTTGTCCTGAGCGCTGGCTGTAACAGGCGCCATTGCTGCAAGCATTGCACAGGCAGCTGTGCCCATTGCGGCCATTCTGAAAAATTTATGCATATGTCTACCTCCCGTAGAACTCTACAAAACAAAATTTCGTCGGACGTTATGCGAGCCTCAGACCCGCACATCCAGAAGAGCATTCAATCTGCTTTGAGACCTCCATCCCACTATGTTTCTCGCAGCTCCTCCTGCGATTGACAACGTTGTCTTTTTTAAATGAAAGCCTTCGCCCAAGACAAGATGTACCCTTAACATAGGCTCAGATACCGGATGTGTGTCAATATGGTTTGAACAGGGAAGAGCGAAATAACGCGTTCATTGAAACCTGAAGCTGAAATTTTCATCTAAATAATGAAGCAATAATAGTGACTTAGTTCGATTAAAATATTTCTGGCGACAAGCTTTCACCACCTTATGAGAATGAGCCAAAAATTGCCGCCAAGCGATGCTGGTATCAGCATAAATTTCCCGTGAGCGCACTGGACATTGCGCTCTGAAATGCATAATTTCCGGCTGCTCGCACAATGGTGTGCGGGTTTGTTCTCGGGGCGGGGTGAAACTCCCCACCGGCGGTATGAAGAGCGATCTTCGAGCCCGCGAGCGCCTGTAGCAAACGCCTTTTGGGGTGTAGTTTCAGGGTCAGCAGATCCGGTGAGATGCCGGAGCCGACGGTTAAAGTCCGGATGGAAGAGAGCGAAAGAGCGTTAAACCCGGCTATTGCGCGGGCTTGCGTTCCTTTGTGCGCCCTGATTCTAGTTTCGTGAGGAACCTATGAACCAGAGCTATCCGAACAAGACATCTTTCAAAATTGCCTTCATTCAGGCTCGCTGGCACGCCGACATCGTCGACGAAGCGCGCAAGAGCTTCATTGCTGAACTGGAAGCCAAGACCGGCACCAATGTCGTAGTTGAAGTCTTCGATGTTCCCGGCGCTTATGAAATTCCACTTCATGCCAAAACGCTCGCCAAGACCGGTCGCTATGCGGCAATCGTTGGTGCTGCATTCGTTATTGATGGCGGTATTTATCGTCATGATTTCGTGGCTACTGCCGTCATCAACGGCATGATGCAGGTGCAGCTGGAGACCGAAGTTCCCGTTCTCAGCGTTTCGCTCACGCCGCATCATTACCACGACAGCAAGGAACATCACGAGTTCTTCTTCAACCATTTCAAGAAGAAGGGCGTGGAAGCTGCACATGCAGCGCTACAGATCGTCAGCGAACGCGCACGTATCGCAGCTCTGGTGTAAGCCAACGTCTAAACGACATAGCCGACCTTGCATTTTCGAGGTCGGCTACTCGCTTATGATGCGCTCGGGATGCGAATAGACATCGAAGTCGTCGCCCCGAACAAGCGCTACAAGCGTTAGATTGGCTTCATCTGCGGTGCGGATTGCCAATGCGGTCGGTGCCGAAATTGCGGCCAATAATGGCACGCCAAGAATGACGGCTTTTTGCACCATTTCGACAGATACGCGGCTGGTAATCGCTACCAAACCCTGCTCCGCAGGCCGGTCAGCACGCGCCATTGCGCCAATGAGCTTATCTAAAGCATTGTGTCGTCCGACATCCTCGCGAACGGCAAACAGCCCCTCACCCGGAATATAGAAACCCGCACCATGCACCGCGCTCGTTTCTGCATTCAAAGTCTGCGAACCACCTAAAGCGCCCATAGCGGCAATGATCGATCCAGATTTGAACCGTAAACTGTCGGCAGACAATGCCGATAATGGTCGCAGAGCCTGATCAATGGAATCGATCCCGCACAAGCCACAGCCAACAGGTCCGGCCATAAACCTGCGCCGCGCGGCAAGCGCATCGCCCGGCTGTACAGCCAGTCGCATCTGAACATCGATACCTTTTTCAAAGACCTCAATGCTCAAATCTTCGATTTCGGAAATGTTGGATATGATACCTTCCGTCAGGCTGAAACCGACCGCAAAGTCTTCCAGATTGGCAGGCGTTGCCATCATGACGGCATGGGTTGTGCCATTGTAGCTCATGGCAACCGGCACCTCTTCCGGCACCTCGCGGGAGCTTTCATGAAAGCCTGCCTCGCGACGCGCAAGGCGCGGCAGATTCTGGCTGATCTTCGGTATCCTCATATCATTCCGTCAATGGTCGTTAAGATTTCCGACCTGTCTTATCATTTACCGTCAGCTACTCAATGTCTTTGAAGCGACAGACAAGCTAATCTTACCGGAGCAAATGAGCTCAAATATTGGATAATTTTCTTATTCAGAGGGCCGATCTGCTCTCTTTCATTTCAAGCGGAATCTTATCGATCCTCGTTTCATTCCGATGGCACTTATACTCCAAGCGGCGGCATCATGCCCTTGCGGCAAGCATTGCGAACAAGCTATACCTGCAGGCCTCAAAACGTCTGAACAAGACGTGAGCTCCCGCTTCCGACAGCTAATCTTTTAGGTGCAAAACGATGGATATTCGCCAGATCGACGACAATTACTCAGTCACCGGACAAATTTCGCCGGATGACGTGCGCGATATTGCGGCCGAAGGCTTTCAGACGATCATCTGCAATCGTCCAGATGGCGAAGAAGGACCGGACCAGCCAACTTTTGCGGAAGTCGCGAAGGTAGCGGAAAAGGCTGGCATCAAGACCTATTACATCCCGGTCATTGGTGGACAACTGACGCAGGAGAATGTCGATGAAATGGCCTCGGCACTTGCCGAAGCCGAAGGCCCAATTCTGGGCTATTGCCGTTCAGGCACGCGCTCTACGAATATTTACGGTATCGTGCAGAACCAAAAGCGCGGATAAAGAAAGAGCGCAAGCTATACGGGCGGTGTTGCCGCAAAGGCATTTGAACAGTCTTTGCAAACATGGTGATCACCGTCCAGTAGCGCGCGGGCCGGAAAAGCGCGGATTTGCAAACTTGGCGCGGCGAACATTATGAGCCGAATACTGGCGATAATAGCTCATGCCCATCCGAGTAGCTGTTGCGATCACACCGCCAGCAACCATCACCCAGCCAACAATCTGCGGCCAGTTAAAGCTTTCAATACCGGTGCTCAGAGCAACGATGACAACACCGGCCCAAAGAACAGCGGCCGTACGGCGCCAGAAAACCGGGTTGAGTTCGTCAAAAACTGCCTTCCACAGCGAAAGCACAAGACAGGCGAAGAAAACGGCTGCTGCCAAACCGATGTTCAGCAACTCGACCGGAAGCCATTGTTGCGTATTCAGCATAGTTTCCATCATCTCATTCCTTCCGCGATCCTGACATCGACCTTCATGGCCATTTGCATCTCAGATTGCGCGGTCTTGTTTCAATTGTGACCATTGAGCTTTCGCTTTGTGGTAGAAGCATGGAAACGGCTTCATAATACAGTCACATATTATTGCGTTCACGCGAAATATCGTGTTGAAAACATTCATATATCTCCGCTGAGCGCGAGGCTGCATACGCCTCAAACCCCTTGATAGATCAGCATTTTTTGAATTTATGGAACTTCGGCAACCATACCGGGCATCACGTTAAAGTCGCGAACCATAACGACATTGTAACAATTTGATATTGCAGAACTTCTGCAATTAGCCGCGAGCGCCGCCCAAACGACGCCCTACACGCGAAAGCAGAATGACTGGCAATATCCCGACGGCCACAATTGCCAATGCTGCAACCGAAGCCTCTTCATAGGTTCCGCGTGCGGCCTCGCCATAAAGATGCGTGGCAAAAGTCTCGATATTGAGCGGGCGCAACAGAAGGGTGGCAGGCAGTTCCTTCACGCAATCGACAAAAACCAGCAGGCCAGCGGCAACGATGGCCGTCTTTGAAAGCGGCAGATGCACCTGGCAGAAGGTTGCAGTCACGCCACGACCAAGCGTACGGGAAGCTTGGTCCAGCGATTGTGGGATGCGCTCAAGACCGGCATCAATGCCGCCCGCAGATATAGCCAGAAAGCGTGCGACATAAGCATACACAATGGCCGCGCCGGTACTGATCAGCAGTAGTCCCGTGGAGATACCGAAAAACGTGCTGAACACATGATCGAAAAAACGGTCAACCGCACCGGACACGATCATAATGCCAATGGCAATCACTGTTCCGGGGGCAGCATAGCCCATGGTCGAGAAGCGATAGAACCATCGCGAAGCCGTGCCCGGAAAAAGCCGCATCGCATAGGCCACCATCATGCCAAACAGCAGCACCAGAATGGTTGCGACAGATGCCAGCATGACGGTGTTGAATGCTTCACCCGCCAGACGGGGCGAGATACCCGCAAAGCGCATCCGCTTGACTGCTTCAATGACGAGATAGGTCGCGGGCATGATGAAGCCGATAATGATCGGTACGGCGCAGATAATGAACAGCCAAATGCCCTTTACGCCGCTAACCTTCAGCGGTTCAAAGCCGCGCGAGTGGCGGATATTGGAAGAGAAGCGCTGTTTCCGCCTCGCCCATCGCTCGATTGATACAATGGCGACAACCAGCAATAAAAGCGCCAAGGCGAGTTGTGCTGCTCCCGGCAGATCGAAGCGCGTGACCCATGTGGTGTAGATCGAAACCGTCAGCGTTCGCACGCCGAGAAACTCGGCAGCCCCAACATCGTTGAGCGTTTCCATCAATGCAAGGCTGACACCAACAGCCACAGCTGGACGTGCGAGCGGCAGGGCGACGCGCCAGAATATTCCTCTGCGGCTGACGCCCAATGTTCGTGCTGCTTCAATCAGGCTCGCTGACTGCGTGAGGAACATGGCGCGTGTTGGTATATAAACATAAGGATAAAGTACAAAGCCGAGCAGGATTATGCAGCCCGTCATTGATCTTATATCCGGCAAGCGAAACTGGCGCGGCGATTCATAACCCAGCACAAAGCGGATCGCGCTTTGTATCGGGCCGATCGGATGCAAAATATCAAGATAAGCATAGGCGATGATATAGGTCGGCACCGCTAAGGGCAGCAAAAGCGCCCATTCCAGCACACCGCGTCCACGAAAATCATAGGCCGTCACCAGCCATGCTGCGGACGTGCCGACAAATGCAGTGATAAGCCCAACGCCTGCTAGAAGAATGATCGTATCAGTAAAAGCTGTCGCGAAAATCGTCGAGAAAAGATGGCTCCACAGGCCAGATGAGCCGCGAAGCGCTTCGATAACCAGTGCAAGCACAGGCAGGCAGACCAGCAGCGCAATCAATCCTGAAAGCCACAACCAGCCTCGCCCCGAACGGGTACGATAAGGCATGGATGATGACGCGGCTTGCACAGGTTCCGGCACTCTGGTCGACCTTTATATTATAACGCCGGCGCAATGGTTTTGCACCGGCGTCATTTTTACAGGGATAATCAGCTTTTAGTTATCAAAGCCGACTTTGTCGACCAGTTCGCTAGCCTGCTTGCGATGCTTGACGATTTCCGAAAGCGGAACCGTATCGATCTTCAGTTCGCCGAAGGATTCAACGATTGGATCAACCGGAGCGCCTGCCTTGACCGGATATTCGTAGTTGGCCTTCGCATAAAGCTGCTGGGCTTCGTCCGAAGCAAGATATTCGAGAAGCTTGACGGCTTCGTCCTTGTTCGGAGCGTTCTTGGCAACAGATGCGCCGCTGATGTTTACCTGGGTGCCGCCATCAGCAAAGGTTGGGAGAATGACCTTGATGCCGTCGCCCCACGCCTTCTGTTCGTCGCCGCTCTTACCTGAGCGCATCAGACCAACATAATAGGAGTTGGCAACTGCGATATCGCAGATACCACCGACGATATCCTTGGCGCCATCACGATCACCACCGGCTGCCTTGCGTGCCAGATTGGCTTTGAGGCCAGTCAGCCACTCTTCGGTCTTTTCTGCGCCGTGATGAGCGATGTAATCGGCGATCAGGGCCGTATTATATGGATGCTGACCAGCGCGAATACAGATCTTGCCCTTCCACTTCGGATCGGCCAGCTCTTCATAGGTGATCTTGTCGAGTTCCAGATCCTTGGCGGCATAGACAACGCGCGCGCGCATCGAAAGGCCAAACCAGTTGCCATTTGCATCGCGGAGCTGCTCAGGAATTGCATCCTTCAAAGCCTTTGAATCGATAGGCTGGGTAAGGCCCTTGTCGACGAGATCAACCAGATTGCCTGCATCGACCGTCATCAGAATATCGGCGGGAGATTTTTCGCCCTCGGAAGCTACACGCTCAGCGAGACCATCCTTAAGGAAAACGGTATTGACGGTGGTGCCCGTCTTTTCCTTATAGGCATCGAGCAAAGGCTGAATCAGGCCTGGCTCACGCGTCGTGTAAATATTAATCTCATTTGCATTTGCAGCACCTGAGAGAAACGTCGCAGCCATGAGTGCAAGTCCAGCACGCGCGATCTTGGGCATTTTACCTCCGAAAAAATATGGTTCATTTGGAACTATATGGTATGCAATTGGAATATAAGAACTCGGTTTTGCAGGGTCAATTGCGCGGCACTCTAAATATGACCTGTTTACTCATTATTTTGCAAAAACCAGCACTCTGCTCCAATTTATTCGAAGGAAGACCGAATTAGCACTTTCCGGAACATGATGGTCGGTTCGCACACGCAGACGCTGCTCGCTTCCGTCAAGGCGGATTAGCAACTCTTCGGTTTCACCAAGATAGATTCGCGTTTCGATCTGTCCGCTTAAAGCGCCCGCAGTAGCATCCGGCAGAATTTCAATGTCGCGCGGTCTGATATAAACGAGAACTTCGCCAGTGCTTGCGAAGTCCGCTGCAGCATCAAAGACGCCCTGCTCTGTTTCAATCATTTTGCCGCGGACACTGCCTTCAAACGCATTGAAGTCGCAGAAGAAATCGGCTGCATAGCGAGAGTTCGGGCGGTTATGGAGATCACGGGCAGAGCCTTGCTGCACGATTTCGCCAGAGCGCATCAGGACAACACGGTCGCCCGTTGAAAGCGCTTCTTCCGCCTCATGCGTAACGATAATGACCGGCGTGCCGAGTGCGCGCAACAGTGCCATCGTCTCACTACGAACGCGCGCGCGCAAGCCGCGATCCAGATTGGAGAACGGTTCATCCATCAACAGCAGATCAGGCTTCGGTGCCAAAGCCCGAATAAGTGCCACACGCTGCTGCTCCCCACCCGACAACATATGCGGGTAACGATCCGCCATCGAAGAAAGACCGACAAGTTCGAGCAATTCATCCACGCGGCTGAGCGCTTGTTCCTTGCGAACCTTGCGCAGACCGAACAGCACATTTTCACGCACGGTCAGATGTGGAAACAATGCGTAGTCCTGAAAGACTACGCCGATGTTTCGCTTTTCCGGCTCAACGAAGATCGATGGCCCGACGAGCGTGCGCCCGCCCATCGTAAGCTGGCCTTCATCGGGTGCATCAATGCCAGCAATAATCCGCAAGAGTGAAGTCTTGCCGCAACCGGAATGCCCAACCAGACAGATGATCTCACCGGGCTGCACATCCAGCGATATTTTGTCGAGTGCGCGCACGGTTCCAAACTGCCGACCAATTCCCGAGAGGGTCAGTGCCGGAGCCGTTTCATTACCGAGCTTCGTATCCTGCAGAGTGCGTGCATCCATAGATGAGGCCGAGAGTCCTGTTATCATCAATCCGCATATAAATGCACTTGGACGACTTTGCCAATAAAACCCGACCAAACGCGTCAGGCATTTGTCGAAACACCCTTTAAAGCGCAATAGTTTGCTGCACTATCCAGTTGAACTGGCTTGCAAATCGCGCAATTCTGCTCACAAATCATTTCGTATTCGCATTGCAGGAGTCTGATCATGGGGCCGATCACCGACAAAGTGGCAACCGCCGAGCGTTTGCCGCAGGAAACGAAGGTCGCCATTATCGGCGGTGGTGTGATCGGGGTATCGACAGCGCTTTTTCTGGCCGAGCGCGGCATTCCTGTTGCCCTCTTTGAAAAGGGTGAAATCGAAGGGGAGCAATCCAGTCGCAACTGGGGCTGGTGCCGTCGGACCGGGCGCGACAGCCGCGAAATGCCGTTGATTGTCGAAAGTATGCGTCTCTGGGACGGCATGAATGAACGTGTGGGTCGCGAAACCGGATTTCGCGTTACCGGCATTGCCTACACTGCCGAGAAGGAAGAGGAAGTCGAACGCTACGCAGAGTGGATCAAAATTGCCAGCGAGCACGGCATCGAAACCCAACTGCTGAACGGCCAGCAGGCAGCAAGTCTCGCACCGGGACTAACGCGTCCACTCAAAGGTGGCATGATCACGCCGCTCGATGGCCGTGCGGAGCCGCAAAAGGCAGTACCTGCTTTTGCCGCAAAGGCGCAGGAACTCGGTGCTGTCATTCTGCAACACTGTGCCGTGCGCGGGATCGAAACCACCAATGGACGTGTGTCAGCTGTCCTGACTGAAAAAGGCCGCGTGGCTTGCGAAGCGATTGTCGTTGCTGGCGGCGCATGGTCACGACTGATCATATCGTCCTTTGATGCCCATCTACCACAGCTCAAAGTGCGCTCGTCCGTCTTCCGCACCTCGCCTATCGAGAGTGGCGTTGAACCGGCAATCGCATTTTCGGACTTCGCACTGCGCAAGCGACTTGATGGCGGATATACAGTTGCGAGCCTTGGCGGCTCCATTGCCGACATTGTGCCTGACAGTTTTCGCTTCTTCCGCGACTTCCTTCCATCGCTCTCAACAGAATGGAAATCCCTGCGTTTCCGTTTCGGTGAACGCTTTTTTGAAGAAGCTTTCCAATGGAAGCTCCGTCCGGCAGATCAGGTCTCGGTGTTTGAAAAAATCCGCACGCTTGATCCCGAACCGCACCGGGCAGCGAATGCAGCAGTGCTGAGCAAACTTAAAGCCGCCATCCCATCTTTTGCATCCGCAACGATCGCGCAGGAATGGGCCGGTCTGATTGATACGATGCCGGATGTCATTCCGGTTATCTCGCCCCTGCCCGGCATTGACGGGTTGATCGTCGCCACAGGCTTTTCAGGCCATGGCTTTGGCATCGGCCCCGGTGCAGGGCGATTGGTCGCCGATATGGTCAGCGGCGAAACGCCGGTTGTCGATCCGTCGCCGTTCCATATCTCGCGTTTCTCCGACGGCTCGAAAATCCGTATCGAGAACTGGGGTTAAGGCAGTACCGGTAAAAGCGTGCAAACACAGATGAAGTTTATTCAATCACACCACAGGCGAAGCGCGCACCGCCGCCACCGAGCGGCTTAGGCTTGTCGGAATAATTATCGCCACCAACATGAACCATCAATGCGCGACCTTTGACTTCATCCAGTGATTTCAAACGGGGTGCGACAACGGTTTCACTAACCTTGCCATCCGCATTGGCCTTCAGAAGCGGCAAGTCACCCATATGACCATGTCCTTCTGGACCCATGTGGTGTTTTGAGCCGTCCGGATCGTAGTGACCACCAGCAGCTTGCGCCGGCGTCATTTTTCCATCTTGTTCAGCGGGCGCACAACTTCCCTTCTCATGAACATGAAAACCATGCTCACCTGCAGGCAAACCACTCAAATCTGCTTTGAAAGAAAGACCATCGGCGCTCTGGGAAACTGTAACAGTACCCATTTCTTTGCCTTGGCCGGATTCCAATGCCTCAAACATTTTTACGGTTACGCCCTCCGCCAAAGCCGGACCGGCGATAAGAACAATAGTCGAAGCTAAAATCAGAGACCGCATTATCTCCTCCTATAATTTGGTGTGGGATAAGCGGTAAACGCGTAGACGCGCGAAATGTTCGAAATTTAAAAAACTGCGCGCCAGTTTTGCCAGCGCGCAGAACATTTGAAACTTAGACCGTAACGAATTGCGCCATCATGCCAACATCCTCATGTTCCAGCACATGGCAATGGAACATAAATGGATGATCGCGTTTCGCTTCACGATCAAAATGTACAAGAATTTCTGCCTTGCCGTTAATCAGTGCTGTGTCTTTCCAGCCTGATTGATGCAGTGGCGGCGTTTCTCCGTTCAATGTCAGGATGCGGAACGAAGCTCCGTGAATATGAAATGGATGCGCCATTTCTTTCGTCGACAACTCCCAGATCTCCCACGATCCAAGCTTAACCTCGGCGTCGATGCGGTTCATGTCGAAAGGCTTCTCCGCAATCGCCATCTGAACGCCTGATGTCAAAGCCTGCAACGCAGGTCCGGCGTCCGCATTGCTCCGCCCACCATGCATATCATGGTCACTCATGTTCGCCATGTTGTGACCAGCATGCGGATCGCTCGACTTGCCACCCATCATAAGCTTCATATTATCCGCCATACGTTCATCGAAGAAGTATGAACGTCTGCGAACAGAAAGCTTTTCATCCGGCTGTTCCGGACCATCGAGCTTTGTCGGCAAGGTTTTGATTGCGCCTTCGATTTTGTCATCGATGATGAACTGCATCAAAGGCTGGTCATCGCCACCGCTGTCATCACTGGCTGTCAGCAGGTCGAGCATATCATTCGCCTTGGAAAAATCGACCAACACCTCGTAGCGCTCGCCCGGACTGATTGTCAGTCGTTTAACCGGATCAAGCGTACTTATAAAGCCGCCATCAGATGCAATGACTTGCAACGGCTGGTCGTCGCTAAGACGGATGTGGAAGTTGCGTGCATTTGCACCGTTCAGAATACGCAACCGAACCACTGAAGCAGGAACATGCGCTTGCGGCGCGATAACGCCATTCACAATAAGCTTGTCGCCGCGAAAGCCATGCATCAGATCCATAATGTCAGGCTGGTAAACCTTATCGCCATCGATCACCCTGCGATCCTGCAAGACGAGCGGAATATCATCAACACCATAGGTTTGAGGCAAGCCGCGTTCCCCGTCCTTGCCGTCGCTGACAATCATCAACCCGGCAATTCCCATATGCGCCTGCCGCGCAGTGTCCCCATGCATATGCGGGTGGAACCAGTTGAACGAAGCTGGCTGGTTGACCGTAACCTTTGGCTCCCAGCTAGTGCCTGCCGCAATGACATTATGCGGCCCGCCATCGAGAACAGACGGAACAAAAAGACCATGCCAATGGAGCGTTATGTCTTCGTCCATGCCGTTACTTACCGAAAGCGTGACCGCTTCACCGTTTTTGAGGCGGACGACCGGCCCAAGATAGGTGCCGTTTATCCCGGCAGAGGCCGCATCGCTGCCTTGTGTGAAAGCGTGGCGTCCCTTCTGGACGGTCAGCTTCACCACGCCTGCAGCATCAGGCTCAATTAAAGCCGGAATAGGCAGCGCCTGCGCCTTTGCCTGTGTGCTGGCTCCACCATGCTTCATATGCTGCTGATGTGGGTCCTGCGCAAAGGCCTCAAAAGGCCGGACGACGGATAAGGCAGCAGCGCTTGCTCCAAGCGTCAAAAGACGACGGCGAGTCATACTCGTCATAATAATTCTCCAGATAAATCTCAATCAACGCGCATCGAAACCTTCGAAATGCGCTTATTGCGGCCGAAAAACCGGCAGCGTTTCAGAAGATCAGATCTGACTGGATATTGGAGGTCGGAGAACACCGAAGGGGTCGTTGCTGTTCAATGCTGCGACGCGGGGCGGCGGGCCGAATTCGTGATCGGGGGTGAACAGAGCAACGCTGGAGCTAAGCTGTACGATGCCGCCACAGCTCATCATTACACAGGCGGCAGATGCCTTCTTGCCATGATCCGTCGGCATTGAATGCCCACCGTCATGTTTTGCAACCTGCACAGTCGTGTGACAGTCAGTAACGGCTGCCGTCAGTGGCAGATCATGCGCCATGGCATAACAAAATTGCGTTGAAACCAGAAACAGCAACGAGAACAGCGCAATCAGCATACGGGAAGGCATTCGCAAAACAGAATGTTTGCGAAAACGCATACCAATATTGCTGTTTCTGAAAACCTGCGCAGTCATTGTGATTCCATGTTCTGAATTTCAGCTTAAAGCTGCCTTAAGGCAATTGAAAGACCTCCATCCTTTTCCTTGAAACTACCTGAAACATTCATTTTGTTTCGAAAACAGCACATTCGAAATTAGAAAATTACGTGATAGCCCTTTTAAGCTTGCTGTTTCGTATTTTGTGGCACTAAGAAGGCAATATCTCGGGCTTTCCCCCAAAACGTACAGCCCACAAATATGGATATGAAACAATGACTGTAGCTCAAGCAGTTGTTCCGAAGAAAAATTCTGCGCGCCGCGTTTTGGCCGCGAGCATGATCGGCACAACAATCGAATTCTTTGACTTTTATATTTATGCTACCGCCGCGGTAATCGTTTTCCCGCACCTTTTCTTCCCGGCAAGTGACGGTAACTCGGCGCTGCTCCAGTCTTTGGCAACTTTCGCTATTGCCTTCTTTGCACGCCCGATCGGCGGCGCTTTGTTCGGCCACTTCGGCGATAAGGTTGGCCGTAAGGCAACGCTCGTTGCAGCGCTTATGACCATGGGCATTTCCACAGTCGCTATCGGCTTCCTGCCAACTTATGAATCCATCGGCGTATGGGCGGCTCTCCTGCTCGCACTCTGCCGTCTGGGTCAGGGCCTTGGCCTTGGTGGCGAATGGGGCGGTGCAGTTCTGCTCGCAACCGAAAATGCACCGGAAGGCAAGCGTACCTGGTACGGCATGTTCCCACAGCTCGGTGCGCCTGTTGGCTTCATCCTTGCAACGGGTATCTTCCTGGTCTTGGCTGAACTCCTGACCGAAGAACAGTTCATGTCGTTCGGCTGGCGTATTCCTTTCATCGCCAGTGCACTGCTGGTTGGCGTCGGCCTCTTCATTCGCTTGAAGATTGCTGAAACACCAGAATTCCAGAAGGCTATCGACAAGGCTGAACGCGTTGAAGTTCCAGTCGCAACACTTTTCAAGAAGCATAAGGCGAGCCTGTTTCTCGGCACCATCGGCGCTGTTGCAACCTTCGTTCTGTTCTATCTCATGACAGTGTTCTCGCTCGGTTGGGGTACGCGTGCGCTCGGCTATAGCCGTGAGCAGTTCCTCATCCTGCAAATGGTCGGCGTGATCTTCTTCGGCCTCACCATCCCGGTCGCAGCGCTGCTTTCCGATAAATACGGAATGCGTCCGGTCATGATCATCGTCACGGTGCTGATTGGTATCTATGGCTTCCTCATGGCTCCGCTTTTCCTGAGCGGAACAGCTGGCGTTCTCGCCTTCCTCATCATCGGTTTCGGCCTGATGGGGCTGACCTATGGTCCGATTGGCGCGGCTCTTGCTGAACCATTCCCGACTTCGGTTCGCTATACCGGCGCTTCGCTTACCTTTAATCTGGCAGGCATTCTCGGCGCATCGGTTGCACCTTACATCGCAACATGGCTCGCAACGCATTATAGCTTTGCTTATGTTGGTTACTACATGACTGCTGCTGCCGTGATTTCGCTGATCGGCTTTGCATTCATCTCGTTCAAGCGCGGCGAATAAGCCAAACTAAATACCAAACAAAAAAAGCCCGCGTGGAGCGATCCACGCGGGCTTTTCTTTTAAATATAAGCTCGACTAACCTTATTCGGTGTCAGCAGCTTCCAGAGCAATCGCAACAGACTGAATGATCGAGGCGAAGCGTGCAGCGGTCTGGATTGCTTCCGTTGAAACGCCAGCCTTACGCAGCACGTCTTCGTGGGCGTCGATGCACATGCCGCAGCCATTGATTGCCGAAACGGCCAGTGACCACAGTTCAAAGTCAACCTTGTCGACGCCTGGGTTGCCAATCACATTCATGCGCAGCTTGGCTGGAAGCGTGCGATATTCCTTGTTGGTGGCAAGATGGACAAAACGATAATAAACGTTGTTCATGCCCATGATGGAGGCAGCAGATTTTGCAGCCTGCACTACGGTAGAATCAACCTTACCTGCTGCTTCAGCAGTCAGCGCCTTGCGCACATCAGCATTGCGCGAAGCAATACCGCAGGCAATGAACAGGCCGTATTTCTGCTGTGGCGTCAGCGTTTCATCGCTCGCCATGGACGAAAGGTTAAGACGAACATCCTTGGCGAAATCCGGGATTTTAGACTTCAGATCATCAATGGACATGGAACCCTCTTTAAAATGTCATGTGTCAGTTCTTGATAAACAAAAGGCGGGTTTTAACCCGCCTCGTATCAGATAATTTATGCTGATTAAGCAGCCTTGAGCGTTTCGCCACCGACTTCGCGGTTGCATGGGCAAAGCTCATCGGTCTGCAGAGCGTCGAGAACGCGCAGCGTGTCCTTAGGAGCGCGGCCAACATTGAGGTTGGTTGCGTAAACGTGCTGGATCGTGTTGTCAGGATCAACAACAAAGGTGTAGCGGTAAGCAACGCCATCTGGCGAACGAACGCCGAGGCCATCAACCAGCGAACCGTTGGTGTCAGCAAACGACCAGATTGGCAGTTTGTTGAGATCCTGATGATCGCGGCGCCATGCGAGCTTCACGAATTCGTTGTCGGTCGAACCGCCGAGAACAACCGCATCACGATCTTCGAAATCCGAAGCCAGACGTGCGAATTCTGCGATTTCCGTAGGGCAAACGAAAGTGAAGTCCTTAGGGTAGAAGAAGATGACCTTCCACTTGCCTTCGAAACTTGCTTCAGTGACTTCTTCAAAAGCCGAAACGCCGTTTTCTTCGTGGAAGTTGAAGCCTGGCTTTACGCCAGTTACTTTGAAAGAAGGAAGCTTGTCACCGATACCGAGCATCTCATACCTGCCTGTAAATTCGTTGTTATGCAGAAAATTCAGAAGTTTCAGAACTATCCGCTTGCGAGTCATATATAGGCACTCTAAATCAATCGGTCAAAGCGATTAAAACGATCAATTCCATCGATTTTAACGATGGGGATAAGTTTAGCCCAAGACCATGCTCAATATCAGCGTTCGCCAGCTCCACTATTTTATCGCCCTCGTCAAAGCAGGCTCCTTTTCGCGTGCAGCTGAGGCCGTCGGCGTGACACAATCCACGTTAAGTGCAGCAATTCAGGCGCTAGAAGCGGAGATCGGGGTTACTCTGATCGACCGCACCGGGCGGCGGATGCAACTGCTGCCAGCAGGCGAAGACTTCCTCAATCGTGCGCAGGAAATCGTCGCCTCAATCGAAGAACTACCGGAACATGCACGTCAGGCAGAGCGCCCTTTGACCACACGTTTGCGGCTCGGTGTCATTCCGTCAATTGCACCGTTTCTTCTGCCCAAAGTGCTGCCCACGACGGCCAAGGCCTTTCCAGAACTGCAACTGAGCGTGCGCGAAGGCCTGACACGCACTCTGCTCGACAGTCTGCGCTCAGGCTCCCTTGACGTGGCACTCGTCGCCCATCCCTACGATCTTGATGATTTTGAAGTGGCCGAGATCGGTCAGGACCCGTTCTTTCTTGCCGTGCGCCGCGATCATGCACTGGCCAATCGTGACCACATCGACGCAAGCGATCTTCAGGATCAACCCTTTCTGTTGCTTGAAACCGGCCATTGTCTGCGTGAACACGTCATGGCGGCAATCGGTTCAAAGCCAACGCAAACAGGCGGCGATGTTCATGCAACCAGCATTATGACGCTGGTGCAGTTGGTGGAATTCGGAATGGGAGTGACACTGCTGCCGGAAGTCGCCATCAAGGCGGGCGTGACACGCGGCAGCGAGATCAGCACCGTGCCCTATGAAGGGCAGCACAATTACCGTTCGCTTGCTTTGGCATGGCGCGCCAATGCTGCCCGCCGCAACGAGTATCAGCTTTTTGCGGCCCATCTACGCAATCACTGCATGAAGAAATAAATCACAAAACGCCCCAGGCGCGGAACCTGCCGCGTCCGGTAATTTCTCGCAAATTGAGATCGGATATCAGCTTCAACGCACCCTGTTGCGTGACTGCAAGCTCTTTCTCAACCATCTGGCTCGAAACCAGAGGGCTGCGCATCATCATATCAACCAATTGCGGAAGACGTGAATTTGATCGCCGTCCTCTGAGCTTGCGTTGCATTTGTTCACGCGCAAGCATCAGGCGGTCATGTTCTTTCATGCCTGCGTCCGCCGCGTCCTCAATTGCCGACAAAAATGTCTTCAACCGTATCAACCGGTTTGACGAGCGGCGCTCATCTGGCCTTTTCGTCCGAAGGCCTATGCTGATTGCAGGCAGGTGATTAGTCGTAATCCCCGACTGACGCAGATATGCAGACGTCAACAAACGGCCGATCCAGTTTGAACGCTGCACCACTTCAAGAGAATACCAGGCATCATGCATAATTGCAGCGCATAGTATCGAAGGCAGATGTGCAGTCTTGGCAAACAGGTCGCGCCATTCCTGCAAACGCGCATCTTCATCCCAGTCATCGTCATAAAGTAGGGCTTCCGCCTCAACAGGCTGCGGCTTTGGTTTCTCTTTGACAACGCCTTTTAACAAAGCATCCGTACGAGCTAGCAGAGCGTCGATATCTTCCAGCAGCGGATCAACTTCGCCCTCCGCCACTTCGCTATAATCACGCTTTTCTTCCTCACGTACCTCGATATTTCGGCCAATCAATTGCTGAATACCTGCCGTGCTTAAAGCCCAGCCCGGCGCACGACTGACAATCTGCCGACGCAGTCGCAACACAGAATACGCAATCGTCAGAGCATGGCTGGGCGTGCGCGTATCCATAAGCGCATCATGCAGAACAAGATCTTCCAGATGCACCAGCTCACCCTCAAGCCACATGGATGCGACAGCGTCCTGCATATGCATACGCTCCAGCATTCCGTCGCGGATTGGAGAACGGGCGAGCCGCTCGTCAAGCCGCGTTAATGCAGCCGTGGCATTCGTCACGGGCACAAAAAGCTCATCGAGCGGCAGTTTGTCGAATTCATAAGCCATGTTCCGCATATCGCAACCGATTGCGGAAAAAGGCAAACGAAAATGAGCGGTTAGAACAATTTCTATTTAAGCAGGAGCATTCGAACTGCTCTAACTCTTTTTTCCACGCATTATCCTACGCGAAACCGCTTCGCACTTTTGCTGGAAATGCTCTAAGCCAGAACTTCCGCAACTTTCACAGTGCGGCCTTCTTTGACTGAAAGGAGGGCCGCCTCCGCAAGCGCCAAAGCCTGCAAACCATCTTCAGCCGAAGGTGTTGGTGCCTTGCCGCCATCAATCGCATCGATGAAGGAAGCAATTTCAGCCGCATAAGCATCCGTGTAGCGGGTCATGAAGAAATCATGCAGCGGCGGACGGGTATAGCCGTTCTTCGATGCCACTTCGATGGAAA
Organism: Brucella sp.; assembly: GCF_032066345.1. Classification (NCBI taxonomy): domain Bacteria; kingdom Pseudomonadati; phylum Pseudomonadota; class Alphaproteobacteria; order Hyphomicrobiales; family Brucellaceae; genus Brucella; species Brucella sp. The sequence goes on from NZ_DAMBKZ010000004.1 coordinate 139,013, forward strand.
CCGGGCGCTGGTTTTCAGCAGACACCGCGCCGTCCGAGCCATGCACTTCGATGCGCTGGTCGTAACCGTAGGAAGCCCGACGCGAATTGGAAATCACACATTGGCGACCGGAAGCCGTGGTCAGGATCACGCTTGCGCTGTCAAAATCACCCAGTTCACCGATCTTTGGATCGACAAGAACCGAAGCCGATGCAGAAACCGTTGCAATTTCTTCACCCAGCAGAAAACGCGCCATATCAAAATCATGGATCGTCATGTCGCGGAAAATACCGCCAGAAACCTTAATATATTCCGCAGGCGGTGCGCCCGGATCGCGACTGGTGATCGTGACCATTTCGACCTTGCCAATCCGGCCGTCATCAATCGCCTTGCGAACAGCCGCAAAATGCGGATCGAAACGCCGATTGAACCCGAGCATAACCTTGCCGCCGGTTTCCTTGATGACATCGAGACACGCACGCACGCGCTCAATGTTGAGATCGATCGGCTTTTCGCAGAACACGGCTTTGCCAGCGCGGGAGAAACGTTCGATCAGATCGGCATGAGTGTTGGTTGGTGTACAGATCAGCACCGCATCCACATCAGACGACGTTTCAATCTCGTCGATGGTGCGCACTTCAGCACCCGCAGAATCGGCAATGGCGCGTGCTGCGTCCTGATTGGCATCCGCCACTGCGATAAGCTTCGCGCGCTTGTCGGAAGCGATCGCGCCTGCATGAACCTTACCAATACGGCCAGCACCGAGCAGAGCAAGACGTGTAACCATTGCCTTCATCCTCCCAAAACGGTCATCCTCGATTGACCGACAAAACAGTTTCGCTATTCCGTTTTGCGCGATTCCCGACTATTCGGGAGAAACAAAGCGCAATGGAATATTTATTCTATTTTGCTAGATTGTGATATATAGGATGTCAAGAGACCGTTTCTGAAAGGATGGTAATGGACACCGAACAAGCTGTTGCAGCACAAGCCGATACTCCCGCCAGTGTGCCAGCCCCAACGAATGTGAAAGAATTTGAGGCGAGACTGCTCGAAATCGCAGACCGATTGCCAAAACGTCTCAAACAATGCGCCGATTTTGTTGCTGCCAATCAGGACCGTATCGCTGTTTCGACGGTCGCGGAAATGGCAGAAGGCGCAGGCGTTCAAAGTTCGGCCTTCATGCGCTTTTGTCAGATATTGGGCTTTTCCGGCTTTTCGGAAATGCAGAAACTTTTTCGCGACTCCTATGCTGGCGGTTGGCCTGATTATTCCACGCGGCTTGAACATTTGCGTGAAACGGCGGCAGGAAGCGCCCCGGCCCTTCTGGCAGAGTTTGCCGAGGCAGGCCGCACTTCACTTGAAAGCCTGTTGAAGACCATCGAGCCGGAAGCACTTGAGAAAGCCGTCAAGCTGCTGGCAACGGCAGAAACCATTCACATCATTGGCGTTCGGCGCGCATTTCCGGTTGCGAGCTATCTGGCCTATGCTCTTGAAAAGATGCAGGTTCCAGCGATGCTTCACAGCACTGTCGGAAAATTGGAGAACCAGCACGCCATTCGCAAAGGCGATGTGCTCCTTGCCATTTCCTTTTCGCCATACTCGCCTGAAACCATAGCAATGGCGGAAAATGCGAGCGAGCGCGGCATCGATGTTGTTGCGATTACCGACACCATTGTCAGCCCAATGAGCAAGTTTGCTCAGCAATCGCTGCTTGTTTCCGAAGTGGACTTCGGCGCATTCCGGTCGCTTTCGGCCACACTCTGCCTTGCTATTACCCTCGCCGTTGCCGTCGGTACGGAACGTCAATCGTAAAATGATACAGCATTCTATTTTTCGGTTGAAATGGAATAATAAATCCATTTTAATCAGAAATAGAATGGCTGCTGCGTAATGTGAGTCACACACAGCCTTCCCAAGCTAAAAAAGACGCATGCGCCGAGGGAGGAATAGGATGAAGCGGCTGGATTTGATTACGATTGGCCGATCTTCGGTAGATCTTTACGGCGCACAGGTCGGCGGTCTTCTCGAGGATATGTCGTCCTTCAACAAATATGTTGGCGGCTCCCCCACAAATATAGCAACCGGCACCGCAAGACTTGGTCTCAAATCTGCTCTCATAACCCGCGTTGGCGACGAGCATATGGGGCGCTTTCTGCTGCGCGAGCTTGCGCGTGAAGGCGTGGATACACGCGGCGTTGTCACCGATCCGCAGCGTCTGACAGCACTTGTCATCCTCGGCATCCGGGATCAGGAACATTTCCCGCTGATCTTCTATCGTGAGAACTGCGCCGACATGGCGCTTTGCGAAGATGATATTGATCCCGACTTCATCGCGGAGGCCGAATGTGTGCTCGCCACTGGCACGCATCTTTCGCATCCGCGCACTGAAGCAGCCGTCCTCAAGGCGCTTAGGCTTGCGCGCGAAAACAACAGCCGAACCGTGCTCGACATTGATTACCGCCCCAATCTCTGGGGGCTTTCAGGCCATGGTGATGGCGAGAACCGTTTCATCGAATCCCTTGCCGTAACCAAGAAGCTGCAATCAACGCTCCATCTCTTCGATCTCATTGTCGGCACAGAAGAAGAGTTTCATATCGCTGGCGGCTCAACCGATACGCTTGAGGCGCTCAAAGCCGTCCGCAAAGTTACCAAGGCAGCACTGGTCTGCAAACGTGGGCCGATGGGTGCTGTGGTTTTGGAAGGCGACATTCCTGACCATCTCGACAAGGGGCAATCAGGACAAGGATTTCCGATTGAAGTTTTCAATGTGCTTGGCGCGGGCGATGGATTCATGTCTGGCCTTTTGCGCGGATGGCTCAAGGGGGAAGATTGGCCGACCAGCCTGAAGTTCGCCAATGCCTGCGGTGCCTTTGCCGTGTCACGTCATGGTTGCACACCCGCCTATCCAAGCTGGGAAGAGCTGCAGTATTTCTTCAAGGCCGGCATTCGCGACAAGGCATTGCGCAAGGATCAGGCGCTTGAACAGGTGCATTGGTCAACCAACCGCAATGGCGACTGGCCGCATATGCGGGTCTTCGCTTTTGACCACCGTATCCAGTTGGAAGAAATGGCGCAGGAAACTGGTGCCACAGATGAAAAGATCGGTGAATTCAAGGAACTATGCTTGAAAGCTGCATTAGAGGTTTCGGGCGGTGAAAACGGCTATGGCATCCTATGCGATGGACGACTTGGCCGCGATGCACTCCACCGCGCGGCTGGCAGCGGCCTGTGGATCGGACGCCCGACGGAATGGCCGGGGTCACGTCCCCTGGAGCTTGAACCAGAACTCGGCCCTGATTGCGGTGGCCTTGTGGAATGGCCCGTCGAAAATGTTGTGAAGCTTCTTTGCTTCTACCACCCTGACGACAGCGACGACGTGAAGGCGCAGCAGGAAGCCACCGTAAAGAGGCTTTTCACTGCTGCCCGGCGTAATCGTCTGGAGTTTCTGCTGGAAATCATTCCATCAAAGGTCGCCCCCGTCGATGATATGAGCACGGCAAAAGTCATTGAGCGCTTCTATGAGATTGGTGTCTATCCAGACTGGTGGAAGCTTGAGCCACTGAAGACCACAGAAGCATGGCGCAATGCTTGTGAGGCGATCACCCGCAATGATCCTCATACGCGTGGCATTGTTGTTCTGGGGCTTGATGCGCCTGCAGAAGAGCTGGAAGCAAGCCTGAAAGTTGCTGCCGATTTTGATCTGGTGAAAGGCTTTGCCATTGGTCGAACCATTCTGGGCGATGTTGCGCGCCAGTGGCTTGCGAACAAGATAAGCGATGCAGAAGCCATTGCAGAGATGGCAAAACGCTATCGCGGTTTCTGTGATCTTTGGGATAGGCTGCGACAGAAATAAACGCATCTCGGAAACAGGTGGAGGCCTGAATCTGAAATTGCGAGAAAGCGGATTTCCGCTGGGAGGAAAAATGAAGACCGTTCGACTGACAGCGGCACAGGCTCTTGTGCGCTATATTGCCAATCAGATGACATCCGAAGGTGAACCCTTTATTGCTGGTGTCTGGGCGATTTTTGGCCATGGCAATGTGGCTGGGCTTGGAGAGGCGCTGCATGGCATCCGCGACAAGCTCGTGACCTGGCGCGGCCATAATGAGCAAACCATGGCTCATGCGGCCATCGCCTATACCAAGCAACTCGGTCGCAAACGCGCTTGCGCTGTCACGTCCTCCATCGGCCCCGGCGCAACCAATATGGTCACAGCGGCGGCACTCGCCCATGTGAATCGACTGCCGGTCCTGTTCATTCCCGGCGATGTCTTCGCCAATCGCGGTCCCGATCCAGTATTGCAGCAGATTGAGGATTTCAACGACGGTACCATGACCGTCAATGACTGTTTCCGGCCCGTAAGCCGCTATTTTGATCGCATCACCCGCCCCGAGCAGCTTCTCACTGCTCTACCGCGCGCCTTCCGCACAATGACCGATCCTGCGGATTGCGGACCCGTAACGCTGTCTTTCTGTCAGGATGTGCAGGCCGAAGCCTATGACTGGCCAGAGGAGTTCTTCGCGCCAAAGGTCTGGCATTGGCGGCGACCGCCAGCCGATGAACATGAGCTGGCAACGGCAATTGCAGCGATCAAAGCTGCCAAGACCCCGGTTATCGTTGCGGGCGGCGGCGTACATTATTCAGGCGCCCATGAAGCGCTGAAAAGCTTTGCGAAAACCCACAACATTCCGGTTATCGAAACACAGGCAGGCAAATCGGCTTTGCCGTGGGATCATGCGCTCAATTTCGGTCCGGTCGGCGTTACTGGTGCAGACAGTGCAAACGCAGTTGCAGCAAGCGCTGATCTGGTCATTGGGGTGGGAACACGTTTTCAGGATTTCACCACCGGCTCGTGGGCATTGTTCAAACATCCGGGACGAAAGCTGCTCTTGGTCAATGTTCAGCCATATGATAGCCACAAGAATGCCGCGATTTCACTCGTTGCAGATGCAAAAATTGCGCTAAAAATGCTCTCAAATGGCCTAAAAGACTATAAACGCAGCGCACTCGACACCACGCTTAAAGCACGCTGGTTTGAAGCAGCAGACCGTTTCACAGCTACTCCCGGTGATGCCAACCAGCTTCCCACAGACATGCAGGTGATCGGCGCGGTCCAGCGCCAGTCGAAAGAAAATACCGTCGTCATGTGCGCGGCTGGCACCATGCCGGGTGAATTGCACCAGCTCTGGAAAGCCGGTCGCCCGATGTCCTATCACATGGAGTATGGCTTCTCCTGCATGGGCTATGAGATTGCAGGCGGACTTGGCATCAAGATGGCTGAACCGGATCGCGACGTGATCGTGATGATCGGTGATGGCTCCTATATGATGGCCAATTCGGAGCTTGCGACCTCTGTGATGATGGGCATCAAGATCACAGTCGTGCTTACCGACAATCGCGGTTATGGCTGCATCAACCGATTGCAAATGGCGACCGGCGGTGCCGAGTTCAACAATCTGCTCGACCACACAACCCATGTGAATGCATCTAATATCGACTTCGCAGCCCATGCAGGTGCGATGGGTGCCGACAGTAGGAAAGTCGGTTCTATCCGCGAACTTGAAGATGCGCTGGCAGAAGCGCGCAACAGCCCGCGCACCACAGTTATCGTAATCGATACCGATCCTTACCCGACGCCTGAAACCGGCGGCTGGTGGTGGGACGTGGCTGTGCCGGAAGTCTCGGACCGCGACCAAGTACGCGCCGCGCGTGAAAATTATGAAGCTCAGATCAAAGAAAGAAACTGACCGATGATCCTCTATGGCACCAACCCGATTGCCTGGTCGAACGATGATGATCGCAGCCTTGGCGCGCATATAAGCCTTGATCAATGCCTTGATGAGACTTCAAAAATCGGCTTCGATGGAATCGAAAAAGGCCATAAATTTCCGCAAGTTGCAGCGGAACTTAAAGCAGTACTCGAACCACGCAATCTCCGCTACGTTTCCGGTTGGCATTCGCTGAACCTTCTTACCAATTCCGTTGAGGATGAGAAGGCTGCAATGCAGCCAGCACTTGATCTTCTGAACGCCATGGGATGCAAGGTCATCATCGTTTGCGAAACGTCGAACGCCATTCACGGCGACGATGGCAAGTCTTTATCCGAACGCCCGGTGCTGGAAGAAGCACGCTGGGCAGAGTTTGGTGCAGGCGTTGAAGCACTTGCCGAATATGCGAGCGCGCAGGGTATTGCACTCGTCTATCACCATCACATGGGCACGATTGTTCAGAGCGAAGACGAGATCGACCTTCTGATGAAACATACCGGCCCACATGCTAAATTGCTGCTTGATACAGGTCATTGTCTGTTTGGCGGCGGTGATCCTGAACGCGTTGCAAAGAACCATATGGGGCGTGTTCGCCATATCCATGCCAAAAATGTGCGCCCAGCGATTGCGGCACAGGTACGCGACCAGAGCCTCTCCTTTCTGGAAGGTGTGCGCCGCGGCGTATTCACGGTTCCCGGCGATCATGAAGGCGGTGTCGATTTTGTACCGGTGCTTACAGTCGCAGCCCAGCATGGCTATCAGGGCTGGCTGGTGATTGAAGCCGAACAGGACCCTGATGTGCGCAATCCATTTGAATATCAGTCGCTGGGGCTGAAATCGCTCAAAGCATTTGCGCGCGAAGCAGGGTTAGACAAAGGAGACTGAGCTATGGCCAATCTGTTACGCAAACCGAGCGGCAAGCATGGCAAGGTGCACGACATCACGCCGGAAAGCGCCAATTGGGGCTATGTTGGCTTTGGCCTCTATCGTCTGAAAGCAGGTGAAACCGCAACCGAGAAAACCGGCGACCGGGAAGTCATTCTGGTGCTGGTCGAAGGCAAGGCAAAGTTCAAAGCCTCTGGAGAAGATTTCGGCGAAATGGGCGAACGAATGAGCGTGTTTGAAAAACTCGCTCCGCATTGCCTCTATGTGCCTGCTGAGAGCGACTGGGATGCGGTGGCAACAACTGATTGCGTGCTTGCTGTCTGCACAGCACCTGGCAAACCGGGCCGCAAGGCACAAAAACTCGGACCGGAAGGGCTGACATTCGATACACGTGGACAAGGTGCGAATACCCGCAACATCTTCAACATTGCCATGGAAGGCCGCGATGTCGCCGATAGTTTGCTGGTGACAGAAGTTTTCACGCCACAGGGCAACTGGTCATCCTACCCGCCACACCGGCATGATGAAGATAACTTCCCGGATATGACCTATCTGGAAGAAACCTATTATCATCGCCTAAACCCATCGCAGGGCTATGGTATTCAGCGGGTCTTTACCGAAGATGGCAGCCTCGATGAATCCATGGCCGTTTCTGACGGCGATGTCGTTCTGGTGCCAAAGGGACATCACCCATGCGGCGCGCCCTATGGTTATGAGATGTATTATCTCAACGTCATGGCCGGACCGATCCGCAAATGGCGATTTAAAAACCATCCTGATCACGACTGGATTTATAAGCGCGATAATCCATCAGCATAAAAAGAAAGCCCCGGATTTCCGGGGCTTTTTTCTTAGAGTTTTGCCACTTTTTTCAAATCGTCCACCGCACCGGGTGCAGCAACGAAAACCTTGCTACCCTTGGTCAGTTGCTCGCCTTCCGTTGGAAATGGGTGCGTATAGCCGCCTGCTTCGCGGACCAGGCAAAAACCTGCCATGCAATCCCAAGCGTGCATATATGGCTCGTAATAGCCCACCAGACGCCCTGCTGCCACATAGGCAATCATCAGCGCGCCAGAGCCATTGCGAATGAATGTGCCGCCTGCTTCAAGCAAATCTTCAACAATCTTTGCAACCACCTGCGGGGTTACGTAATTATTGGCACCAATGCCCGTCACCGAGTTGCGAATTGTGCGCGTTTCATCAAGCACAAGCTTTTTGCCATTAAGCGTTGCACCCTGCCCCTTGGCGGATGCGTAAAGCTCATCAAAACATGGCGCCTGAATAACACCGATCACCGGCTCGCCATCTTTCAGCACGGCAATCGAAACGCACCAGTTCGGCATTCCATTGACAAAAGGGCTGGTGCCATCGATGGGATCAACCACCCATGTGTAGCCTGATCTGCCCGCATTCAGTCCATATTCTTCACCCAGAAAGCCATCGTCGCTGAAAGCCGCCGATACGCGCTCATTGATCAGCTGTTCGACATTGCGGTCAGCAATGGAAACCACATCCTGCGGATCGCGCTTGATTTCAATCACAAGCGTCTCGCGGCGATTGAAATAATCGAGTGCCAGCACACCAGCCTCGCGCGCAATGTCCTGCGCAAGCTTAAACCGTGCTTCAAGCTCTTTTGAAATGTCTGATGTCATGCTTGGTTTCCAGTCAGAGGGAATAAAGGCGCATGGTTCATGCGCTCAATTGTTGATGATGGCAAGGCCGCGCGGCTTGAAATGGATAGCCACATCCGTTTGTGGCGGAAGCGCTTCTTCCACAGCCGGATCGACAATGAAAAGCTTGCCGTGTTCAGTCTCAATTTCATATTCGATATGATCACCGAGATAGGCGGAATGGGCCACGCGTCCCGGAAAGTCTCCGCCACTCTGGGCTTGCAGGCTCACCGCATTTGGGCGCACCGCCAGCTGCGCTGGTCCTAGCCTTGCATGTGATGATGCCAGTCGATGACTGAGCTTCCCGATACGAATGACAGCTTCTCCATTTTCTGCGCTGACGACTTCACAGGGCACGACATTGGCCTCACCCATGAAGTCTGCAATGAAGGCAGATGCGGGAGACTCATAAAGGTCACGCGGACTACCTTGCTGCGCTATATCGCCGTCTTTCATGACAATAATTGTATCGGACACAGCCAAAGCTTCGTCCTGATCGTGGGTGACATATACTGCAGTAAAACCAAGCCTTTGCTGAAGTTCTCTGATTTCCGTTCTCACACGGCGGCGCAGACGCGCATCAAGATTGGAAAGCGGCTCATCAAGCAGCAGTACCTGTGGTTCCAGCACAAGTGCGCGGGCCACGGCCACACGCTGTTGCTGCCCACCTGAAAGCTCGGCCGGAAGGCGATGCCCCATACCGGCAAGGCCAACAAGCTTCAGCCCTTCCTCCGCCCGCTCACGCGCTTCCTTCTTCTTTAATCCGGAAGATTCGAGCCCATAAGCAACGTTGTCGAGCGAACTCATATGTGGAAACAGCGCATAGGACTGAAACACCATGGACACATCGCGCTCATTGGCGGGCAGCATGGTCACATCCTTGCCACCGATCAGAATGCGGCCCGATGTCGGATGTTCCAGCCCCGCCAAAAGGCGAAGGGTCGTGGTTTTGCCGCAACCCGAAGGACCAAGCAGCGTAACAAGCGTGCCGGGTTCCACTGTCAGTGACAGATCGGGCAGAGCGGTGAAATTGCCGAACTTCTTGGTGACGTTTTGAAAGGTAACGGAGCCGGGACGGATCGTGGTCATACGGCTTTCTCCTGTTGAACGGTTTTGATCGGCGTGAGCGTGGCAACGCGGTTTTCACGCCGCAACCGGCGCTCGCCGACAAGAAGCTGGAAGGTGACAATCACAACCACCATCACCAGAATGAGTGCCGACGAATAGGCAATCGCCACACCGAATTCGCCATTTTCGACGAGGCCGACGATATAAGAGGTCGCCATGTTGTATTCCGCCGAAACAAGGAAGATTACAGCACTGATCGATGTGATCGCACGCACGAACGAATAGACCAAAGCCGCAGTAATCGCCGGTCGCAGAAGCGGCAGGATCACCTTGCGGATCGTGCGGAAACTGCCTGCACGCAGCGTGAGCGATGCTTCATCAAGGCTTTTGTCGAGCTGGCTCATGGCGGCGATACCGCCGCGCACGCCGACCGGCATATTGCGGAACACGAAGCAGGCAATCAGGATCAGCGCCGTGCCGGTCATTTCAAGCGGTGGCAGGTTAAATGCCATGATATAGCTGACACCAATAACGGTACCCGGAATGGCGAAGCTCAACATCAGGGCAAACTCAAACACGTTGCGTCCGAAGAAGCGCTGCCGCACGATCAGATACGCGGTGAGCAATCCGACTGCAGCAGTGAGCGGTGCCGAGATCAGTGATATTTCCATTGTCGTCCAGAACGAGTTCCAGGCAACGCCCGTCCATGCAAAGCCGCTATCCGTCCATGCCACCGAGAAAGCGCGGCGATAATGGTCAAGTGTCAGCGAATTATCGAGACCCCATGTGCGCACGAACCCGCCAATCAGGATCATGACATAGACGACAACAGTGAAGACCATCCAAGGAATAACAAGGGCGTACACGCCGATCTTCAATCCTTTTGGCAGGCCAGCATGAATGCCGGAATCACCCTTGCCAGTGACGGTTGCAAAGTTTTTGCCGGACAGCCAAAGACGCTGGATGAGGAAGGCTGAAAGCGTGAAGCAGAGCAGCACAATCGCCAGAACGGCCGCACGCGACGGATCGTTTTGCGCTCCCACAACGGCAAAGAATATCTCCGTCGAAAGCACACCATGACTACCGCCAAGCACCATCGGATTGCCGAAATCAGCCATGCTTTCGATGAAAGCAATCAGGAATGCATTGGCCAGCCCCGGCGCCATAAGCGGCAATGAAACACGGTTGAACGTCCGCCAGCGGTCGGCACGCAGAGTTTGCGATGCTTCTTCCATGGAAGGCGAAACACCTTCGACCACACCGATTAGCACCAGAAAAGTGATCGGTGTGAAGGATAGCACCTGCGCGATCCAGATGCCCGTAAGACCATAAAGCCAACGGCCCGGTTCAACGCCGAAGAGATTGGAAATCTGTTCTGTCACAACGCCAGCGCGGCCAAACAGCAATGTCAGCGCCAGACCAATCACGAAGGGAGGCGTGATGATCGGCAGCACTGTGAGAATGCGCAAGCCTTTCTTGAACGGAAAGCCTGTGCGGGTTGCAACGAGTGCGAAGGAAAGCCCAAGCACTGTCGAGCCGGTTGCCGTCATCAGCGCCAGCCAGAGCGTGCGCCATGCAACACCACAACGCCCCTCGCCGATCACACAGGCAAGGCTCCAGATCGAAGAATCCTGAATATTGCCGATAAAGCCATCTGGCTTGAATGAACCGTCAAAATCCTGAACCGAACCGGCAAACATGCTGAAGATCGGATAGAAAACAAAGACACTGACGAGAGCGACAAGCAGCGTAATCGAGGAAACGACAAAGGCATCTCCTTTCATTACTCCGCGTTCGGCAAGCCCGAAGGAAAAGATCAGCAAAAAACAAAGGCCTGTCAGGACGGCACCTGCACCGAAGGCCGGTTGTCCGTCGGCAAGCTGACCGAAGAGGGTTTCGCTTACCATCCAGTTCCAGCCGGTGAAACCGATTGCCAGTCCTTGCAGCGAAAGGAAGCCTGCGCCCAGAAGGCTAGCGCCGATCAGAACGGATGTTCGTTTTTCCGGCGTCATCGCAAAGCGTGCGAAGCCGCAAATGAGCATCAGTACCGCGACAACAGCCAGCCATGGTCGGCCATAAGCGAATATTTGCAGAATACCGGGACCGTTTTCGGCCTGACTGAAAAACCCTTCAAGCCAGCTGAACCGGAAGAAGCCTTGCTCGATGCGATACCAGGGCAGGATCAGGAACGCGACCAAAGCCAGCGCCAGAACCAGATCAAGCCGTCGATTGTGTTGTTTCATACCTATCCGCTTTTCTGCTCATTTTTTGCTCATGGCGGGCAAAGTGGACGCAATTATCCGTCTCCCGCCTGATAACGGCGGGAGGGTCGATAACGAAAATGGATTGCTAACCGCAGGGGCGGTTAAGGTTTAATTCGCCTTTGCGCCGATTTCCTTGTCCCAGCGTTCAAGGATTTCCTTGCGCTTGGTCGGTTCGCCATAGGTCTTGAAGTCGTAGTCGATCAGCTTGATATCCTCAAAGCGTGGCGACTCTTTCGGCACTTCGGCGTTCTTGTTGGATGGCAGCTGGAAGGATTTTGCATCCTTCATCTTCGACTGAACTTCTGCTGTCAGCGCCCAGTCATACCATTTCTTGGCGTTTTCGAGATTGCGCGCGCCCTTGATGATCGACATGGAGCCGATTTCATAGCCGGTGCCTTCGCAAGGCGCGATGGACTTAATCGGGAAGCCTTCGGCAGTCATCGCAACCGCATCATGCATGAACACAATACCGATGCCGTTTTCACCACGCGCAGCTGACTTTACAGGTGCCGAGCCCGACTTGGTGTATTGGGCCACATTTGCATTCAGCTTTGCCAGATATTCAAACGCCTTCTCCTCGCCCATCAACTGGATAAGCGTTGCCAGCGCCGTATAGGCTGTGCCGGAAGAATTCGGATTAGCCATCTGAATTTCGCCCTTATAGGACGGATCGAGCAGATCGGCCCAGCAGGCTGGTTCCTTCAGGTTTTTCTTCTTGAAAATATCGGTGTTATAGCCCCATCCGAGCGCACCGGCATAGACGCCCACAGTGCGGAACTCCGAGCTTTCTGCCTGCTTTTTTGCCCAATCCTGCAACTGGTCGAGCATTGGCGATTTATATTCGAGCGTCAGGCCTTCGGAAGCAGCTTGCAAATGCGGATCGCCTGTACCGGCCCACCAGATATCGGTCTTCGGATTGCGCGCTTCGGCGCGAACCTTGGCATAGGTTTCGCCAGAAGACAGGCGCACCATATTGACCTTGATATCGGTTTCTTTTTCGAAATTGTTCTTCATCTGCTCGCAGATCACCACATCCGCCGAACAAATGAGATTGAGATTACCAGAAGCCTGTGCCGAAACCGCAAATGATGAAACGCCAGCGGCAAGTGCCGCGGCTGTGAGTGCCCAACGCATCATTATTCCTCCCTTTAGAGCAAGGTTTGATCGGCTGAAAGCCCATCGCGCTCTACCTCCACTTGTTATGCAGCGCCTCCACGCTGCGGCTTTTTGCAAGCCTGTGCACAGTCTTTGCCTTTTAAGCTTATGTGTCAATCTGCTTTTGTAAATTTCATTCTGAAAATTCTGGAAACGGTCTAATAATTCTGTTTCTGCACAGCCTTGCAATAATGCACAAAAACAAAAAAGGCGACCCGAAGATCGCCTCTTTCTAACTGATTTAGAGCTTAATCCGACCGGTTTGAAACGAGGTCGATAAGACTAAACTTCAAATAAAAACGGTTAGAGCGCCGACCTGTTTCATTCAGATCGGCACCCTAAAGGCCAATCAGCCGATTGCCATCAGGCTGGCATTGCCGCCTGCAGCCGTTGTGTTGATGGAGGTCGAAACCTCTTCAAGCAACCAGCTCAGGCAATAACAATCAGCGCTCTCGGCAAGCTGCGCCGAAGTTGCTGCCTGTGTCAGCACGAGCGGGCCTGGAAGAGCTGCCAGCTTCTTGTTGATGTCGGTCAGGCGTTCGCCCTCTCCTTCAACAAGCGCGCCAGCGAAAGGCGCATCGGCCTGCCAGTCCTTTGTCCAGACAACACGAGCAGCGACGCTTGAAGGCAAGTCCTTCAGAACAATGCGCAAGCCTGAAGCCTCGTCGATTACCGCTTCGTTGCCAGTGGCGAGTGCCGCTGTCAGCTGACGATAGAGACCCGTTTCAGTCTGTGGAACCAGAAGAATGCGACCACGCGCATGAAGCGCATAGAGGTTGCGTTCACCAACCGGACCCGGAAGCTCGATATTCAAACCAAGTGCAGAAGCACTGCCGGTTTCACGAGCGGCCTGTGCCAGTTCGTTCATGCCGCGATTGCCAAGCCACTTTGCGAAATCGTTGAGCGCGGCATCGGTGTGAACCGAAGCCATACGCGGCGGAATTGGCGCTGTTTCAACGAGGCGACCGAGATAGAGCGGACCGCCAGCCTTCGGGCCCGTGCCGGACAGACCACGGCCACCGAAAGGCTGGACGCCCACAATCGCACCGATAACGTTGCGATTGATATAGACGTTGCCAACGCGGATGCGATCAGCAACGTGAGCGATAGTTTCATCAAGACGCGTATGCAGGCCGAAAGTCAGGCCATAGCCGGTTGCGTTAATGTCATCAATCAGGCGGTCCATGTCGTTACGCTTGTAGCGCACAACATGCAGAACCGGACCAAACACTTCACGCTTCAGATCGCGCAGACTGTCGATTTCAACGATGGTTGGAGCAACGAAGGTGCCCTTCCCTGTTTCAGGCCCAAGCGGAAGCTGCTCCACCTTACGACCCATATCGCGCATCGTCTGAACGTGCTTTTCGATGATGTCCTTGGCTTCAGCAGTAATTACGGCGCCAATATCAACTTTCAGCTTGTCTGTGCGGCCAATCGACAGTTCCTTGAGCGCGCCCTTGAGCATGGTCAGAATGCGGTCAGCAACATCTTCCTGCAGGCAAAGAACGCGCAGAGCCGAACAACGCTGACCGGCACTGTCAAAAGCCGAACCGATCACGTCGAACACGACCTGCTCGGCAAGAGCGGACGAATCCACGATCATGGCGTTCTGGCCGCCGGTTTCAGCAATCAGCGGGATCGGCTTGCCATTTGGCAGCAAACGCGACGCAAGCTGTGCCTGAATAAGACGTGCAACTTCGGTCGAGCCGGTGAACATCACACCACAGGTTTCTTGTGCTGCGACAAGAGCTGCACCAATACGGCCATCGCCCGGCAGAAGCTGCAATGCATCGGCAGGAATGCCAGCTTCATGCAGAATACGCACGCCCTGTGCTGCGATGAGCGGGGTTTCTTCAGCAGGCTTTGCCAGAACCGGATTGCCTGCAACAAGGGCTGCTGCAATCTGGCCGGTGAAGATCGCCAGCGGGAAGTTCCACGGGCTGATACAGACGATCGGACCAAGCGGCTTGTGCGCAACGCCCAACGTGCGGCGGGTCTGTTCGGCATAATAGCGCAGGAAGTCGATGGCTTCGCGTACTTCTGCAATAGCGTTTGGCATGGACTTGCCAGCTTCACGCATGATGAGGCCAAGCAGTTCTGCCATTTCACGCTGCATGATATCGGCAGCGCGATCAAGGCAGGCTGCACGATCAGCAGGCGAAACCTGAGACCAGCTTGCAACAGCCTTTTCAGCCGCCTTCATTGCTTGCGCAACATCGTCGGCGGCGATTTCCGTGACCGTACCCACGACATCAGAATGATCGCCGGGGTTCAGAACCGGGCGGCTTTCACCCTTAACCTTGGCGCCAGCAATCTGCGGTTCCGCAGTCCAGGCGCGTGTAGCATTGGACTTGAGCGTTTCGCTCAGTTCTGCCAGCTGCTCTTCATTGGAAAGGTCGAAACCTGCTGAGTTTTTGCGAATGCCATAAAGGCCTTCCGGCAGGTTGATCTGGTCGTGACGCGCACCGACAACGGCCATCGAACGAACGACTTCCGCAGGATCGGCAATCAGTTCATCAACCGACACGCTCTTGTCGCCAATGCGATTGACGAAAGACGAGTTCGCACCGTTTTCGAGCAGACGACGCACCAGATAGGCCAGCAGCGTTTCATGCGTACCAACCGGCGCATAAATGCGAGCTGGACGACCTAGCTTCGATGCACCGACAACTTCGTCATAAAGCGGCTCGCCCATGCCATGCAGGCACTGGAATTCATAAGAGCCGGTTTTGAAGTCCGGGCCTGCCAGATGATAGATCGTGGCAAGTGTCTGCGCATTATGCGTTGCAAACTGCGGGAAGATCACATCGCGGGCGCCAAGCAATTTGCGGGCGCAAGCAATGTAGGAAACGTCGGTATGAACCTTGCGGGTGTAGACCGGGAAATCTTCAAGACCATCAACCTGCGCGCGCTTGATTTCGGCATCCCAGTAAGCGCCCTTGACGAGACGAACCATGACGCGACGATTGTTGCGGCGAGCAAGATCGATAATGAAATCAAGCACAAACGGGCAGCGCTTGCCATAGGCCTGCACCACGAAGCCGATGCCTTCCCAATCAGCCAGATCAGGATCTTCAATCAAGCTCTGCAGAAGGTCGAGCGAAAGCTCCAGACGGTCTGCTTCTTCAGCATCGATGTTGAGGCCGATATTGTACTTCTTGGAAAGGGCTGCGAGCGCCTTCACCTTTGGCAGAAGTTCGCCCATGACGCGTTCGCTCTGAGCGCGAACATAACGCGGATGCAGCGCCGAAAGCTTGATCGAAATGCCCGGACCATCATAAATGCCGCGGCCGGCGGAAGCGCGACCAATCGCGTGGATCGCAGTCTCGTAGTCCTTGTAATAACGTTCTGCGTCGGCAGCAGTCGTGGCAGCTTCACCGAGCATGTCGTAGGAATAACGGAATCCGCGTTCTTCAAGCGATTTTGCGCGCTTCAGTGCTTCATCGATAGTTTCGCCGGTGACGAACTGCTCACCCATCATGCGCATGGCCATATCCACGCCACGGCGGATGACCGGCTCACCACAACGGGCGATCAGGCGAGTAAGCGCTGCCGAAAGACCGCTGTCATTGACGGTGTTGGTGAGTTTGCCGGTGACAACAAGACCCCAGGTTGCAGCATTGACGAACAGCGAACGACCACCGCCGACATGCGACTTCCAATCGCCATTGGAAATCTTGTCGCGGATCAGCGCATCACGCGTTGCCATATCCGGAATACGCAGCAGAGCTTCGGCAAGGCACATCAGCGCCACGCCTTCCTGGCTCGACAGCGAATATTCATGCACCAGACCTTCAACGCCCGTTCCCTTGTGCTTGGCACGCAGGGCTTCGATCAGCTTGCGAGCGGTCGCTCTGATCTGCTTAGTCGTTTCTTCAGGTAGGGTCGCCTGCTGAACCAGTGCGGTCACGCATTCAGCTTCTGGCCGACGATAGGCATCGGTGATCGCCTTGCGCAGAGGTGTCTTCTCGCGGATTGGCGGCGCGAAGCTCTGGAAAACAGGAGTGGTGTGAGCGGATACTTTATCAGTCATGGTGCAATGCTCGCAAAAACAGGCTTAAGCCCAATTCAACTATGCTTCCGAGCGCATTTCGATCTGATTATATCAGATCGGCGCTCTCATTCTTTGTTTTAAAGCGCATCCCGAAAACCGTTTCACACTTTTCGGGATGCGCTATATGTGGTCGCACACTATCATCGACGCAAATTGCATTCTGTCTTCATTTGATCCATATAAAGGCAAATCGATCTTATTAAAGCGACTTCAAGAGGCAGTTTGAATGCGAAAGATAGACTCTGTAGACGATCTGGATCAGTTCGATCGTCGCATTCTTGAAGTGCTGAGCGATGATGGTCGCATTGCCATGACGGAGTTGTCAAAAAAAGTCGGCCTTTCCAAGACGCCGTGTCAGGCACGCGTCAAAAGATTGGTCGATGAAGGCTATATTATCGGCTTTCGCGCGGCGATTGATCCCGAAAAGCTTGGCCTTGATCATATCGCTTTTACGACCGTGAAATTATCCGACACGCGCGAAGCGGCCCTCACCGCCTTTAATGTTGCGGTGCGAAAGATACGCGAAGTCGAAGAATGCCACATGATTGCAAGCTCGTTCGACTATCTGCTGAAAGTGCGTACGCCCAACATCCGGCGTTACCGCGAGGTGCTGGGCGAGAAAATCTCGAGCCTGCCCAATGTGGCAAGCACGTCAACTTTTGTGGTGATGGAGTCTGTAAAAGACAACCGCCCGGTCAGAGTTTATCCGGGCGCATTGTAACTGTTCACTTCACGCTTATCCCGAAAAAATGGTTCCGCTTTTCGGGATAGATTTTATAGCGGCTGATCTGCCAGATAGCGTTCGAGCGTTTTGGCAGTACCATCCTGCCAGATACGCTTGAGCGCCGCCGAGAAGGCATCGATATAGGCAGGATTGGTAGCTAATGCGCCGAAAATGTCGGTCATTTCGAGCCAGCGCGCCGGCTCGTCCTTGGCAAGCACAGCCTGCTTCGCCAGACGATCCCATGACGGATCATTGGGTTCGATCACCGCACCGCTGTCCGTCGTTCCATAGCAGTAGCGGCACCAGAGAGCAGATACCAGTGCAAGGCCCGTGACCGAATGACCTTTGGCCAGGCGATCTGAAACTGTCGGCAGAATAAATTTTGGCTGACGGTTGGACCCGTCAAGACACAAGCGGCGGATCGTATCGCCGATCTTTGGATTGGCAAAACGCTTGTCGATAAGCAGGCGATAGTCTTCAAGAACCGTATTTGGAACCGGTGGCACCTCAGGAATGATTTCTTCCTTTGTGAGTTTTTCCAGATATTGCCGGATCAACGGATTTTCCATTGCTTCATGCACGAAATGGATGTCGAGAAGCCCACCCGGATAGGCAATCGCCGCATGTCCGCCGTTGAGGATACGGATTTTCATCAGCTCATAAGCATCGACCTGATCGGAGAAGATCACGCCTACTTTATGCAGTCGTGGACGTCCGGTCGGGAACTTGTCTTCGACCACCCACTGTTTGAAACCTTCGCAGAAGACCGGCCAGCCATCTTCAACTTCAAACTCCTGCAGCGCGATATCGCGTTCGCGAGCACCGGTCGCCGGTGTGATGCGATCCACCATTGAATTCGGGAAAGCCACATTGGCCGCAATCCAGTCAGCAAATTCCGGATCGCTGAGTTTGGCAAGACCAACAATAGCATCTTCGGTAACATGACCATTGCCGGGAATATTATCGCAGGACATGACCGTGAACGGCTCAACTTCGGCTTGCTTGCGCAGTTTCAGCGCCCGCACGATGAGGCCGAAGACGGTATTCGGCTTGTCGGTATGAACGCTGTCATAGACAATATCCGGATGCGCGGGATCAAAATGCTGGCTTGCCGGATCGATATAATAGCCGCCTTCAGTGATCGTCATCGAAACGATGCGAATATCCGGCGATGTAAGATAGGTCATCAAGGCCTTCCGGCCCTCATCCGTCGATATAGTCACGTAATCGACCATCGAAGCAGTTACACGCGCTTCTGAATGTTCTGCTTCCTGATCGACCACCGTGGTGAGCCAATCCTGAGCTTTCAGCGTATCGCGCATGGCATCGTCGCTGGCCCGCACGCCTGCGCCGACCAAAGCCCAATCGTGATCGAGCCCCAGACCAAACAGGTCATCGAGATAAACGGCCTGATGCGCGCGATGGAAATTACCCACGCCAAAATGCACAATTCCCGGTGTCAGCGCCTCCAGATCATAACCAGGCTTATCAACTTTGTTGAAGCTCTTGAGCGTTGCGCGGGACAGCTTGGTCATGACTTACAATTCTCCTCAATGAATCCAGACAACCCAGCCTATGGCTTGATATCGCAGTGGGCAATATCTCTTTATAAGTATCGTACATTACAAATAAAAATGGCGGACCAAGCCCGCCATTTTTAGTGCAACTTAAAAGCATTTCCAGCAAAAGTGCGAAGCAGTTATGCGTCGGATAATGCGTAAAATCAAACAGCGGCTCCAACGATTCAGTCTTAAATGGAACCGCTGTAAATGCCTTAATTAAGGCCCAGCGTACCGCGCAGTGTCGAAAGATCTTCTGCCAGCGTGGTGATGGCACCAGCCATGACCTTGCGATCTTCCTCGGTCAGCTTGTCGTATAATTCATAACCATCGCCCTTCTTGTATTTCACAAGAATGTCGTTGACGGTTTTGAAATTGGCATCCGACTTCTTCAGAAGCTCAGGATTTTCCTTTTCAATCAGCGGACGGAAGAGTTCGACGATCTTCTGCGAGCCATCAACATTAGCCTGAAAATCCCAGATATCCGTGTGGCTGTAGCGATCTTCTTCACCGGAAATCTTGGTTGCTGCAACTTCTTCCATAAGTGCTGCTGCACCACCAACAACCTTTTCAGGTGGGAAGGTCATGTCCTTGATACGCTTCTGCAGCTCGACAACATCTGCGTAGAGCTTGTCAGCATATTTATCGAGTCCTTCAGTCGAATTCTGTGCGAACAGGCCGTATTCGAGGCGATGGAATCCGGTAAAGTCTTCCGACTTCTCCGCATCTTCGTGATCGTCAGCACGGCTATCGATAGAAGCATCGAGATCCGCAAAAAGCTCTGCGATTGGCTCGATTTTTTCATAGGAAACGCGTGAAGACGGATAAAGCTCTTTCGCCTTATCCAGTTCGCCAGCCTTGATCGCATCGGTGAAAGCCTTGGTGTCTTTCACGAGCGTATCGAGATTTTCCTGCACGTAAATCTTGTAGTCAGCAATTGGCTGAACGAGATCGAGTGGGGACACTTCGGCCTTTGCAGCACCGAAGCTGAGAGACAGGGCGACGACGCAAGCCGACGCGAGCAATGGCAGACGATATTTCATGTTTACCTCTCCGTGGTGATAAGACCTTCACCCACGCGCATTCTGCGGCCCACTCGCCTGCAAAAGAGCACTTGCGTAAAAGTCATCTTGATTTTTCACGCCGGGTAGCGTGAAGAAATAACCGCCGCCGATTGGCTTGATATACTCTTCCAGAGGCTCGCCATCGAGGCGCTTCTGAACAGTGATAAAGCCCTTTTCCAGATCGGCCTGATAAGCGATGAACAGCAGCCCCATATCGAGCTGGCCGGACTTCGTGACCCCATTGGAATAGTTGAACGGACGACGCAAAATCAGATGTTGTACGGCATTGGCATCGCGTGGATTGGCCAGCCGAATATGAGAATCCATCGGCGTAACCTTGCCTTCCGGATCTTTTGAATAGTCGGGCACATCAGCTTCGGTTTTGCCATCGAATGGCGCACCGCTATCCTTGTGACGGCCAAAAATTGTCTGCTGTTCCTGCAGCGGCGTGCGATCCCAGCGCTCGACAAAATTGCGGATGATACGCACGGCCATATAATTGCCGTGAGAAGCCCATTCCGGCTCATCCTTGCCGGGCTGGATCCAGACGATGCGGTCCATCAAGGCTTTATCAGCGGCATCAGGATTGGCAGAACCATCACGGAAACCGAGGAAGTTGCGTGCGCTTTCCTTGGCTTTCGGTGAATGCGGCGGCTGCACCGGCACAGAACCTTCCTGCTTCCAGCGGACCATCAGAAGATCAGGCATGTTCTTCATGATATCGCGCAGCGCATGAATATTCGTGTCTGCGGTGTTCGAGCAGAACTGGATTACCAGATCGCCATGACAGAGATCTTTTTGCAATGCATCATTGGGAAAGCCCGTCATGCGCTGCAACTGCTTTGGCTTGAACGGCTTGAGCCCAAAACGATCATCAAAAAGCGAGCTACCCAGCCCCACGGTGATCGTCAGGTTATCAGGGGTTACGGTCGGCCCGAGAATGCCGGAATCGGATGGCGGAAACTTGGGATCAAGCGCCGGTGGCTCACCACCCTTCATGAGAAAGGCTGCGCGCTCTGTCAAAAGTCTGAACATGCGTTCGAGACCCGCGCAATCCCGCGCCAGAACATCGAAAGAGGCCACGAGACCAGTGGCAGGGCGCGGCGTCACAATGCCGGGCTGATGCACGCCATAAAATGGCTGGCTCTCCTGCAGCTTGTCGCTTTCAGGGGCATTGGTCACGCTTTCCGATGAAAGCGCGTTGTTAGAGGCGCGTGCGTTAGCCGCCTGCGATGCAAGCACGCTCGCGACACCTGTGGCACCGGCACCGAGCAAAAGGGCGCGGCGCGTTGGCGACGTTGGGTTGTCTGTTTCAGAACTATCGTCTTTGAAAAATTTCTTGGTCATTAATCCACTCCAAGTTGATCGCGGAGTTTTGAAAACTGGTCGGCGAGAGCAGTCGCGCCGTCCTTGATCTTCGCCTTCTCGTCAGCAGAAAGCGTGTCATATGCCTTGCCATTCTGAGCACTTAGCAGCGCCTTCACGGCAGACACCTGAGCATCAATCCCTTCAAATGCCTTGGGATCGACTTTTACAACAATCGGACGCAATACGTCCGCCGTCTTTGCGGAGCCCTCAACAAGGCCTGCAAATACCTGCAAATCTGTGTGTGCGTAGCGATCGTCACCTGCGTCAGCAGCGGTAGACGCAAAGCGGTTGAGCGCTGACGATGTGCCTGCCAGCATCCGGTCAGGCGAAATACGCAACGCGCGGATACGATCCTTCAGACCAGCCGCGTCCTGAACAAGCTTTGTGGCGACGGGCTGCAAGCCGTCCAGCGACTTCTGTTCAAACAGCCCATATTCAATGCGATGCAGACCACCAAATGCAGGGTCCTGCTCACGCTTTTCAAAGAAATCGGCGCGTGCATTGATCGCTGTATCAAGATCAGAGAAAGCTTCTGAAACGGGAGCAATACGGGCATAAGCTTCCCGCGCCGGTGCATAAGCAGCCTGTGCGGCTTCGATATTGCCGCTTGAAACGGCATCCGAAAGCGTTGCAACAGCCTTCTGGAACTCAGCGACTTCGGTAGCGAGATAAATCTGATATTCAGCCAACGCACCAAGGAAAGCGGTTAGCGGCATCTTACCCTTTTCGGCTTCGCTGCTTGCCGATGGCGTCACGATCAGCTTTCCTCGCGGATTGGAAAGAAGGCCGCAAGTAATCTGATATTCGCCCGGCGAAAGCTTGGCGGATAGTGTCTGCTTGAAGCCTGGTGCGATATTCTCGCGCTCTTCGAGAACCATCACGCCGTCGAGAATTTCCCATTCAACCGAGCGGTCAGACTTGTTGACGATTTCAAAAACCGTGCGCCCAGCCGGAACCGTCAGTTCATTTGGATCGCAGCTTTTCGCATTGACCACGATCTGCACTTTGCCATCACCATCTGCATGGCGCGATTTATCTGAAACGCGCGAGGCGTAATAGAAAGCCGCGCCTGCCGCCAGCACCAGCAGAACGGCCAGCACCAGAACCGCTCGCACAAGGTTGCGGGAGAATGGTGCAACAGGTTTTGGGCTTTGCGGCTTGGTCATGGATAATCTCTTCGATTAAACTGTGTGCTTCGCGGCTGCGCTCTGCGCAGGTGCGGAAGACGGCATCAGGAAAATAATGAGCGCAGGCACGAGGAAGCCGAGATAGGCAACCACTTCGCTGATCGTCGGCGTCGCGATATAGCCGAAGACACCAGCCAGAACCGAGCCAAGCGTGCTGTCGAGCGGCAGGATTTCGCTCGTGTCGAACACCACCGTCTGGAAGTGGTTCCAGATGCCAGCCTCATGCAGCGCCATCACCGAATTTGCGAGAATGCCAGCTGCGATAATCAGGATGAAAACACCCGTCCAGCGGAAGAAGCGGCGCAGATTGAGTTTCAGGCCACCACGATAGATCCCGTAACCAACCAGAGCGGCAAGCAGAACACCGAGCAATGCACCAAGCGGCGCCGCGCCACCCTCGCTCTGCTGGAATGCGGCGAGCAGGAAGAAGACCGACTCAAGCCCCTCACGAGCCACAGCAAAGAATACCATCAGGATCAGGCCGAAGCCCTTATGCGTAGGCGTTTCAAATGCCGCATCAATCGAATGATGCAGTTCCGCCTTGATGGAACGGGCAGCCTTACGCATCCAGAAAACCATGGAAGTCAGCACGAAAACAGCTATGAGCCCGATAATGGCCTCGAAAAGCTCCTGCGCCTTCTGTGGGAATTCTGCGCTTACGAGCTGGAGGATTGCGCCAACTGCCAGAGACATCGCCAAGGCCAGCAGGACACCAATCCACACAACCGGCATCCAGGCGCTGCGTCCGGTCTGGTGCAAATAGCTCGCGATAATGCCAACGATTAGCGCAGCTTCCACGCCTTCGCGGAACATGATGAGAAATGGTACGAGCATTCGATTTCATCCAAAAGGCGGAGTGATCAATCCGCCCCTTGATTGACACTCTTCACAACCGGCATAAGCCTTCGTCTATTAGAGCGCCATGCTCCCTCTTGGGCGCACAAAGGACGCTCTAAACTATTGAACACACGCATCGTGCTTTCCGAAAATCGATTCCGATTTTTTGAGCCGATGCTCTAGTCATCTTTCTATATCTACGCGCGCATCACTGCAAGCCAAATGAAGTTGACTACCATGGGAATGTTTTAGAATTATTCTAACTATTTCAGAAGCTTACAGCGATGTAAGTTAGCTAGTCCTGATGAGGATGCAAGTTTTATGGAGGTGCAGTAAGCCTTTGAAAAGGCTTCATAGTGAAGCCTTTTCACGTATTGAATTGTGGCTATCAAGCCTCCGCTGCCGTCCGAATTTCTATCGAATTACCGTTCAATATTTCCGGGCAATCCCGCTTTGCCCGCTTCCGACGGGTTTAGCCTCACATAGTCAGCCTTCAAATCTTCAGAGGTTTTGCGGCTTCCATCATGGCTCCAGCCGGGTGGCGCAATCATATACATCAGCCGCTGACGAAGACTAAGACCGGATGAGAACACGTCTTTGAACATGCCAACCCATTCATGGAACGCCACGCGCACAGGATTGAATGTGCCGACATTCTTCACAATGCCGTATCGCGGCATATCTTCGGGCAATTCTTCAACAAAAGTGCCGAACATGCGATCCCAGATAATCAGCGTGCCTGCATAATTGGCATCGAGATAACGCGGATTGGTCGCGTGATGGACACGGTGATGCGAAGGCGTATTGAAGATAAGCTCGATAGGCTTCGGCAGTTTGTCGATGGCTTCGGTGTGAATCCAGAATTGATAAATCAGATTGAAGCCATAAACGAAGGCAATCACCGCCGGATGAAATCCGAGCAAAACCAACGGCACCTGCAGCACGAACATGCCGGTCATCTGGCCGGTCCACGACTGCCGCAAGGCGGTTGTGAGGTTATAATGCTGGCTGGAATGATGGTTGACGTGCTCCGCCCAAACCCAGCGAACGCGATGCGCAATCCGGTGATACCAATAATAACGCAGATCATCGAAGATGAAGGCTATTACAAACACCCACCAATGCAGCCCAAGATCGAAAAAGCGGAACTGCCAAACCCAAAGCAGCGCCGTCACTGAAACGAAGCCGAGCAGCAGCCCCGCCGCGACATTGCCTGCTCCCATCAGCAGACTTGTGAAAGCATCGCGCGTTTCAAATTCGCCTTTGCGCTGCCAGTAGCGGATTGCCACCAGTTCAATCAAAATTCCCAGCACATAAAGCGGGATTGCAACACGCGTCACATCGAAGAATACCGGATTGCTATCCATTTCGGCCCCTCTCCCCATCTGAGCCTGAAAGCCAGTCTATCACTCTTTGCCGATCTGCAGCATCGCTGAAAAGAAGCCTTGCCTTGGGCCAGGTAAAATCCTTCATGTGCAATATCAGTTCGGCGCTACCCTTCTCCTCAAGGGCAAGCACATCTGATGCTGCCACACATCGCGTAAGAAACCGATCGCCAACACCGTGAACTATCCCCGTTTCGGCCTCCCTCAACGGGAAAAACGCTGTGCGACGATCTTCCGTATAACAAATCTCACTGATTGCGATTTCCGGATAGTCGATATGAAAGCGCGCTTTGACGATTTCGTCACTCGCAAGAATGCTGCGCTTTACACCTCCACCCAGAAAATGAATTGCCAATACGCCGAAACCTATCCCGGCGATAACCATAAGTAGAAGCAGCCGCAAATCCATGAACTCTCCCGTTCGCAGCGATGCCAGTATGTTCCCACAAACATCCTAGCCATCAGCCAGCGCGAATACATCCCAAAACTTTGGGGGACCGATTTACGAGTCGCACCTGTCCCGGCATTGCAACAGGAGATTGTTTCGATTTGGAGCACTCTGAAAGCCCGGACGGAAACAAATATTGACCAATAAGCTTCCTGAAACAGTCAAAATTCCGAAAAGTTTCAGAATTTTCCGAAATGGTCAAAAATTTCGCGTTTCAGGGGTTGAAGAATGGTTGCAACCGGTCCATATGACAGGTGCTTACCGCTTGCGCCTCCTCCCATTGCGCGCGGTAAGTGTTCCCCTCTGGAGGTTTGCCTTTATGGCACCTTCATAACTTAGCCGGACTTTTTAGTCCGGCTCTTTTTTTGCCTAAATTTCAGTAAGTTAGAACTAAAATAAAAAGCGCCGCGTTACCGCAGCGCTTTCAAAAACAATGCCTGTTTTCTCGCCGGAAATGACTGTCAAAGAACATGGTTCTCATCATTATTCAGGCTGTAAAAAGGCATTCCAACTTCTTTCGCCGACAAACAAAATCTGCGTCCGAACGTGGTAATTTTATTTCTGTCGGAGCGATAGAGTACCGCTCCGACCTGTCACTTTACAAAGCGTTAATATGCGACCGATGAGTTGTATCAGCCGTAAGATGCAACCGGTGGGCAAGAACAGATTAGATTTCTGTCGCCGCCCACATTGTCGATGCGGCTGACAGGCGGCCAATATTTCGCCGTCGTGTCAAAATCACCACTTAACGCGCTTCCCGGAAACACTGCTTCCTCACGGGTGTAAGGATGTGTCCATTCCGTTGCCAGCGTGTCGCCTGCGGTGTGCGGTGCATTGGCAAGTGGATTGTCATCCGCAGGCCAGACACCATCGGCAACCTTCTTTGCTTCGCCTGCAATGGCAATCATTGCATCGCAAAGACGATCGATTTCCGACTTCGGCTCAGACTCGGTTGGCTCAATCATCAGCGTTCCGGCAACCGGCCATGACATGGTCGGTGCATGGAAACCATAGTCGATGAGGCGCTTGGCCACGTCTTCCACGGTGATGCCTGCGCTATCCTTGAGAACACGCGTATCCACGATGCACTCATGCGCCACACGATCATGTGCGCCGGTGTAAAGGATCGGATAAGCGTCCTTCAGACGATGCGCGATGTAGTTGGCGTTGAGGATTGCAGCCTCGGTTGCCTTCTTGAGACCCGCGCCGCCCATCATGCGGATATACATCCACGTAATGACCAGAATGGATGCACTGCCAAACGGTGCTGCGGAAACAGCGTGCTTGGAACCGAGATCAACATGGCCCGGCAGGTAAGGCACCAGATGCTTGGCCACACCAATCGGACCAACACCCGGACCGCCGCCGCCATGCGGAATGCAGAAGGTCTTGTGCAGATTCATGTGGCAAACGTCAGCACCAATATCGCAAGGACGCGCGAGGCCGACGAGTGCATTGAGGTTTGCGCCGTCGAAATAGACCTGACCGCCATTGTCATGGACGATCTCGCAGAAAGCCTTGATGCCTTCTTCGAACACGCCATAGGTCGACGGATAGGTAATCATGAACGCCGCAAGATTATCGCGATGCTTCTCAGCCTTGGCTTTCAGATCATCAATGTCGATATCGCCATCCGGACGGCAATTGACGACCACAACGCTCATGCCAGCCATCGATGCGCTGGCAGGATTGGTGCCATGTGCAGACGATGGGATAAGGCAGATGTTGCGATGACCTTCGCCACGTGACTGGTGATAGTGACGGATTGCGAGAAGACCCGCATATTCGCCCTGACTACCAGCATTTGGCTGCAGCGATACGCCTGCAAACCCGGTGATTTCGCAAAGCCATGCTTCGACGTCCGAGGTCATCTTGGCATAGCCGGTCGTCTGTGCGGCCGGCGCGAACGGATGCAGATTGGCAACCGTGTTCCAGCTCACCGGCATCATTTCTGCTGCCGCATTGAGCTTCATCGTGCAGGAGCCGAGCGGGATCATCGCACGATCAAGCGCCAGATCCTTGTCCGCCAGACGACGCAGGAAGCGCATCATCTCGGTTTCCGAACGGTGCGAATGGAATACGTCCTGTGTCAGGAAGCCTTCACCACGGCCTTTGCCCGGAACCAGCAGATCGTCGTTACCGACTGGCTTTGCGCCAAACAGAACGGCGAGTGCTGCAAGATCGTCTTCCGTCGAAGTTTCGTCAAAGGTGACGCCAACCGTATCCGCATCAATGATGCGGATGAGACGACCGCCCTTGTCAGCTTCGTCAGCAATGGCCTGCGCCTTGCCGGAAACCTTGACGCTTACGGTGTCGAATAGGCTATCGCCCGCGATTTCGACGCCAGCAGCCTTGAGGCCCGTTGCGAAGCGAGACGCAAGACCGGCAACACGCGTTGCAATAGCCTGAAGGCCAGCAGGACCATGCCAGATGGCAAAGGATGCAGCCATATTGGCGAGGAGTGCCTGCGCGGTACAGATGTTGGAAGTCGCCTTGTCGCGGCGGATATGCTGCTCACGCGTCTGAAGAGCCAGACGATAAGCGGCACGGCCATGCGCATCGACCGACTGACCAACGATACGGCCCGGAATGATACGCGTCAGTGGCTCAGATACTGCGAGATATGCAGCGTGTGGACCGCCAAAGCCCATTGGAACGCCATAGCGCTGCATGGAGCCGACAGCCATGTCAGCGCCCCACTTGGCAGGCGCTTCCAGAATGGTCAGCGCCAGCGGATCGGCAACGGCGATAACCAAAGCACCCTTGGCCTTTGCATCGGCGATGACAGCGGTGAAGTCACCATAAACGCCGCGCGTATCCGGCCATGGAACGATGACGGCAGCGGTGTTGTCGTCAACAGCACTTCCGGCTTCAATCTGCCAGCCAAGCGGCTCTGCGCGGGTGTTGATCACATCTACGCTCTGCGGATGCAGATCCCCTGCAAGCAGAATGCGCGAGCGCTTGTCGCGGTGATGACGAACAGCAACGCCCACAGCTTCAGCAACGGCAGTTGCTTCATCCAGCAGCGATGCACAGGCAACCGGCAAACCGGAAAGCTCGGCAACGAGCGTCTGGAAGTGGAACAGAAGCTCCAGACGACCCTGGCTGATTTCCGACTGGTAAGGCGTGTAAGCCGTGTACCAGGCCGGATTTTCAAACAGGTTGCGCTGAATGACAGGTGGCGTCTGCACACCATGATAGCCCGCACCGATGAAGCTCTTCTTCACCACATTGCGGCCCATGATTTCATTGAGCTCGGCAAGTGCTGCGTGTTCGCTCAAAGCCGCTGGCAGATCAAGCGCGCGGTTCAAGCGGATGGATGCCGGAACAGCCTGCGTGATCAGTGTTTCCATGGAAGGAAGACCGAGCGCTGCAAGCATTGCGCGCTCGTCTTCTACGCGTGGCCCGATATGACGGGCAACAAAGGGGAGAACCTGTTGCGTCATCTTTTTATCCTACAAGTTTGTCGTAACCAGCCTTGTCGAGAAGTCCAGAAAGCTGGCCTTCATCGGAAAGCTTGAGCTTGAACAGCCAGCCTTCACCTTCTGCAGCCTGATTGATCAGAGCTGGATCACTCGAAACGGCGTCGTTAACTTCAACCACTTCGCCATCGACCGGAGCATAAACGTCGGAAGCGGCCTTGACCGATTCAACAACGACGATGCCTTCGCCCTTGGAAACGGTGCGGCCGACTTCCGGAAGATCTACGAATACGAGGTCGCCCAGCTGTTCCTGTGCGTGGATCGTGATGCCGACAGTGGCAACGCCACCTTCGACGCTGATCCACTCATGATCTTCGGTGAACAGGATATTGGCCATGGAAATCATCCTTTGCGATAGCGATGCGGTGTGAAGGGAAGTGCATGAACATCAACGGGAACCTTGTTACCGCGGACGTCTGCGAAAATGCGGGTGCCGGGGACTGCGAGGCTTGCCTCGACATAACCCATAGCAACCGGGAAACCTGCGGATGGGCCGAAGCCACCCGATGTGACGGTGCCGATCTGAAAACCGGATTCGTCGAAAAGTTCTGCGCCGCCACGCACTGGCTGGCGGCCTTCCGGCTTAAGGCCAACACGCTTGGCGGTTGCACCCTTGGCAATCGCATCCAGAACGGCTTTGGCGCCATTAAAGGCAGCCTTTTCACGCACTGACTTGGTGATTGCCCATGTAAGACCAGCAGAGACCGGATCGGTTTCCGGCGTAATATCCTGACCGTGCAGGCAAAGACCCGCTTCAAGGCGTAAGGAATCGCGGGCAGCAAGACCGATCCATTCGACGCGTTCGTCAGCCAGAAGCTTGGTTGCAAGCGCGCGCGCCTCATCGGCAGGCAAGCCAACTTCAAAACCATCTTCGCCGGTATAGCCCGAACGGGTCATGAACCAGTTAGGATTAGGTTCAAAGCCGCTCATAAAGCCGAGCTCTGCACCTTTAAGACCGGCATCGGTAATGACGCTTTCGGCTTCCGGACCCTGAATGGCCAGGAAAACGCGATCCAGTGGATTGACCGTTACATCCTTGCCAGATGCTGCTTCATTGAGATGCTCAATATCGGCATCAGCGTTGCCCGCATTGGCAACGACCATGAAACTGTCTTCGCCAAGGCGCGTGACGATAAGATCATCAAGAACGCCGCCTTGGTCATTGAGAAAGAAAGTATATTTCGACTGACCGGTTTTCAGAACCGAAGGATCAAGCGGACAGGTTTCGCTCAAAAGCGCGATTGCATCTGCGCCCGAAACTTCAATCAGCTTCATATGAGAAATATCGAAAAGACCGACATGCTCACGCGTATGAAGATGTTCCTTCATCACGCCAAGCGGATAGGTGATCGGCATGTTCCAGCCAGCAAAACCGCCAAAGCGTGCGCCAGCTTCCTCATGCAGATCCTGCAAAGGCAGGGTATTCAAGTGTGCGGTATCGCCCATAACAACTCCAGAGTCGCACGTATGCCTCCGCGAAATGCGGTTGCTTCGTGCCCCTCTGTCTCAAGCCTGAGAGACTCGCATAGCTATAAAGCTATACTTACACCTTCGGCGCGGGGTTTCCCCCGACTTTCCAGAGTTGCCTTACCCGTCTGCGGTTCCTTGTACCTGAGAGATTTCGGGCGATTTCCCCTTCGGTGGCCAACTTGCGTCAGCTCTCTCCCGCAGACAAACAGTGACAGAACATTCTCGTAAAACGCAACGCTCCATCACACGACATAAGTCACTTAGCTTAAACCGTTTCTGGTGTCATGTATAATTATTGTCACGAGACGACAATTCCCGGGGATTTTGCGACAAAAATCGATCTTTCCCGAAAGCGCAAAAGAACCCTCTAACAAAGTCCCTTACATTAGTGAATATGGCTGGAAATTTACAATCCATTAAGGATTGAGGCCATAAAGGGCGCTCAAATTGGTGATTTGGGCAGTCGGCATGATGATTGTGATTATAAAATGACCAAGCTGCGCAAAAGCCATGCAATCGACAGGCTAAATTGCACAGCAGCTATGCAAATCTGTCTCTCCACTTCCGAAATCATCGAGCCTATATGCTGTTCGCAACACAGAGAGATAAGATTTTACTAGGTGAGAAAAATGAACCTGATCCGCTCGTACAACAACTGGCGCCGCTACCGTAACACGGTAAATGAACTGAGCCGCCTGAGCCCACGCGAACTGAACGACCTTGGCATTCTTGCTTCGGAAATCCCGTTCGTTGCACGCAAGGCAGCTGCTCGCTAATAGCGCCTCGAAAGGCACACGCCTTTTTCTGGACCGCGACCCTTTAAACCACGCGGTCCTCACAGTTTCCAAGGTTTTTGCCGGGGCGTTTTCCTCCCATTCCCCCGGTGACCGCAAGACCGGAACTCCTCCTCCCAAGCCGGTCTTACCCTAAATGACACCCGCCGCTCCTCCCGCGGCGGGTGTTGTTTTTTTTAACAGCGGCTCCAGTTAAGACTGAATCATTGGAGCCGCTGTAAGTTTTTGTTTTTACGCATTATCCTATGCAAAACCGTTTCGCACTTTTGCTGGAAATGCTTTATGCAGCCTCCTGTATCGCAAGCGCCGACTTTTCGCGACCCATCCGATCCAGTGCGATAGAGATTGCAAACACGACAAGACCGGCAACTGCCAGAAGCGCACCGACCGTTCCGGTTGAAGTCCAGCCAAATCCCCATGCAACCGCCAAACCACCCAGTGACGCGCCAATCGCATTGGCAAGATTGAGTGCTGAATGATTAAGCGCTGCTGCCAATGTCTGCGCATCCGCCGCAACATCCATAAGGCGCGTCTGCAATGCTGGAACTAGCGCAAAGCCACCGCCAACCAGCAATATGTTTAAGAATGCTGTGGCTGGATGCTG
Organism: Brucella sp.; assembly: GCF_032066345.1. Classification (NCBI taxonomy): domain Bacteria; kingdom Pseudomonadati; phylum Pseudomonadota; class Alphaproteobacteria; order Hyphomicrobiales; family Brucellaceae; genus Brucella; species Brucella sp. The sequence continues at coordinate 170,781 of NZ_DAMBKZ010000004.1, forward strand.
CATCAAAAATGGAAATGCCAGCATGACGGCCATGTCGTAGAGCAGCACCATTCCAACAGTGCCCATCACAGTGCGGTCAGTCAGCTTTGAACCAACGATGTTGCCAAGCACCATACCAAGCCCGAATGTGGCAAAGACCAGTGGCATCCATTTCACGTCGACATGCGAAACTTCAGTCACGGTAGCAGCCACATAAGTGAAGACGGAGAACAGTCCGCCGGTGCCAATCGCGCCTATTCCAAGGGTCAGCCAGACCTGCTTGCGACGGAAGGCACCAAGCTCACGTAGCGGAGAAGCGCCTTCGTCTGCAGGCTGCTTGGGCACATATATCGTAACCAACACCATCGTGACGATAGCGATCAGGCCAACAGCTGCAAACATTGCACGCCAACCGGCCACTTGTCCGAGCCATGTCGCCAAAGGCGTTCCGCACAATGTTGCAACGGTCAGCCCCATCATCACGCGGCCAACGGCTTGCGCACGCTTTCCGGGCGCCGCCATGGAAGCAGCCACCAGCGACGCAACCCCAAAATAAGCGCCATGCGGAAAGCCCGCAACAAAACGCATGATATAAAGACCGGTATAGTCCTGCATGAATGCACTGGCCAGATTGCCGAGTGCAAACAGTCCCATGAAAAGAAAGAGCAGTTTGCGGCGATCAAGCTTTGCACCAATAACTGCAAGCACCGGCGCACCGATCAACACACCCAACGCATAAGAACTTATGAGATGACCCGCTGAGGGCATATCGACCTGAAGATCGCGTGCGATATCCGGCAAAAGTGCCATGATCGCGAATTCGCCTGTGCCGATACCGAAGCCGCCAATAGCGAGTGCGAGTTCCGCCAGTCGCGCAGGCGAACGTGACGAAGTTTCCGGCAACGAAGCCGAAGTTTGAATTTTTGACATGAATGTGCCTGAAGGGAATGGAGGATGTCGGACAACCCTACCACTCCTTTCAGGCAAAGGCGATACGCTTTATCGTGATAAGCGCATGGGAAATCGCTGCTTACTTAGAGCGCCGTGCGCCCTTTTGGGCGCGCAAAGGTCGCTCTAACAGTTTATATTTACAGCATAATTTTACCTTAAACTGATTCAGGTTTAAGGAATTATGCTGTAGCCGCCACAACCTCGATTTCGACCTTGAATTCTTCCCGTGTAAAGCCGGAAACGATCATCAGCGTTGAAGCCGGTGCGGGCTGCGGAAACAGGCGATCACGCACATCCATATAGGGACGCATATAAGCGCGATCCGTCACATAGGCATTGATACGCACGACATCGAAAAGTTCCATGCCGCCATTGCGCAAAATGCGACCGATGTTTTCAAAGCAAAGCTCTGCCTGCGCGCCTGCATCTTCCGGCACCGATCCATCTGGCGCAATGCCAAGCTGGCCGGAGCAGAATATCAGCTCGGCACCCGCACCCACCTTCACGCCATGACTATAGGCGGCAAAGGGAGCAGCCATATCGGCTGGCAGCAAATGTTTCAAAACAGTCATTTTATGTCCTTAGGCTTTTGGTGCTGATGCCAGCAATTCTTTGAGCCGTGCAGCACCCGCTGCAATATCGTCTTCGGTGGGATTGATACCCGCTGCAAGCAGCCGCCGGGCAATCATGTGATCAGCCGGACGGTTAATAGAATCGACCGCAACCAGCTTTTCGCCTGCAAAATGAAACACCGAGAATGCATTATCTTCGAGATTGCCTGACAGAATATGACGGTCGGCATCAAACGACAGCCCAGCGGTCTGCAATTTCATGTCACCCTGATCCGACCAGAACCAAGCCACATCACGAAACGGCGTACCGCGCCCGACAATCGAGCGCGCAACATGCTTGGCCTGATCGGTTGCATTCTGCACCGATTCCAGTCGTACGCGACGACCTGCATGGAAATGGTCATAGCTCACGCAATCGCCAATCGCATAAACATACTCACTCGACGCACGCATATGCTCATCCACCACGATGCCATTATCGACAACAAGTCCGGCTTCGGTCGCAAGCTCGACATTTGGAACAGCACCCGTCCCCAGCACCACCATATCAGCTGGAAAAAGCGTGCCGTTGGCCGCTTTCACACCTGTAACGCGGCCGTCTTTACCCTCAATCGCGTCAACGCCAACGCCCGTCAGAAGCGTAATATCCGACGCACGGCTGCGTGTTTCAACATGCGCCGAAATATGTGTGGCAACCGAACGACCCAACACACGAGGGGCTGCTTCGATCAGTACGGTCTTCTTGCCAAGAGCTACAGCACTATGCGCCATTTCAAGACCGATAAAGCCGCCACCGATAATCACCACGTTTTCAACACGCGGCATCATATCTGCAATGCGGCGCGCATCACCCAAACGGCGCAACGTGACAACGCCATCGAGACCAACACCCGGCATGTCAGGAATGCGTGCGCGGGCACCGGTCGCAAAAACCAGCTCCGACCAGCTTAGCACCTTGCCGTCATCAAGCGTGACTGTCTTGTCAGTCAGAGACACATGCTCAACGCTGTGCCCGAAAAGCATCTCTATATTATTATCGCGATAGGTACTTTCCGGACGTAGAACCAGAATGCCTGCTTCCGGCGCCTTCAGATAGGACTTGGAGAGCGGCGGTTTGTGATAGGGAATATCCTGCTCATCATTGATCAGGATGATCTCGCCCGCATAGCCTTCTTGTCTCAGACTGATTGCCGCCTGCGAACCTGCATGGCCCGCGCCAATAATAATACATCTGTTGTCCATAGGACCTCCGGAATTTTCCCGCGCATCATAATCATGAGACAGGCGGTCGCGTGGCGAATTCGTCACGGATTCACACCTTAATTGCACGCCTCCCTATTTTTTTAAACATTTAGTTTGACCGATCGGTCAGATTGTTTAGTAAGTTCTTTGCTTCAGCACGCAGCCTACCCCCAGCAGCCAGCCAGGAGCCTCCACTTGAAACGATATTGGTCAGAGTATACGAGCGAGGCATTCTCCCGCCTGGAGCGCGATAAAATCGTGGCAGTTCTGCCCGTTGGCGCGATCGAACAGCACGGACCACACCTTCCTCTGGCAGTGGATGCAGCGATTGTGGACGGCATGGTGAAAGAAACCATCGCCCGCCTTCCCGATGAAAGCAAAGCGCTGTTCCTGCCAACGCAAGCTATCGGCAAAAGCAATGAGCACAGCCTTTATCCCGGCACACTGACATTCTCGGCAGAAACGCTCATTCGCATGTGGTGTGAAATTGGCGCCTGCGTTGCCGCAAGCGGCGTTCGCAAAATGGCGCTGCTGAACAGCCATGGCGGCCAGATCACAGTCATGGACATTGTGGCGCGCGAATTGCGTATCAAACACAATTTGATGGTGTTCAGCGTCAACTGGTTTGGCCTCGGAATGCCTGAAGGCGTTTATAGCGAGCACGATCTCAAGCACGGCATCCATGCCGGCGACATGGAAACCTCTGTCATGCTCGAATTCCACCCGGACCTGGTGGATATGTCGAAAGCGCAGAATTTCCGCACACTGACCGAAACGTTGGCTTCTGATTACAAGCATCTTTCACTGAGCGGTGGCGCAAAGCCAGCATGGCAGGTGCAGGACATCAACGCTCACGGCGCTGCCGGCGACGCATCGATTGCCACCGCTGAAAAAGGCCGCAAGACCATCGACTTTGCTGCCGAGCGGCTGGTCGAGGTTCTGGCTGAGATCGAACGAGCGCCGCTCTCGTGGCTCGATAATCAACCTGCCTGGTAAGGACGATGAGCGTGGCCCCCAACTCGCAAACCCCATCTTCCCTGATCGATATCAACGGCGTCTATAAGCAATATGGAACAGGCGTCATTGCGGTCAGCGATATGTCGCTCAAGATCGAACAAGGTCAGTTCGTAAGCTTCCTCGGCCCATCGGGCTGCGGAAAGAGTACAGCACTTCGCATGATTGCAGGCCTTGAATCCATTTCGGCAGGCGACATCCACGTCAATGGCCATGCACCGGGCAAAGGGCCCATTGGTGCGCAGGATATTGGCTTTGTGTTTCAGGAACCTACCCTGATGCCGTGGGCCAGCGTTTTTGACAATGTCTATTTGCCACTCCGTCTTTCCGGCATGTCGCGCAAGGAAGCCACGCCACGCGTGGAAGAAGTGCTGACTCAGGTTGGCCTGTCCCGCTTTGCCAACGCCTATCCCCGTGAACTTTCGGGCGGCATGAAAATGCGCGTTTCTATTGCCCGCGCACTGGTCACGCGTCCGCGTCTTCTGTTGATGGATGAGCCTTTTGCAGCGCTTGATGAAATGACGCGCTTCAAGCTCAACAATGATGTGTTGCGGCTCTGGCAGGAACACGGCCTCACCGTGGTCTTCGTCACGCACAGCGTTTATGAATCCGTCTATCTCTCTAACCGCGTCATCGTCATGGCCGCACGTCCCGGACGGGTCGTTGCCGATATTGCCATTGAAGGCAGCTATCCACGCGCTGAAAACTTCCGCACCACGGAAGCTTACGCAAAGGATTGCGCGACGGTCTCCGATGCACTCACCGCAACGCTTTCGTCGCAAGACATCGACCATTGAGGACAGGGATCATGCAAAACCAAACGCCTGTTCTGAATTCCGAACAACATCGCCTCGCCCGCAGAGACCGCAACTTGCGGATCATCATGCCAACGCTTGCGATCATCATCGCGCTTGGCATCTGGGAAGGTCTGGTGCGCTATTATAATGTGCCGCATTATCTGATCCCTGCTCCGTCGCTCATCGTCGAAACGCTGATTAAGGACGGGCCATCGCTGATGACGTCGATGTGGTTCACGGTCAAACTCACGCTGATTTCGCTGCTCTGCGCCATTGTCGGCGGCGTACTGCTTGGCATGATCTTCGCGCTGTCGCGACCGATTGAAATGGCTTTCTTTCCATTTGCCGTCATTCTTCAGGTAACGCCGGTCATTGCCATTGCACCGCTGATCCTGATCTATGTGCGCGATACGTTTTCAGCTTTGCTTATCTGCGCATGGATCGTGGCCTTCTTTCCGATCCTGTCAAACACGGTTATCGGCCTGCGTAGCGCCGATCATAATCTGCGCGATCTGTTCAAGCTCTATCGTGCCTCGCCATGGCAGCGTCTGCGCTATCTGCTTGCTCCAAGCGCGCTGCCTTACTTCATGGCTGCGCTCAAGATCGCTGGCGGGCTCTCGCTGATCGGTGCTGTGGTGGCAGAATTCGTTGCTGGCAGCGCCGGCCAAAGCACTGGCCTGGCCTCGCGTATTCTGGAATCGAGCTTCCGCAACGAAATCCCGCGCATGTTTGCTGCACTGTTCCTCGTTTCGCTGCTTGGCATTGTGATTTTCCTGATCACAAGCTGGCTGTCGCGCCTTGTGCTGGGACGCTGGCATGAAAGCGAGATCCGTCGTGAAAGATAAGATTGGCAAGGCTGATTTACTCAAAGGCGTCGCGGTTGCGGGTCGCAGCGGGCACTATGATATCGGCATCGATGGCGGACGCATTGCCTTGCTGACGCCTTCGCAAGCAACAGGCGGCGGCTTTATCACACCGCTTCTCGCTGATGTGCATGTGCATCTCGACAAGACATTCACCATCGGTCGCATAGCCGAGCGTGGCAGCGCCAAAGTTGATTGCCTGTTTGATGCGATTGATCTGATGAATATCGACCGTGAGAGCTGGAACTCCGACGATATCCGCGCACGCGCCACACGCGGTCTGGAAACAGCCTATGCGCAGGGCGTTGGTGCCATGCGAACTCATGTCGATTGGACCACACCTGATGTGCCGACAGCCTGGCCGGTGCTGAACGAGCTGCGTCAGGAATGGAAAGACCGCATCGACCTTGAGCTAGCAGCACTTATCCATGGCGATATCGTGCTTGATAGCGGTGCTGCAATTGCCCAGCGCGTGGCAAAAGATGGCGGCGTCCTTGGCGCTTTCTTCTATCGCAATGCTGATCTTGAAGCCAAAATCGAAGAGATGTTCCGTGTCGCCGTGCAGCATGATCTCAAGCTCGACTTTCACGTCGATGAAGGGCTTGAAGTTGAAGCCGATGGCTTCTCGCTGATTGTTTCTGCAACCAAGCATCACAATATGGGGGGCCGCGTTCTTTGCGGTCATGCCTGTTCGCTTTCGCTGCGTTCACCCGAGGAACTAAGCCGCATTCTTGATGCCGCTGCGGATGCGGGAACAGCGCTTGTATCGCTGCCGACATCCAATCTCTATCTGCAAGACAGGATTGGCGGAAAATCGCCACGTCTTCGCGGTGTAGCACCGCTTAAAGAAGCACGTCATGCAGGCATGGACGCCATGCTTGGTTCAGACAATGTGCGTGACGCTTTCTATCCCTATGGCGATTACGATCCGCTTTCGGTTCTGCGCCTCGCAGCCCCGGTCTGCCACCTTGAGCCGGTCGAATGGCTCGACAGCATCACCACCCTGCCCGCGCGTTTCATCGGAAGCGACCGCGTTGAAGCGCTGAAAGAAGGCGGGATTGCGAATTTTATCTGGCATGACGCCACAGACATCAACGACCTTATCAGCCGTCCGCAGGCGCCGCGCGTCATTTGGCGCGATGGTACAAAAATTTAATCGGAGAACCCCATGAATTCTGCCGCACCACAGCGCATCTATGACTGGGCCGCCTTTCGCGCCGAAATCGAAGGTATCCGCATTTATGACGACCCCAAGCAGGTCGAACTGCGGTCCCGCGATTATTTCTGGTATAGCCCAATCCTGACGGAAGACATCGGCCATTATTTGGGCGATCTCGTCGTCATCCCAAAAGATCAGGATGAAGTGCGCCGCGTGGCAGCCGCAGCAGCAAAGCTTCGCATTCCGATCACCGTTCGCGGTGGCGGCACCGGCAATTACGGCCAGTGCGTTCCGCTTGAAGGCGGCGTCATTCTCGACATGACCAAGATCGACCGCATCATCGCAATCGAACCGGGCAAGGTTCGCGTTGAAGGCGGCGCACGTATTTCGCGCCTCGATGATGCTGTGCGTGAAACGGGTCAGGAACTGCTGATGTATCCGTCCACCCGTCGCATTGCCACGATTGGCGGCTTTTTCTCAGGCGGTTCGGGCGGCATCGGTTCGCTGCGCCACGGCATGTTGCGTGACGATGGCAATGTCTATTCGGTCAAGGTTCTGACCGTTGAGCCAGAGCCTAAAATCATTGAGCTGGCAGGCCGCGACATCCATAAGGTGCAGCATGCCTATGGCACCAATGGTATTATTTTAGAGCTCGAAATCGGCCTCACCAAAGCAACCGAATGGGTGCATACTGCAGCGCTCTTCGATAGTTATGAAGCAACGCTGAAATTCTGCCTCAAGGCGCTGGAAGAAAACCTCGATTGCTATCTGCTGACGACGGTAGACCGCCGCTTTGCGCGCTTCTACACCAAGTTTGGTGATCTTTTCCCATCCGACAAGGATGCGGTTTTTGCGATGATTGCACCGGAAGAACTGTCTCGTTTCGAGCAGTTGGCCACGGAGTTCGGCGGCAATGTTTCCTTCTCGATGACGCTGGATGAGCTGCACAAAGCCGGTCTTCAGCCTGCATACGAATGCGGCTGGAACCACACCACCCTTCAGGCGCTGAAGGCAGAGCCGGGCTGGACCTATTTGCAGGTTGCCTATCCGCGTCCGTTCGACATCGATGTGGTGACACGTCAGATCGAACGCTACGGTGAAACGCAATATATGCATCACGAAATGGCACGTCTGGAAGGCGAAGTTCAGATTTTTGCCTTGCCGCTTGTACGCTTTGAAGGTCGCGATGAGATGTATCGTTTGATCGAAGAGCTGGAACAGGTTGACGGCTGCGATATTTACGATCCTCACGCCTATACGATCGAAGACGGCGGCATGAAGGAAATTGACAGTACGCAGATCGAATTCAAGAAGCAGGCTGATCCTTATGGTCTGCTTAATCCAGGCAAAACCCGCGGCTGGACAGCCGATATGGTAGCAAAAGACTAATCAAGGGGAACCAAAATGAAAAAAGCACTCTTTGCGGCAGTCGCCGCTTTCTCGCTCGGCCTATCCGCACAGATGGCCTATGCACTCGACAAGGTGACGCTCGGCACCAACTGGCTGGCGCAGGCTGGTCACGGCGGCTTTTATCAGGCTGTTGCCGATGGCACTTATGAGAAATACGGCCTCGATGTGAAGATCGAAATGGGCGGACCTCAGGTCAACAATCGCCCAATGCTGGCCGCTGGTCGTCTCGACTTTCTGCTGACCGGCAATCTGCTTTTGTCGTTCAACAATGTTGCCAATGGCGTACCAACAACGGTTGTCGCGGCTTTCTATCAGAAAGACCCGCAGGCACTGATGGCGCATGAAGGCGAATACAAGGACTTCAAAGACCTCGTCAATGCACAGACAATCCTGATTTCCAAGGATGGTCAGTTCTCGTTCTGGCCATGGCTGGTGAAAGATTTTGGCTTCAAGGACGAACAGCTCCGCCCTTATGGCTATAGCCTTGCTCAGTTCCTCGGCGACAAGAAGACCGTGCAGCAGGCCTATGCAACAGCAGAACCGATCTATGCTGAGAAAGAAGGCGCGAAAGTCACAACCTTCCTGCTCGCAGATCAGGGTTATAGCACCTATGCAAACACCATCGAAACGCGTCAGGATCTGATCGAAAAGAACCCGGATCTCGTACAGCGTTTTGTGACCGCTTCCATCGAAGGCTGGACCAACTTCCTCTACGGCGACAACAGCAAGGCCTATGAGCTGATCCTCAAAGACAACGCTGATATGAGCAAGGAAACGCTCGATGCAGAGCTTGCACGTCTTAAGGACCTCAAGCTCATCGACAGTGGCGACACGCTGGAAAAGGGTATCGGCGCCATCGATATGAACCGAGTCAAGGAATTCTACGAACTGGCTCGTAAGTCCGGTATCGTGAGCGGTGATGAGCTGGATATGACCAAGGTTGCCACCGACGCCTTCGTAAACAAAGGCGCAGGTCTCGACATCAAGAAGCAACTGGGCCAATAAGCGCCTTTTAAAAATCTGGAAGCCGCTCTGCGGCTTCCGTGCCAACGCCGGCTGGAGCGCATGACGACAAACCAACAGAATGACGATGACGATCTGACAGGGCGGGACAAGGTTCTCGACCGCAGGCGTCGCATTCAAAGCGCTATTCGCACAGCCGCCATTGATGAGTTTGCGGAAAAAGGACTTGTGGGCGCTTCAACGCAAGGCATCGCGCAACGTGCTGGTCTCACCAAGCCGCAACTTCATTACTATATTTCCAGCAAGGAAGAGCTCTACGAGGATATTATCATCTTCATCCTCGACGAGTGGGAGGATATTTTCCTTGGTGCCAGCACCGAGGAAGACCCGGCCAAGGTGATCAGGCAATATATCCGTGCCAAGCTCGAATATAGCCAGAAAAACCCCAAGGCCTCTCGTCTTTTTACCACCGAGATTGCCAATGGCGCGCCCTATCTGAGCCGTCACTGGAAGAAGCACGTCTCGGCAACGCACAATGCGGTGAAGCTCATTCAGTCCTGGGTCGATGACGGTCGCATCAAGCCTTTGGACCCTCTGCTTTTTCAGATGCATATCTGGGCAGTTACTCAGCACTATGCGGATTTTGAAGCACAGGTTCGCAGCATGATGTCGCTCAGCAAAGACGAGCCGCTGGACCTTGATCGCATCGAAAAAGAAGTCTCGACGCTGTTTCTGCGCGCCTGCGGGCTGGACTGAGACCCCGTTAAAACTACCAGCTTTTCGATTTAAGACTAAAAATGTCAAAAATGACATATCGGATGACAGATTCCAGTTGCATCCATAAAGTAACGTGCGTTAAAGTTGCTGAAAGTTTTCGTGAACTCTACAAGTTCATCCTAATCGAAATACTATTAGAGCGCCGTGCGCCCTTTTGAGCGCGCACAAGTCGCTCCAAGTTTTTAGAACAAGCATCGACCATCCCTTTGGCGGGGGGCGATGCATTAAGGAGCAGGTTCTTGGGGAGGAGCCTGCTCCTTTTCAATTTTAGAGCGCCGTGCGCCCTTTTTGGGCGCACAAAGGTCGCTCTAACACTGTATATTTACAGCATAACTTCGCCTTAAACTGATTCAATTTTAAGTAATTATGCTGTAAGGCAAACTTAGGCCTATCTTATGGAAAAAAAACAGAAAAGCCCCGGCAAAGGCCGGGGCTTTTCTGCGTCTTAGAGCGCGTCCCAAAAAATGTAAAACGATTTTCGGGACGCGCATTAAAACTAGAAGTTAGAACGAGCATATTCAGAAAGCCATTCTTTAACCCGATCCGGATTATCGGCAATGTACTTGTCGACAGCCTTCTCGTAAGAAGTTTCCTGCGCATCGAACATTGCAGCTTCCAGCTCATTGATTGGAATGCTCATCTTCTCAAGGAGAGACGCAACCTTTGGATTTTCTTCCTTGAAGCCCTTACGAGCCAGAGCATCGATATGTTCTGCACCGCCAAGCGCACCTTCAGGGTCGGCAATGTAGCGCAGCTTATACTTGCCGAACATCCAATGCGGGCTCCAAGAGGTGGCGACGAACCAGCCGTCCGAGCGCATTGCGCGATCAACCGTCGTCAACATTGCAGCTTCACTGGAAATATTGAGCTTGTAATCAAGGCCGTATTTCTTGATTGCTTCGTCCGAAAGACGGGTCAGACCTGCACCCGGATCGATGCCCTGAATTTCACCTTTCAGCTTCTCACGAACTTCAGGCTTCTTCAGATCTTCAATCGAACTGATTTCGCTTTCCGGGATATAGTCTGGAACAATCCAGCCAAGCTTTGCACCTTCGTAAAGCGGGCCAAGATTTTCGACCTTGTCTTCCACACGCTTGTAATAATCAGCATGGGTCTCCGGCAACCAGGCCATCATCATGGCATCGATATCGCCACGACTTACGCCTTGATAAAGCGGCGCTACGTCGGTCTGAACCAGCTCAACCTTCTGACCAAGCTTGTCTTCGATCAGCTTGGCTGCGAGCTTGGTGACGAATTCTGCGTCAGACCAGGGAGCCCAGCCGATCTTCACCGTTTTGCCGTCTTGCGCGAAGGCTGCTCCGGCAGACAAGCTACCTGCTACCACTGCTGCAAGACCGAATTTTGTTAGCTTTCCTAACATGGCTTCTCCTTTGTGATTAACTGTCGTTCCCGTTATTATTATTTATGCTTCCTGCTTGCGGAACGCAGATGAGGATGGCTCATCTGCTGTCTTTTTCATAAAGGACAGCCTTTTGAAGAAGCCCAACAAGCCCCCGGAATTTCTTTTGCCAAAGCTCTGTGTGATACGGTCGAGGATAACCGCCAGAATGACCACCGCGAGACCGCCTTCAAACCCCTTACCGACATCCAGACGCTGAATACCGGTCAACACCGTGTTGCCGAGGCCGCCCGCTCCAATCATCGACGCGATAACGACCATCGAAAGCGAAAGCATGATCGTCTGGTTCATACCCGCCATGATGGAAGGCATGGCGTTCGGAAGCTGTACCTTGAACAGCAGCTGGCGCGAGGTGCAGCCAAAAGCGAGGCCCGCTTCAACAAATTCAGCATGAACCTGACGGATGCCGAGATTGGTGAGACGCACCACAGGCGGCATGGCGAAAATGACGGTAGCAATCGTGCCTGGCACTGCGCCAAGGCCAAAAAACATTGCTGCCGGAATGAGATAAACGAAGGCAGGCATCGTCTGCATCAAGTCAAGCACTGGGCGAACCACCGATGCGACAGCATCGCTGCGCGCCATTGCGATACCAAGCGGAATGCCAATCACCACTGCGATAATCGTGGAGGCAAGCACAAGTGACAGGCTCTCCATCGTGCCGCTCCACAATCCCATATGGATAATAAGAGCAAGTGCAAAAACTGTGAAAACTGCGAATTTCCAACCCACACGCCAAAGCGCAAGCAGCGTGAGAATAGCAATGCCACCGAAAGGCGGAATTGCAAGAAGAGCATTTTGAATGCCATCGGTCACAAAACCGATTGTGGCTGCGATCATATCGAGCGCAGGCGTAAAGTGATCGAGAATGTAGTTCACCACTACATCCGCCCATCCGCCGATACTAAAATTCAGATCCATGGTTTACCGTCCATTTCAGATCGAGTTACCTATGGCTGGACATTGTCCAATACGGGTGTCCAATACGGGATCAAACCCGAATGCCTGAGAAAATATGAGCGCGCGGATCAACCCGCGCGGCCGAGAGTCTCAAGCAAAGCCGATTTACTGATAGCGCCGAGATAGCGGTTATGCCGGTCGGTGACAGGCACAGGCCAAGGGCTTTCAGCGACACGCACCAAAAGACCGGAAAGAGGAGCATCGGCCTGAATCGCGGCCGCACCGTCCAGCTGATCGCTCTCCGCCTTAAAGCTTCCGCTTGCGAGCGCATCCCGTGTGACAACGCCACGATAAATGCGATCTCCATCAAGCAAAACACCGTAAGACTTGCCGCTGGCATCAAGACGCTCAAGTGCCGAAGACAATTGCGCTGGATCGAAGACGATCAACTCATCCTCGCGCGCAACATCCGCCGCTTTGAAGACGCGTGAGACATCCACATTACGGAAGAACGAGCGTACATAATCATTGGCGGGCGCAGAAACGATTTCGTTCGGCGTTCCAACCTGTACGACCTTGCCGTGCTGCATGATGCAGATACGATCGCCAATACGCATGGCTTCATCGAGATCATGGCTCACGAAGATGATCGTGCGGCTGTGTTCTGCCTGAAGACGCTTCAGCTCATCCTGCATTTCCGTGCGGATCAGCGGATCAAGTGCAGAGAAAGCCTCATCCATCAGCAGAATGGTCGGTTCGCTCGCAAGTGCTCTCGCAAGTCCAACGCGCTGCTTCATGCCGCCGGATAGCTGATCAGGCATAGAGTTGGCATAAGGTTCGAGCCCAACAGCCGCTAACGCTTTGAGTGCTTTCTCGTGGCGTTCGGCCTCGCCCATTCCCGCCACTTCGAGACCGAATGAAGCGTTGTTCAAGACTGTACGGTTGGGGAGCAGAGCAAAGGATTGAAACACCATGCTCATGTCGCGGCGGCGAAGATCAATCAGCTCGCGCTTCGACATTTTAACGATATCACGGCCATCGACTTCGATGGAACCTGCCGTTGGCTCTATCAGACGATTGAGCAGTCGCAGAAGCGTCGATTTACCTGAGCCAGAAAGGCCCATGATGACGAATACTTCGCCTTCTTTAATATCGAAGGTCGCATCATCTACGCCGATTGTAGCACCAAGATCACTGTGAATCTGGGCTTTTGATTTGCCTGCACGCAATTCCTGCATTGCGCGCTCCGGATCGTCGCCAAAGACTTTAAAAACGCCGTTCAAGCTTATCTTGGTCTTAGCAGGCGACTTCATACTTTCTTCCTTGTATAAAATACCATGCATTATGTTTAACCCCGCTGTGCTGGCGGGTTTAATCTCCTTTGTAACATCATTATTTCTTCATTCATGCGCGAATTGGACATGCGCAACTTGCAGGCGTTGATTGACCCACTGAGAATGATTAGCGATTGGTGTGATGTATTTATATAGGCCATTTCCCGACATGTCCACCCACAGTGACGGATTCATCTTGGCGCAACCCCTTCCCATGATTATTTTTGATGGGTTGCACGACGAAATATGCGAGCTGATCGACAGGTCCAATTGGGAGGACTAATCAACCAGTCTGGCATTAATAGTAATCCGGGGGAAGGCTTGCACACGAGCGAGCTGCGACAAATATGCAATTAGCTGCGACATGAGGCAATTTAGTATTCGCAGAATATAATTTCGCTTAATTGCAGTAAATTTGTATGATTATACTTATGCCTTATCTGGCGTCATTTGCCAGAAAAACGGGCACAAATCAAGCGATCCGCGCCCGAAATTTCAACGTGAATGAAGCGGCCTGGATTAGCGATTAACCATATATCCAACGAAGCCGGTGATACGCCAGCGATCACCGTGGCGACGGCAAAAATAAAGCGTTTGCCAGTTTAACCTGTCGTGTGTTCCATCTGCTTTTGCGATGGTCCCATCAAACTTTTTACGCGCAATAGCGACATCGCCATTGATATCAATCACGTTGAGTCGCGTGGCACGGAAAACGCCGTCTGCAAGAGATTCGGCATATTCCGTTGCTGCGCTTTCCGCTGCCTGACGCAGCCATTCATCGCGATAGGCGGTAAGTGTCGGGAATGCTGCGTCCCATTTATCGGGATCGGATTCACCGTGAGCATGGATGCCCAGAAAGCGCGGTTCATCAAAATCATCGGCAACCAGAGACCAGTTTTCGGTCACGAATGCCTCGATATCGCGGCGCACAAGCATTTCCCATATTTGCTCGCGATCCCTATCGCCAGCAAATGGATTGACGGCTTCTTTCACATACCCCTCCTGATTACTTTAGTTTTCCGCGCGCAGCGACCGGCAGAATATCAATGACATCGTCACCGGAAATGAGATGCACTTCGTCGAAAAGATTGGATACGACACAGACGTGATCGGGAATGACCCTAACCTTGTCGCCGATTTTCAAACCGGCCAGATCGCCTTTTAGCGTGCCGTGCTCTTCGCTGAGGCCTGTTACCCGGGCTTCAGGCTTTCCGGCCAACTCGCCAAAATCCGCCAGCCCGAGCGTATCGCTTGAAAGTGACTTGGAGCCGGCATCGATAATTGCGCGATCTGCAGTTGGATGGCTGACAATCGTCGAAAGTACGGTCAGCGCACAGTCGTCCAACGTCGCAGCACCCTTTGCCACCTGATACCGGTCAAAATAGATATAGGTGCCCGGCCGGTATTCTGTAACGACGCTTTGCGTTGGCGAGCGCCACATATCGGGTGTGCCACCACTTGATATCGTCTCGCACTGAATGCCATTTTCTGTGAGCAGATTGCGTGCTGTCAGAAGCCATTGTTCAGTCTGCTCAGCCTTGCCTGCAGCTGGGTAAGTCATAAGGCCACCGAATTTGAGACCCTTGCTCTGCTCAATCTGACGCGCAAGTTCCAGCGCCTCTTCAGGTGTTTGCACACCACAGCGCCCCATGCCCGTGTCGCATTCGACCAACACTTTGAGCGGCCGCCCCTCATTGGTAAAGCGCTTTGCCAAACCTTCAAGGCTCGTCACATTATCGACTGTGACCGAGATCGTTATGCGCTGATGAAGGGCATAAAGCCGGTCGAGCTTTTCCTTGCCCAGAATATTATAAGGCAGGAAGATATCGACAATGCCAGCATCGGCCATAACTTCCGCTTCGCCGATTTTCTGGCAGGTAATACCGGCTGCACCTGCTTCGAGCTGCCGCCGCGCGAAGAATGGCAGTTTATGCGTTTTGATATGTGGGCGGAGTTTCACGCCAATCGCATCAGCATGGGCTTGCGCCTTGGCAATATTGGCCTGAACGCGATTAACATCAATCAGAATTGCAGGCGTATCAATCTCACGGACGTTTGTAGGCCTTGTCATTCGTCAATCTCCCAGCGGCAAGCGCGGATCATCAATCTTGAGTGTGTTCAAACTGTGCTTGATGCGTCTCAGGCTCTCAAGCACTTTCGGTCCATGGATTTCAGCGGTGGCAGTCGCAATCATGTCGAGAATTGCCATAAGTGCAAAACGGGAAGAGGTCGGCTTATAGAGATTTCCATCTTCATTGGGCTGAAACGGAATGACCGTGTTGGCAGCCTTCGCCAAATCAGACCCCGGTGCGGTGATCGCGACGGTTTCGGCACCATATTGCCGCGCTACCAGTATCGCCTCGACAACGGACCGGGCATAGCCCGAAACTGAAAACGCGATGACTGTTGTTTCACGCGTCGCAACAGCCGCATACATGCGCTGCAATTGGCCATCCACCTGCGCCAACACCGGAATTCCAAGCCGAAAAAGCCGGTTTTGCAATTCCGTCGCCATCATTGATGAAATGCCGCCAGAGCCTATGCAAAGAACAGAACCAGAGCTGATTATCCGTTCGGCGATCTTCATGACGACCGACATATCGAGATTATCGCTTGCGCGATGAATTGCGGCGACCGCGGCGTCAGCAACCGCAGAAGCAATGCGGGCCTCGCGGATATCACGGGCAGGCACTTCTGCCGTCAGATATTGGCCACCAATCGCCAACGCCTGCGCGAGAAAAAACTTGAAATCACGAACACCATCGCAACCCAAAGCACGGCAGAAGCGCGTTACCGTCGGCTCACTCACCCCTGCACGCGCTGCTATTTCTGAGATTGCTGCCTTTGACGCATAGTCAGGATCAGACAGCACCAATGCAGCCAGTCGACGGTCGGATTTCGACCCGTCCTGTGCTGCGGCATGAAGCCTTGTGATGATGTCTGCAACCTTGCTCATACGGGATTTACAGCGGCAAACCGCTTTCCTTATCAAAGAGATGAATATGCTCGGGCTTTGCCGTTACAGGGACTCGCTCTCCCGGTGCAAGGTGAATACGTTCGCGGAATACGGCTCGCACAGCTTCGCCAGCAATTTTCCCATAAACATGGGTTTCCGGTCCCGTTGGCTCGACCACTTCAATAGCGAGCGTCAGCCCGCCCCCCTCTTTCGCAATGACGAAATTTTCAGGCCGCACACCCAATTCAACGCTGCGCCCGGCAGCAGACTTTCCGGGTATGGCGATTTCTTCACCCTCATTTGTGCGGAATTTTCCACCTTCGATCAGTTCACCCGGAATGAAGCTCATGGAAGGAGAACCGATAAAGCCCGCGACAAACTTATTAGCGGGACGATCATAGAGATCGAGCGGCGCACCAATTTGCTGAATCTTGCCTTGATTCATCACAACGATACGGTCCGCCATGGTCATGGCTTCGATCTGATCGTGCGTGACATAGATGACCGTCGATTTCAGACGATGGTGGAGCGCCTTAATCTCGGTACGCATCTGAACACGCAGCTGTGCATCAAGATTGGACAGTGGCTCATCGAAAAGGAAGACCGATGGTTCTCGTACAATCGCACGTCCCATGGCGACTCGCTGACGCTGACCGCCGGAAAGCTGGCGCGGATAACGATCAAGATAGGAATGCAGATTGAGGATCGACGCGGCCTTATCCACTTTGGCTGCGGTGGTTGAACCATCTTCGCCGCGGATACGCGGACCAAAGCCGATGTTTTCGCGTGCCGTCATATGCGGAAAAAGCGCATAGGACTGAAACACCATTGCGATGTTGCGCTTTTGCGGCGGCAGATCATTGGCGCGTTGGCCGCCAATAATCAAATCACCGCCCGAAATCGGCTCAAGCCCCGCGACCATGCGCAGAAGCGTGGATTTACCACAACCAGACGGGCCGACGAGCACTAGAAACTCGCCATCCTCAATATCAAGATCAACCCGATCAAGAACATTCATCTGTCCGAAAGATTTGGTAATGCCACGCAGGGAAACATTTTTCATCACTCAGTTCCCGTTTAGAATATCATCGATAAATGGACGACAGCCGGCCATAAGTCCGGCATCGACCGGCAATATTGTGCCGGTGATGCCCGACGCCCTGTCGGATGCGAGGAAGGCAACCGCTTCGGCCACCTCATTAACTTTGACAATTCGTCCAAGCGGATAAAGTCGCTTGAGCTTGTCGAAAACGGCGGGGTCTTTCGCGATGCGATGATCCCAGGCTGACGTATGAATTGAACCGGGGCAAACCACATTGGCTCGTAAGCCGTTCTGTCCGTATTCAACAGCCAGCGCCCGCGCAAAAGCGTTGATTCCTGCTTTTGCAGCTGCGTAGGCAGGATTGCCGAAATGGGAAAGCGCATTGACGGATGAAATGAACACGAATGTGCCATGCCCCCGCGCCGCCATTTTCTTGGCGATTGCAGTGGAAACTGCGCTGACGCCGGTCAGATTGAGATCGATTTCGCGGTTGATCGCGGCCTGATCAAGCTCCTCGAATGATTCGGAGCGCGTCCAGCCAGCATTATTGATCACGATATCAGGCACGCCATCACTTGCCATAATGTCATTTGCTGCATTTTCCAGCGCATTACGGTCCAGAAGATCAAATGCATGACGGCTGTCAAAACCATCAGCCTGCATCACATCAATGCTTGTATCGCAGCCAATGATTCTCGCCCCACGCGATGAAAATAGCTGCACGAGCGCTGTGCCGACGCCGCCGCCTGCGCCGGTAATCAATACGGATTTTCCGGCAAATTCGCCTGAATGCTCCACTCTATTCCCCTTTATACAGCACTTTTCGCGCCTACTTATTCTGGTCAGCCTAAAAGTGAAAATGTAAGTTTGCAACAAAACTTTTTACTTGAAAGCGCAAAATTTGCCGATAATGTAAGAAAATAACAAAAATTAAGACGTCTTCACATGAAGCATGGGCAAACAAGGGAACGGGAAAATGTCTATCAATAAATGGAAGGCCGGCCTTTTGGCTGGATTAAGCATTCTGGCAATTGGTTCAGCCGCGCAGGCTGGCGAAGTGCGTATGACGGTCGCGGAATACAGCTCCAAGACCGGCCCATATTTTGAAGAAGTGAAGAAGGCTTTTGAAGCCGCAAATCCTGGCATCACACTCAATTTCGAGGTCGTGCCGTGGGATGTTCTTCTGCAGAAACTGACCACCGACATCTCGGCAGGCACCAATGCTGATCTTTCGATCATCGGCACCCGCTGGCTGATCGACTTCGTTCAGCAGGGCATCGCCGAGCCGCTTGACGGCTATATGGACGATTCATTCAAGGGGCGTTTCATCGAAACATTCCTGTCGCCTTCGGTATTGGAAGGCAAGACATACGGCCTGCCAATCGCAGCATCTGCACGCGCTATGTATTACAACAAGGAATTGCTTGAAAAAGCAGGCGTCACCAATCCTCCTGCAAACTGGGACGAAGTCAAAGCTGCTGCAGAAAAGATCAAGGCGCTTGGCGGCGAAAACTACGGTTTCGGCCTTCAGGGCAAGGAAATCGAAACAGACGTTTATTATTATTATGCGATGTGGTCGCAGGGTGCAGAAATTCTCAACAAGGATGGCACTTCTGGCCTGAGCACTCCGGGCGCATTGGAAGCTGCAAAGCTTTACAAATCGATGATCGACGGTGGCCTCACCCAGCCGGGCGTTACGTCCTATGCGCGTGAAGATGTTCAGAACCTCTTCAAGCAGGGCAAGGTCGGCATGATGATCACTGCGCCGTTCCTGTCCAACCAGATCAAGGAAGAAGCGCCAAACCTGAAATATGGTGTCACCGCAATTCCTGCTGGCCCAACGGGCGCTCGCGGCACTTATGGCGTGACTGACTCTGTCATCATGTTCCAGAACTCCAAGAACAAGGAAGAGGCCTGGAAGGTTCTCGACTTCCTGTTCCAGACCGAATGGCGTGCTAAGTTCACGCAGGGCGAAGGCTTCCTTCCTGTAAATAAGGAAGAAGCGAAGATGGATTATTACGTCAATAATGCCGATCTCGCTGCATTCACAGCTCTGCTTCCTGATGCGCGTTTTGCACCGATCATTCCGGGCTGGGAAGAAATCGCCGACATCACATCCAATGCGATGCAGAGCATCTATCTGGGTCAAGGCGAACCGGAAGCCGTTCTGAAGGAAGCTGCTGCCAAGGCAGATGCAATCCTGAAGAAGTAATCCCATCAACCCGGCGGCAGGTCAGCTCAAGACAGTTTGCGCTGTTTTGCTGCCGGGTTCCTTTTTCTTCCGTGGAATTTTTGGCCGATGCAAAATCGCACCCTGCCCTATTTTCTGATCCTGCCAAGCCTGCTGCTGGCTGCGGTGGTGATCTTCTGGCCGGTTGTGCATCTCTTTGAGATCGCCACCCATGATGTGAACCGTTTTGGCCAATTGCGCGATTTCAACGATGGCGCAAACTTTACGGCCCTGATCGCATCACCCGATTTTCTAAATGCATTGTGGCGAACTGCCGTCTGGACCGTGGCTGTGGTCGGTGGCGCACTTGTAGTGTCCATACCGGTTGCGATCATCCTCAATATGGATTTTTACGGTCGTTCCGTTGCGCGCGTTATCGTCATGTTGCCGTGGGCAGTTTCGCTCACGATGACAGCAATCGTCTGGCGCTGGGCGCTGAACGGCGAAAGCGGAATGCTCAATTCTGCATTGCGCAATCTGGGACTGATCGACAGTAACATCCAGTGGCTTGCCAGTGCTGCAACCGCATTTCCGATGCAAATTCTCGTCGGCATTCTGGTGACTGTACCATTTACAACCACGATCTTCCTTGGCGGCCTGTCTTCTATCCCGGAAGACCTTTACGAAGCTTCGTCGCTTGAAGGTGCAAGCCTCTGGCAACAGTTTCGTGAAATCACGCTGCCACTGCTTAAGCCATTTGTGAATATCGCAATCGTGCTCAACACGATCTATGTGTTCAACTCCTTCCCGATCATCTGGGTGATGACACAGGGCGGGCCGGCGAACTCCACCGATATTCTCGTAACTCACCTTTATAAGCTGGCTTTCCGGCTCGGAAAACTCGGTGAGGCGTCGGCGGTATCGCTGATCATGCTCGCCATCCTGCTTGTTTTCACGGCCATCTATATCCGGCTATCCATGCGGAGCGAACGCGCATGACCGCATCAAAAATAAAACGTACATTCATCGCCTGGATCATCTTAGCACCTTTAATCGTGCTGACGCTGTTCCCTTTTGCGGTCATGTTCCTGACAGCAGTGAAACCGCCGCAAGAGGTTCTGTCTCCAACGTGGTGGCCAAGTGAATTCCGCTGGGCAAACTTCTCCGAAATGTGGGTGCGAACCGGCTTCGGCACGGCTCTTCTCAACTCTTTCTACGTCTCGGTCATTGCTTCCATCGGTGCAATCATTGTGTCGATCCCAGCAGCTTATGCCATGTCGCGCTTCCATTTTGCGGGGCATGGCGCATTCCGCCAGTTCCTGCTTGTTTCGCAGATGATTTCGCCAATCGTGCTGGTGCTGGGACTTTTCCGGTTGCTTGCAGCTTATGGATTGATTGAAAGCGTTACAGCAGTTGGCGCCATCTATATGGCCTTCAATATCGCCTTCACAGTCTGGATGCTGCAGAGCTATTTCGACACGATCCCAAAAGATCTCGAAGAAGCCTCATGGATGGAAGGGGCTGGCCGCTTCAAGACGCTGGTCAAAGTGTTCTTGCCGCTCTGTCTGCCTGCTATCGCCGTGACAGCGATTTTCACCTTCATCAATGCATGGAACGAGTTCGTCGTCGCACTCACCATGCTGCGCAGTCAGGGAAGTTACACCCTTCCTATCCAGGTCTTCTCGCTGGTTGCAGGCCGCTACACGGTTGAATGGCACTACGTCATGGCCGCTACTCTCGTAGCCACTCTGCCGGTCGCAATCCTCTTCATATGGCTTCAGCGTTACCTGATCAAAGGTCTGGCGCTTGGGGCTGTAAAATAAACGGAGTCATCATGTCAAAGAAACAGGCTTTCGGTGCGTCCCACGTACCGCTCTCCCCTGCTGTGCGCGCTGGCGACACAGTCTATATTTCCGGTCAGGTGCCAATGGGTGCTGACGGCAAGATCGTAGAAGGCAATATAGAAGCCCAGACCAAGCAGGTTCTTGAGAACATCAAAGCAGCACTGGCCCTCGCCGGAGCAAGCATGGAAGACGTCGTCAAAACGACGATCTGGCTTGAAGATGCGCGCGATTTTGGACGTATGAATGCGGTTTACGCGACTTACTTCCCGAAAGATCCACCGGCACGCACCACGGTCGAATCCCGTCTGATGATCGACATCAAGATCGAGATTGAAGCCATCGCCTACGCACCGCAAAAATAGCCCGGGCAAACCATATGCGCATCTTCACAGCGTCGCTTGCAACTGAAACCAACACATTTTCGCCCGTACCAACCGACCGAGCGTCGTTTGAAATGGCTTTTTATGCTGCACCCGGAAAACATCCGGACACGCCGACGCTGTGTTCATCGCCTATCGTCGCTCTGCGCAAGCGGGCAGCAGCTGAAGGCTTAACTGTCATTGAAGGCACTGCCACATGGGCCGAGCCGGGCGGTTTGCTTCAGAAGCAAGCTTTTGAAGAACTGCGCGATGAGATTCTGGATCAGCTCAAAGCGGCGATGCCTGTCGATGCAGTGGTCCTTGGTCTTCATGGCGCTATGGTTGCGCAAGGCTACGATGACTGCGAAGGTGATCTGCTTGAACGTATCCGAGCAATCGTCGGACCGGATATTCTTGTTGCCAGCGAGTTTGATCCGCATAGCCATCTGACGCAAAAGCGGGTCGAAAACCTCAATATTTACGCTGCATTCCTCGAATTTCCGCACACGGATTTTTATGAGCGCGGCGAACACGTCGTATCTTTGGCTCTGGATACCCTCAAGGGGAAGATCAAACCTGTTATTTCGACATTTGATTGCCGGATGATCGGCGTTTTCCCGACCAGCAAGGAGCCGATGCGGAGCTTTATAGATCGTATCAAAGACCTGCATGGCAAGGACGGCATTCTATCCGTCTCAGTTATTCATGGATTTATGGCAGCCGACGTCCCCGAAATGGGAACACGGATACTCGTCGTCACCGACAATGATGCAGCCAAGGGGCAAGCATTGGCCGAGAAACTTGGCCGGGAACTCATCGCCATGCGCGAGCAAACGCCGATGACCATGTATCACGTTGACGAAGGCATTGATCGCGCAATCGCTGCCCATGCAGCTCAGCCATCTAAGCCTGCTGTTATCGCTGATGTGTGGGATAATCCCGGCGGTGGTGTTGCGGGAGACGGCACCTATATTCTGCGACGCTTGATCGAACGCGGCATTCAAAAAGCCGCCGTTGCAACAATCTGGGATACGTTGGCGGTCACGTTCTGCCATGCTGCTGGCGAAGGCGCCGTCATCAATCTGCGCATTGGTGGCAAATCCGGCCCGCAGGCGGGCGAACCCATTGATGCGCGCGTCACTGTGATGAAAGTGTTGCAGGAAGGGTGGCAGAGTTTTGGACTCAGCCGCGTAACACTCGGTCCTTCGGCAGTCGTCCGCATCGTGGGAACTGAGATCGACATCATTCTCAACACCAATCGCACGCAGACATTTGAGCCGGATATCTTTTCAAATTGCGGCATAGACCCGATGCAAAAAGACATTCTGGTTGTGAAATCGACCAATCATTTTCATGCAGGCTTCGCGCCGATTGCCGCAGAAATTATCTATGTCGATGCGCCGAGTTCCTACCCGGTCAATCCGCGTGTGACCGACTACCAGAAAATGACACGGCCAATTTGGCCGCGGGTCGAAAACCCATGGTGAAAAAAGCAAAGCGCGGGAATTTCCCGCGCTTTTTTGTTTCTTTGCATTATCCGTCGCATCACAGCAGGATTGGAAATCAGTCCAGTGGACTGATTTCCCTGCGTAGACGCTTCGCACTTTCGCTGAAAGTGCTCTAATCAATGTGCCAGAAACGTAGAGATGAATGGCACATAAGTCACCAGTGCTAGCAGGATGAACAGCGCCAGATACATGCTGAATGCCTGACGGGTGAAGTCACCCACTCTGACCTTGGCAATATTACAGACCATCAGCATCACCGTGCCGACTGGCGGTGTCAGCGTTCCAATCGAGAGGTTGACGATGACGACGATCCCAAAATGTACCGGATCAATGCCCAGAGCCTTCACGGTTGGCATCAACAACGGCACAAGAACAATCATCAGTGCCGTGCCTTCAATCAGCGCACCCAGCAGCAGCAGGATCACGTTGACCGCAAGCAGGAACGCATAAGGATTGCTAGTGAAGGAGGAAATCAGCTGCATCAGCGACTGACCGGCTTGTTCCAGCGAGAATACCCATGCAAGTGCAGACGACGCCATAATCACGAGCATGACCGAAGCCGTCGACTTGGCGGTTTCGATAAGCGAATCCACCACATGCGAAACGCGCATTTCTCGATAGATCACAAAGCCGATGATCAGAACAAGTGTAACCGCAACCGCACCGGCTTCCGTCGGCGTGAAGATGTTCATGCGGATACCACCGATGATAGCGAACAGCAGGAACACTGCTGGCCATGCCGATGCAAGCGTCGAAGCGACTTCCGAACGGGTCATGCGCGTTTCGCGGCTTGGCTTATAGCCACGCTTTACAGACGTAATGTAGGCCGCGATCATTAGAATAACCGCACCGAGCAGACCCGGAACAACACCAGCCATGAACATCTTGCCGATGGATACGTCAGCAATCAGACCGTAGATGATGAGTGCAATGCCCGGAGGAATAATCGGAGTGATCAGCGAGCCAGCTGCTGTGACGGCACAGGAAAATGCCTTGTCATAACCACGCTTGACCATTTCCGGCACCATCATGCGGGTAAGCATGGCGCTGTCGGCCAGGTTGGAAGCGCTCACACCACCCATCAGGGTCGAAACCATGATGTTAGTCAGCGCCATACCGCCGCGCATACGACCAACCAGAATGTCGGCAACCTTGATCAGGCGTTCAGCAATACCTGTGTGGGACATGACCGTTCCAAGCATGATGAAGAACGGAATCGCCAAAAGCGATGTATTCTGTGCCGGGCTGATAAAGCGCTGCACAGCAATTGCAATCGGCATCTGGTTGAAGAAAATGAAATAGGTAAAGACCGCAATCAGAATGGCCACATAAAGGCGCATGTTAAGCGCAATCAGTGCCAGCATGATAAGAACGATAGTGGTCAGGTTCATGCCTTGCCTCCCGCAAAAGCGGCGCGCAAGGTTTTGAAAGCGCCAGCGAACATGTAAAAGGCGATAATCACGAAGCCAACCGGCACGGCGATATCGATCCAGAAATAGGAAACACGAAGCACATCAGTCACTTTGAACTGTGCTGCAACCGACAGCTTATAACCGGCATAGGACACATAGAGCAGAAACAGGCCGGAGAAGATTCCGATGATCGCATTGACGACGTCGCGGACCTTGTCCGAGAACATGTCCACCAGCATCGGGATTGCGAGGTGCTGGTTGGTACGCTCAGCCGCGACGCTGCCGAGCATGACAATCCAGATCATCAACAGACCGGCCATTTCTTCAGTCCATTGCAGCGGCTGATGCATCCAGTAGCGCATGACAACGGCTGCATTGAACATCGCCAGCAGCACGAACAGCGGCGCTGCGGCCAGCCAGTCGATCAGTTTTTCAAAATATTTCATCGGAATAATTCCATGACGGAGCCATGCCACAGTGAGGGTCACGACCCAATCTGCAGCATGGCAATATCCGGATTGAAGGGGATTAGTTCAATTCAGCCTGAATCTGTTCATAAAGACCGTCAGACCATTCCGGGAACTGCGAGTAGACTTTCTCGGCCATAGCCTTGAACGGAGCGCGGTCGACTTCGATCACTTCGACGCCAGCTTCCTTCATCTTCTCGATCATCTCGTTGTCTTTTTCGATCGTCAACTTCTGGCTGTAGAGACCGGCATCATATGCGGACTCATGGATCATCTTGAGCTGCTCTTCAGGCAGCGTCGAGAAGAAGGCTTCACCACCGACGATCAGAGCCACGTTGGTCAGATAACCGACTTTGCTCAGATACTTGGCTTCTTCCTGAAACTTCTGGCCATAGAGAACCGAAATCGGATTTTCGACACCATCGATCACGCCCTGCGCAAGCGCCGGGAAGGTTTCACCCAGCGGCATTGGGGTCGGTGTTGCACCCATGGCTTCAAAGGTCTTAATCTGCATGACGTTGTTCGGCACGCGGATCTTCATGCCCTTAAGGTCTTCCGGCGTGCGGATTGGCTTCTTGGAAATGATCTGGCGAATACCGTAGAGGTAGTTTGGCATTACGATGTGAATGCCCTTCTTCTTCAGCTCTTCGCTCTTTCCTTTGAACCAATCGCCGTCATAAACTTTGAAAAGCTGTGCCGGATCATCGGTCAGGAACGGGCCATAAAGCACGCCGAGGTCCGGGTCATATTCGGCCAGAAAGCCAACGTCGGAAATCGTCACGACATTGAGGCCCATCATGGCCTGCTCTGTCACATCCTTCTTGGAGCCGAGCTGCGAGCTTGGATAAAGCTCCAGCGTGATTTCGCCATTGCTGCGCTTAGCGAGATCGTCTTTCCAGTAATGCATCACCTCATCAAAAGGCTCGCCCGGGTTGTTTTCATAGGCAACTTTAATCGACACATTGGCAGCATAGGCTGCCATGCTTCCTGCCAGCAACATGCCAGCGGCGATCATGCCGGTAACGAGTTTCTTCATGATATTCCTCCCTTTTGGGGTCTTCAAACAATGGCCACGAGGCCGGTTTCCTCCACTAGCGCGCCAAGTCTTCCTTCCCGACGTGACGCATTTGCTTCGATTCAGTTGCGTTCAATGATGATTTTCAGAACGTTGCGGTCGCCATCCCAATAGGGCAGCGCCTGTTCCGCTTCCTCAAAAGGAAACACTTTCGAGATAAGCAGGTCTGCATCGCTTCCGAGCTTTTCGAGATGCGCGATGACAGCCTCAAAATCGGTGAGCGTCGCATTGCGGGAACCCATGATGTCGAGTTCTTTGAGATTGAAGAACTGGGTCTGATAGGTCACTGGCGACTTGGAATAGCCGACATAGACCACACGACCAGCAAAGCCTGCGAGGTCAACCGCCTGCGTGAAAGTGATCGGCAGACCGACCGCTTCAAAGGCAATATCAACGCCGTCGTCATTGGTGAGTTCCTGCACGGACGCCACCACGCCTTCACCACCCGGCAGAGCGTGCGTAGCGCCAAACTTCAGCGCCAGTTCACGCTTTTCAGCACTCGGATCAATGGCGATAACCTTGGCACCACGCGCGACCGCACCAATCAGCACACCCATGCCGATCATGCCACAGCCAAGCACCGCAACCGTGTCACCAGCCTGAACGCGGCCACGTTCGACCGCATGGAAACCAACCGAAAGCGGCTCGACCAATGCGAGATGACGTGGTGCAAGCGTATCATTCAGGATCAGTTTTTCGGCTGGCAGCACGATCTGTTCTGCCAGTCCGCCATTCTGTTGCACGCCGAGCGTCTTGTTGTAGCGACAGGCGTTCAGCCGCCCTTTGCGACAAGACGAACACTGGCCGCAATTGGTATAAGGCAGCACGATAACGCGTTTGCCCTTGGCATAGGCCGCACTCACGCCCTCACCCGCTTCGATGATTTCGCCGCCGATTTCATGACCGGGAATGCGTGGCAGTTCCACCAGCGGGTTAAGCCCCTTGAACGTATTCAGATCGCTGCCGCAAAGCCCGACATGCTTGACGCTCACTCGAACATGACCGGGCAGAAGTGGCGCTTCCGTAATTTCAGCAAAACGAGTTACGTTCTCGCTCTCTATACGCAGAGCTTTGACCATCAGAATATTCCTGTCATTTTTATTGCATGAGGCAGATCAGGTTACGGCACCGACCTGCCACGGTACGAATTCGTTATCGCCATAGTCATAGATTTCACTCAGCGTCTGCTCACCGGAAGCCACCGCGATGATGTGCTCGAAAATGCGCGTGCCGGACTCTTCAATGGTTTCATCGCCGGTGACGATGCCACCGCAATTGAAGTCCATATCTTCCTTCATGTGTTCGTACATTTCGGAATTGGTCGCGATCTTGATGCAGGGCGCAGGCTTGAAGCCCGACACCGATCCGCGTCCTGTCGTAAAGCAGATGACGTTACAACCGCCCGCCACCTGTCCAGTCACGGCAACCGGGTCGTAGCCCGGCGTATCCATGAAAGTGAAACCCTGTTCGGTTACGGTTTCAGCAAATTCATAGACAGCCTTGAGAGGCATCGAGCCGCCCTTGGCAACAGCACCCAGCGACTTTTCAAGAATGGTGGTCAGGCCACCGAGCTTGTTTCCATGCGATGGATTATTGTTCAACTCGTCGCCGTTGCGGGCCGTATAATCGCGCCACCAGTCGATGCGCTGAAGCAGCTTTTCCGCAACCGCAGGCGTGATTGCGCGGCGTGTCAGAAGGTGTTCCGCGCCATAGATTTCCGGCGTTTCTGAAAGAACGGTCGTGCCGCCATTGCGCACGATCAGATCGGATGCATAGCCCAGAGCCGGGTTTGCTGAAATACCGGAATAGCCGTCAGAACCACCGCATTCGAGTGCAACCTTGAGCTTCGACAGAGGCTGTGGCGTGCGCTTGGCGGAATTCACCAGCGGCAGCATTTCTTTGATCTCTGCAATCGCATGATCGATTGTCTTGCGCGTACCGCCATGCTGCTGGATCGTCATGGTGCGCAGGCGTGTGCCCTCTTCCATGCGATAATGTTCCATGATCGGTGCGATCTGGTTGGTTTCGCAGCCAAGGCCAATCAACAGAATGCCGCCGAAATTCGGGTGCTTGGCATAACCTTGAATGGTGCGGGTCAGCAGACGATAGCCTTCCGACTTGGTGTTCAGCGCACAGCCGCTGCCATGCGTAAGTGCCACCACGCCATCGACGTTTTCAAAGCCGTCAAGACCACCCATACGGTTGAAGTAATCCGCAATGTAGCGAGACACGGTCGCAGAGCAATTTACCGATGAAATGACACCGATATAGTTGCGCGTACCGACGCCACCGAAACCGCGATCATAGCCCATGAACTGGCGGCGCTCCACTTCCGGCAGCATACCGCGTTCTTCAATATCGACCGAAAACTGATGTTCATGCTCGGATGGCAGCATTGCGAGATTGTGCAGATGCACATGCTCACCCACCGCAATATCCTGAATGGCAACACCAATCACCTGCCCATATTTATGGACTTCTTTACCGGCCGCGATATCGCGCAAAGCCACCTTGTGACCGCGCCCGATCAGATCTCGCGCAATAACCTCACCAAGTCCGATCGGATCGCCTGCGCGAACCGAAATACGCGCAACCGCCACGTCATCGGACGGATGTAAAAGGATTACCGGCGTCACAGCCGAAACAGCCTTGTCGTTCATTTTTCTGACCTCACTCCCAAGATCGCAACAGCGTTAAACATGAGCCCAACTATCTGGGCTCGTTCTCCATCCATCGCTGCTTTGATGTATCCAGATGCGTTCGCATCGCTGCCTGCGCCAGAAGCGGATCCCTCGCCTCCAGTGCAGCATAAATCTTCTCATGCTCTGCCAAAGCATATGTCCATGTTTCGGCATTCTCATATCGGGTACGCATTTGCGCAGTCAGCGGACTATGACGCTCGTCAAACAAATCACGCACGATACGGGCAACAACCGAATTGCCCGATTGCTCGGCAATGATCAGATGAAACTGGCGGTCCAGTTCGATCGGCTTGCGTTCCGCTTCAATCTGTAGCCGCATCGCATCAAGATTGCCGCGCAGGCGTTCCAGCGCTTCCGTGTTGATCTGGCTGCAAGCCATGATGACGGCACTGCCTTCGATCAGCGAGCGCGCCTGCATGATTTCGAGCGGGCTTTCGCCAATCGAACCGGCTTGTGCTGGGAGTCGTGTTTCCTCAGCTGCAACATAGATCCCCGAACCCATGCGGATTTCGACATTGCCTGCAATTTCAAGCGCGATCAGTGCTTCACGTAAGGAAGGGCGCGACACGCCCAGCTGATGCGCAAGTTCGCGCTCGGCGGGAAGTCTGCTTCCAGCCGGAAAATGGCCTTCGCGGATCAGCAGTCTGACCCGGTCGGCAATCTGTTGGTAAAGCCTCCGTGGTTCCACGGAGCCAATATGCTCGCTCATGCTCTCTCCCAAATTGGCCTTACCATATTTTGAAGCCACAAAAAGTGCAATATGGCCTATTCTATTGTTATTATTACATATTGGCTAATTCGTCAGTTTTGTCGCACCTTGTTTTAGATGACTTTTAAAGAGTGGCTTGACCAATTTTACCCACTGGCATAGCTATTTCAGAACAATTCAAGGGAGGAATACATGACCGCGCAGCCATCGATTCTACAGTTTGGAACAAGCCGTTTTCTGCTCGGACATGCGGATTTCTTCATTTCGGAAGCACTGGATAAAGGTGACGCGATCGGCACAATTGCCATTGTTCAGACCACATCCAACCCTGAAAGCGCACGCCGCATTGCAGCGCTGAACAGTGGAGAAGGCTATCCGGTCATCATTCGCGGATTGCGTGACGGCAAGCCCGTTGATGAAAAACATCAGGCAAAAAGCGTGAGTGCCGCCTATTCCGCCCACTCCGACTGGCAAGCCATACGCGCCTTGAGCGCACAGGTTCAGGTGATCCTGTCCAATACTGGCGACAAAGGTTTTGAGCTGGATGCAGCTGACGATGTTTCCCTGCTAAGCGAAATCGACCGCCTTCCTAAAAGCTTTCCCGCCAAACTGCTTGTGCTGCTGCATCATCGCTGGCAGATCAATCCAGATGCGCCGCTGTCGATTTTCCCGTGCGAGCTGATCTCGCGCAATGGCGACAAGCTGCGCTCGATTGTGCTTGGTCTTGCAGAAAGCTGGAGCTTGCCGAAAGCTTTCACCCAATGGATTGAAAGCAATTGTGTTTTTGCCAACAGCCTCGTTGATCGCATCGTATCAGAACCGATCGATCCGGTCGGTGCAATTGCCGAACCCTATGCGATCTGGGCCATTGAACAGACAGACGGACTCACGCTTCCCTGCACGCATCCCGACATCGCCGTGACGGACAATCTTGCGCTTTATGAGCGTCTAAAGCTCTATCTGCTTAATCTCGGTCACACTTTCATTGCGGAGCAATGGCTGAACGGTAATCGTCAGAAAGATGAAATCGTGCTGGAAGCAATGAACGACGAAACTATCCGCAATGAACTTGAAGCGCTTTGGCGCGAAGAAGTTCTGCCGGTTTTTGCCGCTGATGGTCTGGGCGAACAGGCTGAAGCCTATGTTATTACCGTTCGCGAGCGCTTCCTAAACCCCTTCCTCAAGCACCGCATTGCGGACATTGCTTCAAATCACGCAGAAAAGAAGCAGCGCCGCTTTATACCCATCATTGCTCGCGCGAAGGAACTCGGCCTCGATCTGGAGCAGCGTCGCCTGAAGGCGGCTGTCGGCTAATCCAGTCATTCAACTCAATTTCGGCGCGTTCCAACGCGCTGTAATTTAAAAGCTTGCGCAACAGCGCAACCGTCACAGCACGAGCACGGAGGTTGAATCGGCCCTCCTCCGGCTCACCCTTTTCCTGATAGACACCAAGCTTTTCATAGAGTTGCTGTAATCTGTTCTGAACGCTTCTGAGCGACAGGTTACGCCGACGCGCGATGACACGATCCGTCAGGCCAAGTGCTATATCGATCAGAATTTCATATTCGCTTTCACTGAACCCGCTGGCGTGACCGAGGCTTTTTTGCTGTAGGCCGCGCACTTCACGGTCGATCACGCATTGCGCTTCGACAAAAATGCTGCGGAGTGCCAAGCGCAGCTTGTCGTCGGAAGCCGATTTCAGCACATAGCCATAGGCCGCACCTTCCGGCACGATACGCGAGACACCGCGCACATAGGCTTCATCGGCGTAATTCGACCAGAACAGAATGCGGGTTTCCGGATTTTCCTTCCAGATGGTGCGTGCGGCTTCAATACCGTTACGCCCACTCATCTGCAGGTCCATCACAATATGTGCTGAACGATGCATTCGGGCCAGCTTTTCACCAGTCGAGCCATTATCCGCTTCCAGCACATCACTGCATTCGGGCAGTGCCGCACGGATCGCTTCACCCAGATAGGTGCGATGCAACGGATCATCCTCCACGATCAGAACCTGCATCTTACCCTCCAATTGGTTCATACATTTCCGGCGGCAGGTGGATCGTTACGCATGTGCCACTGCCGTCCGTGTTCTTTCTGATGGCAAAGCTCGCAGAAATGAGCCGTGCTCTTGTGCGCATATTATCGATACCATGGCCGATACGCTGCGCCTGACGATCCATACCAATGCCGTCATCCATAACTTCAACGAGAAGCCGACCACCCTTATCGCGGAGGCGAACGCGGATTTCCCCAGCCAGAGCATGACGGATCGCATTGTTGATTGCTTCCTGCACAATGCGGAAAAGCGAAGTCGCGACCGTCTCTTCAAGCCTGTCGGTCATGCCGTCGCTCTGGTCTTCCAGAAACCACTCAATCGCAGCGCCGCTTTCGCGGATCGAGCGGTCAAGATGGTTCTCCGTTGCCTGCGCAAAGCCAAACAGCTGAAGCACGGAAGGTTTTGCTTCTTCAATGATTTGACGAAGATCCTGCATACAGTGCTGCAAACCGCGGAATAGCGGCTCAAGCTGTTCGCCGGAAAGGTCGGGCGCGCGCGTCAGCCGCTCCACATGACGGGCGAGACGCGTAAGATCAGCCAAGGTTTGATCGTGCAAATCCATGCCGATACGATGGCGTTCGATCTCCAGAGCCTCGGTGAGTTTGAGCGCGCCAAAGCGCAAACCTTCTTCGCGGGCCCGCGCTTCCGTCTCCACAATCGCCGAGCGCTTGGCCTGCTCAGCAGCACGGATTGCAAAGAAATATGGTGCCAGAAGATCGGCAATCGATTGCGCATTTTCCACGTCACGCGTCGAATAACTGCCTGTTTGCAAACTCGAACAGCTCAACGCACCAATGATATTTCCTTGCGCTTTCAGCGGCACATGCAGGCGAGCTTTGAGATCATGCTCAATGATCGGCGTCGAAAACGCACCTTCAAAATGAAAGCGCGGATCGGTTCGCGCGTCGTCCGTCAGCAAATAGGCGACCTCGCCGGACAGTAGCGTGCGGATCGGACTTCCTGACAAAAGCGCGGGCGGGTTGCGGCTCCATGCTGTCTCAATCCCGCTTTCATAGGCAATATGAAACTTGCCATCGATCATCTTGATGCAGACATCGAGATGGTCATAGGGCAGGATATGATTGATCTCGGCAGCAACGGCCTGAATGATGGAATCGAAATCGAGCTGGCCTGCCAGCAATCTGGAAATATTCAGATAGCGGTCAAGCAGGCGCGCAGGTGCTAGTTCCAGCAAGCGACTCTCCTCCCAAAGACAGATTGCTTTGCTCTTATATTACGCCGCTTCTCTACCGGCGCGTCTTGCGGGTTCCCGCAATTTTGCTGCGCAAACCCGCAGCATGGTTGCTTCGATCAGCCTTCACAGCGCAACGCATTTATTTCATCCTCGCTTCACCAGAAAATTGCCCGCAAGACAACAGGAAATGTCACGGGCAAGTTGGTGCCGTTGAGGAGCGGCGGTGCGGGAGGTTTCGCGCCACATTCAAATTCGAACAATCCGAAGTGTTATTGCGCACTGCGGGGCGGATATTTGTAACTGGGAGGAATGAAATGAAGCTTGGGAAAATTCTTTTGGCATCCGCCGCACTCGCCACATTTATGGCAAGCGGTAGCGCTTTTGCCGACACATCATCGAAAAAGATCGCCTTCTCCAACAATTATGCCGGCAACTCATGGCGTCAGGCCATGCTACAGAGCTGGGACAAGGTGACGAAGGAAGCCGTCAGCGCAGGTGCAGTTTCTGCAGCCGATGCTTTCACCACCGCTGAAAATCAGGCCACCGAGCAGGCAGCGCAAATCCAGAACATGATTTTGCAAGGCTATGATGCCATCGTTATCAATGCCGCATCGCCAACCGCTCTTAACGGCGCAGTGAAAGAAGCCTGCGATGCGGGCATCACAGTCGTTTCGTTTGACGGCATTGTCACCGAGCCTTGCGCATGGCGTATTGCGGTTGACTTCAAAGCCATGGGCGAAGGTCAGGTTGAATATCTCGCAAAGCGTCTGCCGGAAGGCGGAAATCTGCTTGAAATTCGCGGCCTTGCAGGCGTTTCCGTTGATGACGAAATGCACGCCGGTATTCAGGAAGGCGTGAAGAAGCATCCGAACTTCAAAATCGTAGGCTCTGTGCATGGTGACTGGGCTGCAGATGTTGCACAGCGTGCAGTCGCAGGCGTTCTGCCAAGCCTGCCGAAGATCGACGCCGTGGTAACACAGGGCGGAGACGGTTATGGCGCTGCACAGGCCTTTGCCGCTGCAAAGCGCGAAACGCCGATCATCATCATGGGCAACCGTGAAGACGAACTGCAGTGGTGGAAGCAGCAGAAAGATGCGAATGGCTATGAAACCATGTCGGTTTCCATCGCGCCGGGCGTTTCAACATTGGCTTTCTGGGTCGCACAGCAGATTCTTGATGGCAAAGAAGTCAAGAAAGACCTCGTCGTTCCGTTCCTGAGCGTCAGCCAGGAATCGCTCGATAAGGATCTCGGAAATACCCAGAAGGGTGGCGTTGCGAATGTCGAATATTCGCTGGAAGACGCACAGAAGGTCATCGCAGACGCGAAATAACGCGTTTCTCCCAGGGGGTGGGCGTGTTTCATGCCTGCCCCTCCCTTATCTCCAATACAGTTCGGATGCATGTCTCATACAATCGACAAAGGCGAGGTCGTCGCCGCACGCAATATTCGCGTGCAGTTCGGTGCGGTTAAGGCACTGGATGGCGCTGAACTTGTGATCCATGAAGGCGAATGTGTCGGACTTGTCGGCCATAATGGCGCAGGCAAATCCACTATCGTCAATGTCATCAATGGCGGCCTCACCCCGCATGAAGGCAGCCTCTCCTATCACGCTGAGGCAGGCCATGGCGTGGCGACTGCCCGCAAGCACGGCATCCGCTGCGTCTTTCAGGAGCTGTCGCTTTTCCCTAATCTGACAATTGCCGAAAATGTCCGCATCATGCAGCGCGACCTTACGGGCGCGAACTGGCGCGGCAAGGCTGTTGATCTCATTGCAAAAAAGCTCAGTGAGATTTTCCCCGGTCACAAGATCGATTGCGCGGCAACCGTTGATGAGTTGTCCATTGCTGAACGGCAGATGGTCGAAATCGCCATCAACTTCACCGCCCCCGGCACGCCGCCGAAGCTCGTCATTCTCGATGAACCGACCTCATCGCTCGATGCAGGCATTGCTGCACAGCTGATGGCCTATGTCCGTCGCTTTGTCGGCACAGGCGGTTCGGTGATCCTCATTTCGCATATGCTTGGTGAAATCCTCTCAACATCCGACCGCATCGTCGTGATGAAAGACGGTAAGGTTGTCGCCAATCGCACAGCAGGCGATTTCACAAACCGCAGCCTTGTCGAAGCCATGGGGAGTGTCGAACGTGAAAAAGCGGCACGCCGCGCGGCAAAAGCCGACACGACGGGCACAGCTGTTCTCTCTGCAAAAAAGCGCGCCCATGACAGCAAGCCGTTTCAGGCTTTCAAGGGCGAAGTTATCGGCCTCGCTGGGCTCGCAGGTCACGGCCAGACCAAGATGCTACTCGATCTTTATTATGCGCGTCGGCCAAACTGGTTGCCTGCGCGCAATTGCGAAATCGCCTTCGTAGCCGGTGATCGCAGCCTTAACGGCACGTTTCCGCTCTGGAGCATCCTGCACAATCTCACCATAGGTTCGCTTGATCGCCTTTCATCGCTGAAGCTTGTCAATCAGAGCCATGAAGATCAGCTCGGCGCGCAATGGAAAGACAAGATCCAGATCCGCACACCCGATATGGGCAATCGCATTCTTTCGCTTTCCGGCGGCAATCAGCAGAAAGTGCTTTTTGCCCGCGCACTTGCCACCACTGCCAACGCCATCCTGATGGACGATCCCATGCGCGGCGTGGATGTTGGCACGAAGCAGGAAGTCTATGAAATCCTGCGCCATGAAGCAGAAAATGGCCGTACCTTTGTCTGGTATTCCACCGAAATGGACGAGATCGAACTATGTGATCGTGTCTATGTCTTCCGCGACGGTGCAATCGTGACAGAATTGGTCGGCGACGAAATCACGGAAAAGAACGTGCTTGCTGCATCCTTTGAGGGAGGACACGAATAATGCGTCTCTCCGCTTCATCCCTCCGCCTGCTTACGCCAGTTTTCTCGCTCGCTTTGCTGCTGGCCGCTGTTTTCTATATGCAGCCGCGTGCCATGAGCTATACCGGCCTTAACCTGCTGTTCAATCTCGCAGTACCGATTGCACTCGCAACAATCGCGCAGATGCTCATCATGGCGGTCAATGACCTTGATCTCTCGATGGGAACCTTCGTGAGCTTCGTGGTCTGTGTAGCCGCGACCTATCTCAACACGGCGCCCCTGATCGGTGTTCTGATCCTTGCAGCAGCGATTGCAGCCTATGCAGCACTGGGTGCCATCATCCATCTGCGCAATCTGCCATCTATCGTCGTCACACTCGGAATGTCGTTCGTGTGGGGTGGCCTTGCCGTTTTGCTCCTGCCCTCACCCGGCGGTCAGGCACCTGACTGGGCACGCTGGATTATGACAACCAAGCCGCCATTCGTACCAATGGCTATTGTAGCAAGCATTCTGATTGCCATTGTCACGCATTTCATCGTCATGCGCACAACCTTCGGTGTGCTGATGCGTGGCGCAGGTGGCAATGGGCGTTCCATTGAGCGTGCGGGCTGGTCGATCACCGCAATCCGCGCCGGAACCTATGCGCTTGCTGCCCTTTTTGCAGTGCTTGCCGGTATCGCGCTTGTAGGACTGACCACCTCGGCAGATGCCAATATCGCGCTGCGTTATACGCTGCTCTCCATTGCCGGTGTCATACTTGGTGGTGGTGAATTTGTTGGCGGCCGCATTTCTCCCGTTGGCGCAGTCATCGGAGCGCTGACACTCACACTTGCGGGTTCATTTCTCTCCTTCATGCGTATCTCACCCGACTGGCAGATTGGCGCGCAGGGCGGAATCCTCATCGTCGTGCTTGCGCTTCGCCTCTTCCTCAATCGCCTCGACCGCAGGGAGAAAAAGCAATGAGCACCGTCTCCGTTCTCACAAGTCGTCCATGGATATGGTCGTTCATCACAACCATTGCGGTCTGGATTATCACCGTATTGTTTACGGGCGGCGCGGGTGCCGCAGGACTTTCTCACGCGGCCTTCACCTTCGCATCGTTCTCGGTGATTGTCGGCCTCGGACAGATGTTCGTCATCACGCTTGGCCCCGGCAATATCGACCTATCGGTTCCAGCCACCATGACGCTTGCCGCAACATTGGCATTGAAGCTCATGGACTCGCAAGACAGCATGGTGCTGGCAGGGCTTGCGGTTGCACTTCTGATCGGCCTTGGTATTGGCATCTGCAATTATGCGCTGATCAAGCTGCTGCGCATCCCGCCAATCATCGCAACCCTGTCGATGAGCTTTCTTATCCAGTCGACTGCCATCTGGAGCAATCGCGGTCTGCGCGTAAAGCCGCCTGAAGTTCTGGCACAGTTCACCACCTCCTCTGTCTTTGGCATTCCCAATGTTGCAATCGTGGCCCTGCTCCTGTCGGTTTTAGGCTGGGTGCTTCTCAAGAAAAGCATTTATGGCCGCTGGATTTCAGCCATCGGGCAAAATCCGTTTGCAGCACGTATGGCAGGTGTTCCAGTCGAAGGCACACGCTTCGTGACCTATCTGCTCTGCGCAGTTCTGGCTTCGCTCTGCGGCTTCCTGCTTGCCTGTTTTTCTGGTGGCGCAGCACTCAATATGGGCGCTGAATATCTGCTGATGTCGATTGCAGTCGTCATCATTGGCGGCACGGCAGTAGCAGGTGGCGATTCCAACATCCCTGGTATTTGGGGTGCCGCACTCTTCATGTTCCTCATAGTCTCAATGCTCAACACCTATGGCTTTGGTGCCGGTGTTCGTCTGGTCCTGACAGGGCTCACCATCATTGCGGTGATTTTCCTTGCCAGCAGCCGCAGACCTGAGCGTTAAACAACATTCCCCGGAGCTATTTCCTTGTCTCAAAATCATTCGATTTACGAAATTCACGATGAACGCTTCAGACAGATGTTTGTTTCGAGCGCTGGTCTTGATGAACTTTACAGCGATTGTCGCTGGGCCGAAGGCCCGGTCTGGTTTAGTGATCTGAACTGCCTGCTATGGAGCGACATTCCCAACCAGCGTATTTTGCGTTGGGTGCCGGAAGGCGGCGTTTCTGTGTTCCGTCAGCCTTCGAATTTTGCCAATGGCAATACGCGCGACCGTGAAGGACGGCTCGTTTCCTGTGAGCATGGCGGGCGTCGTGTTACCCGCACGGAAGTTGACGGTAGCATCACCGTGCTTGCGGACAGCTATCAGGGCAAGAAGCTCAACGCACCAAATGATGTTATCGTACGCTCTGACGGCACCATTTGGTTTACCGATCCGACCTATGGCATTTTGGCAGACTATGAAGGCTATAAAGCCGATCCCGAACAGCCAACACGCAATGTCTATCGATTGGATCCTAAAAGCGGTGAGCTTACTGCCGTCATCACAGACTTTGTGCAGCCAAACGGCCTCGCATTTTCGCCCGATGAAACAAAGCTGTTTGTTGCCGACAGCGCCTATAGCCACGACGAAAAAGCGCCCCGTCATATCCGGGTTTTCGATGTCGTTGATGACGGCAAGCGTGTCACGGGTGGTAATATTTTCTGCACGATTGATAACGGCCTGCCAGATGGCTTTCGCTTCGACACGGACGGCAATCTTTGGACAAGCGCAGGCGACGGCGTTCATTGTTTCTCGCCAGAAGGCCAGCTTCTCGGCAAGATCAAGACGCCACAAACTGTTGCAAATGTCACTTTTGGCGGCCCACGTCGCAACCGGCTTTTCATTGCGGCAACGAAATCGCTCTACGCGGTCTATTTGACCGTCACGGGTGCGCAGTATCCGTAGTTAAAAAAGCGGCGACCTGTCAAAAAGCCAAGTCGCCGCTGAATAATGCTCACAATAATTGATATTAAAACAGCCTTTTTCACATTCCATCTTTAAAACTGCCTAAGCAGAGCGGAATGCAAATATTCTTTCTTTATTCAAACTGAACCGTCTTCTCTTCACGAATAGCTTATGCGAATCGAATTCGGCCCGCATATCTGGAACCAGAAATAACAATACATTCGCAATATGACTGCATCGTACATTCAGGTGATGCTGCCCAACTCAAGCGGTTGAAACGGCACTTATCCAAACACGAGATGTCCCATATAAACAAACTGTCAATGAAACGGAAACAGTTTGTCAACAAAATGGGTCACAATAGCGTGACAAACTTAAGTAAAAAGTGAAACATATTATCGTTTTATAAGCATCAACAAATTATATAAATTAGGTAACTCTACTTTAATAACAACTTTTATTAGGAGTTGTTTCTGCTAGCGCTGAATCATTGAAACCGCTCTGTCTCTTTGTTTTATCGCATTATCCGACGCAAAACCGGTTTCCATTTTTGCTGGAAATATTCTAATTTAGCTTATGCTGATTGCTTTAGATGCAGCTGTTCATGACCTGGTGCGCGATAGCGAATATGGCAACCGCGTACTCCATAGTATTCGACGTCGACTTCAACACCGAAAACACTGCGAATACATTCGGCCCGTAGTACCTCGCGCGGAGTACCCAGCGCCACAATCTGCCCCTTGTTCATCACTGCGATACGATCACAGAACATCGCCGCATGGTTGAGGTCATGAAGTGCCGCAACAACTGTTAGCTCTTGACGCCTTACAAGATCGAGCAAACCAATCTGGTGGCCAATATCGAGGTGATTGGTCGGCTCATCCAGAAGCAGAATCTGAGGCTCCTGCGCAAGCGCACGCGCAATATGCACGCGCTGACGTTCACCGCCTGAAAGCGTATGCCAATATCGATTTGCCAGATGCGCCATATCCACATTGGCTAAAGCCCGTTCGACAATGACATCATCCGCATCAGACCATGGCGATAAAGCACCCAGATAGGGTGTCCGCCCCAGTTCAACGGCTTGCCGTGCAGTGATGCGATCAGTTGTGCCTGCCTGCTGCTCGACAAGTGCAAGTTTGCGCGCGATCTCACGGCGGTTGAGCTTATGGATCGGCGTTCCGCACAGTTTTACTTCGCCAGCGCGACTGCGACGCACACCGGAAAGCAGTGAAAGCAAACTCGTTTTACCGGACCCATTCGGTCCGATAATGCCGAGGAATTCCCCTTCTTGCACATCAAGCGAAACATCCCGCAGAATTTCTGCACCACCTGCCGACCAGCCAACATCTTTCGTCGAAAGCATCATGATTGATCCCTCCTCTGCCCGAGCAAGAGTGCAAAGGCCGGTGCGCCGACCAGAGCCGTAATTACCCCAATGGGTAGAACCTGACCCGGAATGATTATTCGTGACAGGATATCGGCGAGGATCATGAAGATTGCACCAATCAGTGCGGCTGCCGGCAACAATCGCCCATGGCGAACGCCAACGACCATTCGGGCTGCATGTGGAATAACCAGGCCGATAAAGCCGATTGAGCCGACAATGGAAACCATGACCGCCGTCATCATTGCACTGACACCAATCAGAACCGCGTAAACGCGACGCACTGGAATACCCAGCGAGGCGGCAGATTCAGAGCCGAAGGTGAAGGCATCAAGCGCCCGTGCGTGCCAAAGGGAAATTGCAAGGCCAATGATACATGCAGGAAAGGCAAGTGCCGCGTCAGGCCAGCGGACACCCGACAGATTGCCGAGAAGCCAGAACATGATGCCGCGAGCTTGCTCGGCATTTGCAGCCTTCGTCACGATAAACGAA
The DNA here is from genome assembly GCF_032066345.1 of Brucella sp. Taxonomy (NCBI): domain Bacteria; kingdom Pseudomonadati; phylum Pseudomonadota; class Alphaproteobacteria; order Hyphomicrobiales; family Brucellaceae; genus Brucella; species Brucella sp. The sequence continues at coordinate 211,230 of NZ_DAMBKZ010000004.1, forward strand.
GTCAATGCGTTGAAGAGCTGAGACCCCGCGATACCTGCCAGAATGATTGCACTGTTTCCTCGCCCTGCTCTTAGCGCCAGCAGCGAGACCAGAAGAAATGCTATGATTGCCCCTATAAACGCACCCAGCGAAAGCGACAGAACACCAGCGCCAATGCCTAGAATGGCAACGCTGACCGCACCTGTGGACGCACCGGCGGAAATGCCCAGAATATAAGGGTCGGCCAATGAGTTACGTAGAAGCGATTGCAGCACCACACCGGAAAGGGCAAGTGCTGCACCACAACATGCGGCAACCACCGCACGACTGAGACGATAGCTCCAGACAATACCTTCATCTATCGGCTCAAGCGGATAACCTGCATTCCAGACGCGGTTGGCGATTGTTTTCGCCACCACGTCCAGAGGTATCGCAGTTTCACCAATTGCAGCGCCCAGCCACAAGGCACCGAGAAGCAGGACAAGCGCCAGCGCTACGAAAAGCAACCTGCCGCTCATGCCCTTGCCAAGATGAATGCCAGAAGTGGCTGCGCGTGCTATCACTTGTTGAGATCCGAAGCGGCAATATCCGCAGCAAGCGTTTCAATACCTTCGATCACGCGGAGCGAAGTGCTCATCGACTGCGCATCCATATCGAAGACATGGCCGCCTGAGACGGCTGGCATGAGCTTGGTAACAGCATCACTTTCAAGGAACTGGTGCTTCACAGCAATGTCGTCGGCAGGATAACGACGGCGATCAAGCTTCGCTGCAACGATCATCGACGGGTTGGATTTCGCGATTGTTTCCCAGCCAACAGTTGGCCACTCTTCTTCACTCTCGATCACATTCTTGATGCCAAGCGCGGAAAGGATATAGGCGGGAGCACCAAATTTACCGGCTGCATAGGGATCGGCATCGATCTGCGTGCTGGAGAACCAGACCATCGCAGAAAGTTTGCCATTGGTAGAGCCAATTTTCTCACGCGCAGCAGCTTCACGAGCCTTCAAGTCCGCAACGAGCTTTTCACCGCGATCCTGTACATTGAAGATCTCGGCAAGTTCAGTGATTTCCTGATAGACAATTTCCATCTTGAAAGGTGCCGTGCGGACGCCATCGCCGCCGCCGGAGTTATCCTTGCCTACACAATCGGAGGGTGAGGTGTAGGTTGGAATACCCAGTTCTTCAAATTGTTCGGGCTTACCGACAATGCCCATCGGGCCAACGTGCCACTGAAAATCAGCAGTGACGATTTCAGGCTTTTCCGCCAGCACACTTTCAAAGCTTGGGTCATTGTCCGCAAGGCGCTTGACCTTTGCATTAACTTCTTCAAAACCCTTCAGAACAGGGCCAAACCAGACCGCAGTACCGACAACTTTGTCGCCAAGACCGAGGCTGTAAAGAATTTCTGTACTGCTCTGACCAACGGCCACAGCGCGCGTCGGTGCCTGTTTGAACGTAACATCGCGACCGCAATTTTTCAGCGTCAGCGGATACTGAGTTTCAGCAGCTTGTGCAGCGAAGCCACTCGCAAGAATAGCAACTGCTGAGAAGGCAACGCGAAATGACGTCTTGCCGATAAAGTTCATTTAAAACCCCGAAATGATAAGAGAAAAAGCCGCATCAAACGGCGGAAGCGATCCGGCGCGTAAAGAAGACGGACATATCCGGGGATATGAATGACGATGGGAGGCAACGTCCTGCGACGCTTAAAGCTGTCATAACCAACTCTCCTGCACCGGGCATCCCCGCCCGTGACAATGGACTACGTTAGACGGCAGGTCTCCTGGCTCACAGATACTCGCTGTTCATCTGCCTTCCCGAGCTGTTTGGAACAGTCTCAGTGACATGACGCTTTGAGGCATCACAAGGATGAACGGCAATCCGCTTACAGTTGCGGGGGCAGCCACGGTCTCGGTCCCTTTTGGGTCGTCCTCACCGTGTTCCCTATTAATCCCCTTCACTCTCGGTCGGGGAACCGTCGTAACTGTATTACATCGCGCCGATATAAGCGTCAAGCGAGCCGGGCCGCTTATTCAGCCCTATAAAATCGCCATATAAGACTTTTTGCTAATACGATATTGCAAGTAAAAACAAGCGATGCTGCTTGCTGGTATATTGTAATTCTCTCCTGTAGTCTCCAGATCAGGAGTCTCTGCTTGGGAAGCAGGGGTTTTTGAGGAGGGCTGTCGCAAAGACAGCAGCAAAATGCACGCAAAGTGCATTCAGGGAGGATTTATGCGTAAATGGATTCTGGCCATTTCGTCGGTGGCAGCGCTTGCAATGGCGGGTGCAGCTTCGGCTGAAGATTACAAGGTATTGGCGCCAGCAGCACCGGGCGGTGGCTGGGACCAGACAGCACGCACCATGCAGAACGTGCTTCAGGATGAAAAGATTTCCGGCAGCGTTCAGGTCATTAACGTTCCGGGCGCAGGTGGCACGATTGGCCTGGCGCAGTTCGTCAACCAGAACAAGGGCGACCCGAGCCAGCTCATCGTTGGCGGCTATGTCATGGTCGGTGCGATCCTGACCAACAATTCGCCCGTCAATCTCGACGCGATTACACCAATTGCCCGTCTCACCGGCGAATACGAAGCCATCGTCGTTCCGGCATCGTCCGACATTCAGAACCTCGGTGATCTTGTTGCCAAGCTCAAGGCTGATCCGGGCTCCGTTTCCTGGGGCGGCGGCTCGGCAGGTGGTACGGACCACATCACAGCTGGTCTTTTTGCCAAGGCCGCAGGCGTTGATCCAACCAAAGTCAACTACATTGCCTTTTCCGGTGGTGGCGAAGCGCTCGCTGCAATTCTTGGCAATCAGGTAACAGTCGGCATTTCCGGCTATGGCGAATTCGACCCACAGATCAAGGCTGGTACGCTTCGCATTATCGGTATTTCCAGCGATGAACGCGTTGAAGGCATCGACGCTCCGACCTTCAAGGAAGGTGGCGTCGACGTTTCGATCCAGAACTGGCGCATGGTCGGCGCCGCTCCGGGCATCACCGCCGAACAGGAAGCGGCCGTCAATGCAGATGTCGAAAAGATGGTGAAATCTGAATCCTGGCAGAAGGCACTGGCCGACAAGGGCTGGGCCGATACCTATCTTGCAGGCGATGCTTTTAAAGAGCAGCTCAAGAAAGATGTGGCGTCCACTGAAACCATCCTCAAGGAAATCGGCCTCGTCAAATGACAGGATCTGAACAGCATGGAGAGCGCCGTTCCGCTGGAACGGCGCCAGACTACGCAGCTCTTGTCATAGCCCTAATCCTTGCTGCAATTGCTATCGCAATTGCCTGGTCCACGGCCTATGGCAACAATGTGCTGTCTTACTCGCCCGTTGGGCCTAAAACCGTGCCCTATATCATTGCAGCTGGGCTATTCATCCTGTCTATCTGGACCGTAATCAGCGCATTGAAGGGCGAGTTTCCCGAACGTGAACATCAGGAAATTGCACCTATGGCGTGGATTGTCGGCGGTCTGGTTATCCAGATGCTGACCATGAAAACCATGGGCTTTTCCATCGCAACGGGCTTGCTGTTTGCAGCAACGGCGCGCGGATTTGGCTATCGCAAATTCTGGATAAGCGTGCCGGTCGGCATCGTCTTCTCATTCGTCATCTGGTTCATTTTTGCACGCGGCCTGCAGCTATCGCTGCCATCAGGCTGGCTTGAACAATTCGTTTAAGGCGAAAGAACATGGATACAATCACTCTGCTCGCCAACGGACTACTGGTGGCCCTTGAGCCATCAAACCTTATTTACGCGCTGATTGGCGTCACACTTGGTACGGCTGTTGGCGTGCTACCGGGCATCGGCCCAGCACTTACAGTGGCGTTGCTCCTACCCGTTACCTATAAACTCGACCCCGCCGGTTCTCTCATCATGTTTGCCGGTATTTATTACGGCGGCATGTATGGCGGATCGACCACCTCGATCTTGCTGAATACGCCCGGAGAAAGCGCCTCCATCGTTACGGCATTGGAGGGCAATAAAATGGCCCGAGCGGGGCGCGGTGGGCCAGCCCTTGCAACCGCTGCAATCGGCTCGTTCATTGCGGGCCTGATTGCGACGCTGGCTCTGGCATTTGTGGCCCCATGGGTGGTGAAATTCGCCCTCTCCTTCGGACCTTCGGAATATTTCGCGCTGATGCTGCTCGCCTTCATGACTGTCTCGGCGGCATTTGGCGATTCCACATTGCGCGGCCTCACCTCGCTGTTCATCGGCCTGACGCTTGGCCTAATCGGCATCGATCAGCTGACCGGACAGGCCCGTCTGGTCATGGGCACGCCGAACCTTCTCGATGGCATCAATGTTACCACACTTGCGGTAGCGCTGTTTGCTATTGGCGAGACCTTGGCGGTGGTTTCCAAAAAGCTCAGCCCCGACGATGAAGTCATCGCCGTCAAAGGCTCAGTCTGGATGACCAAGAATGACTGGAAGCGCTCGTGGATGCCATGGCTGCGTGGAACGGCAATCGGCTTTCCGATTGGCGCCATGCCAGCGGGCGGCGCGGACGTTTCAAGCTTTCTGTCCTATTCGGCAGAACGCCAGTTCTCCAAACATCCGGAAGAGTTTGGCAAAGGCGCCATTGAAGGCGTTGCAGGCCCGGAAGCCGCCAACAACGCATCGGCTGCGGGTACTCTCGTGCCACTGCTGACTCTCGGTCTGCCAACCACTGCAACGGCGGCAATCATGCTGGCTGGTTTCCAGCAATTCGGCTTGCAGCCGGGACCATTGCTCTTTGTCACCAATGCGCCGCTGGTTTGGGGGCTGGTTGCAAGCCTTCTGGTCGCCAATCTGATGCTGCTGGTGCTGAACCTACCGCTGATCGGCCTTTGGGTGAAGATGCTCACCATCCCGCGCCACTGGCTTTATGCGGGCATTCTGGTCTTCGCTACACTGGGTACTATCGGTGCCAACGCATCGACATCAATGCTGTTAGGTCTTCCGGTATCGTTTGAACTGGGTCTGCTTCTGGCTTTCGGTTTGCTTGGCTATGTGCTGCGCCGCTTCTCATACCCGATTGCACCGGTTGTCGTGGGCCTGATCCTCGGACCGATGGCAGAAAAAAGTCTGCGTCAGGCACTGCAGATCAGCCAGGGCAACCCGATGACACTGGTACATTCATGGGTATCGATAACGCTGATTGCACTGGCAATCGCGGCAGTCGTCGTGCCGATGATTATGCGCCAGCGCGGCAAGGGCGAGTTGCTCAAGCAAATGGCAACAGACGAAGACTAGAGCATAATCCGACCTGAGTGAAATGCACTCAAAAAACAAAAAGCCCCGGGAAACCGGGGCTTTACTTCAATAAACAACTGCAAGCTTAGTCGTGGATCTTGCGGAACTGAGCCACGTCGATGCCGAGCGTCTCAAGGTCTTTTGCCATTGGCTGATGTCCAACACGCAGGGCAGCAGATGCGCGAACGGCACTACCGAATTGCGCAAAGGCACGACCGAAACGATTATTAAAGCGGGCAAACATTTTCATCTCCATCACGGACGCCTTATTGGTCCGCACCATTGAGATGGTGTTTCACAACTTCTGTTTGAAGTGATGCCTTTGCATAAGAGCCATGCAGAAACTGCATATAACGATATTTATCCCTATTGATTGGGATCAATGAGGCTTCGGTTTTCACCTGCCAATCTGCCCTTATCAAAGGAAGGAGAAAACCATGTCAAACACCCCTCACACGCTTGGTGAAGAGTTTCCCGGTCAGTTGGTTGCCATTCATGCCCTGAAGGCCGCTGACCCGCGTTTCGCTCGCATTCTGGAGGAATATGACTCGGTCAATGACCGTATTCATCGGGCCGAAAGCAAGATAGCACCTGTCAGTCAGGAAGAGGAAACCAACCTGCGCAAGCAGCGGCTTGCACTGAAAGACACCATTGAGCAAGCATTAGCCCAATAACAACTGAGCTGGCCACGGCAGCGGCGGAGCTCTGAATAATTTCTAACGCGTATCTTTGTCCGAAAACCGCCATACATTTTTCGGGATGCGCTCTAGTCGCCTCTGTCTGGCCTTACCGATCTTTCCATCTTTCCAACCGCGATCAGCATGATAACGGCGATGGCCGTTGCCATAATCGCGATGTGCCACAATCCGAGGCCGCTTGCGAGACCGATAGCTGCAGCAAGCCACATGCCCGCACCCGTTGTAATGCCGGTAATCTGGCCTTTGGCAAAGATGATAAAGCCAGCCGCAAGAAATGCCACACCGCTGGTGATCGCTTCTACAAGACGCGAAGGGTCCATGCGGATGTTCTGATCGTCGAAAACCGGCACATTCACCAGCTCAAGCGATACGATTGTGAAGGTTGCTGATGCGAGACAGACCATCATGTGGGTCTTCAACCCTGCCGGTCGCTTTCGCCATTCTCTTTCAAGACCGATAACCGCGCCAAGAAGAGTTGCGAGCAGCATTCTTGCCAATACGACTGGCAGGCTCAGCATATTATCGTGTGTGAATTCGGCCCAGAATTGATCCATGCCCTTCAACGGAAATTCTCGGCTTTTGTTCCGGCGGCTTGAAACGCAATATGTATCCGCAATTCATATTGGCTTTTAAAGATCAATTGCCGGAAGCAGGCGGAACAGTTTCGGTGCTGGCTGGTGGCACCGAGCCTTCACTATTGGAAGGCACATCAGGTGCAATCGCGCTCCCGAAAAGCTCAACAAGCAGCCAGACAACTGCAGCTGCAGCTATGCTAACCAGCAAAATTACAAGAACGGGTTTGCCCTCACGACCCTGTCGCGCTTCACGCGGGCTGACCTGTTTCATGAAACAATACCTCCCTTTCTGGACGCTCCTACAATAGCCCAATGATTGGGTAGTGGTTTTGTTCCATAGGGAAGAAGCTAGCCAAAATTGCCCGGCAATATTAAGGGATTCCATGAAAAACCGATATCCGGAATCACGAAATTTCAATGACTTGTTGGAAGCTTCTTTTAAATTACAAAAAGATGCCAACGTTCTGCTCAAATACAGCGACTTCGGCATATTACACAACATGCTTATCTGTTTCAGACACTGTCTACAGTATATGTTGGAAAATTAGATGGTACGGACGGGTGGATTCGAACCACCGACCTCAGGAGCCACAATCCTGCGCTCTAACCAACTGAGCTACGACCGCGTACCTAAATCTCAACGAACTCGCTTCGGTGTCCGTCGACAGGGGGTCACATACGGAGAATCGAACCACATTGCAAGTGATTATAATGATCTTTTTTGAAGATTTCCCCGTTTGTTAGCTCGAAAGCCGCAATCGTTAAAATTCGACGCAATCCGGTTACCATGTTTTATGCATGGTTGTGCATAAACGCGGATTATCCACCAACACATAAAATTGCCTTACCTGCATTAACTAATGGAACAGAAAGTAAGGTCCATATCGAATGCAAATATGGACCCGAACCCGCAAGAGGCTTATTAACAGGTCGTTAAGAGGTTTCTTGGGTGGACGGAAGAACAGGTAAAGGACCGGTATGTCAGGATCATACCCCTTCATCGATATTGCCGCGCTGGATCAAATCCGCGAAGGTTTTGCCAAGGGCGACGCGCAGCTCGTGCTGACGCGCGACTTATCGACAGTGCTTTGGGCAAATGGCGCTGGCGCAAGCCTCTTTGGCCATGATCGTATCGAATACCTGATCGGCGGTGCCCTTGATTTGCCGGTCGCAACGCGCCGACAGATTACAGCTTCCACCGATGAGACCGACATCGCGCCCAGGATTGTTGCCGTTCGTCTGGGCGGAGGAATGCGGGCCGAACTGACCCGCCTGAAGATTTCGAATATTGTCCTGCCCGATGGCATTGAAGCCTTGCTGATGTCTGTCGACCGGCAAGATGTTAAGCCAGGCGATATTATTTCCGGCCTTGCTGATGTCACAACGCATGTCGCACTGATTGATGCACAGGCGAGAATTCTTGCTGCGAGCTCACGTTTTGCAGCGCTTGATATTTCCGCATCCACCCTTGAAGATCTGATCGTCGAAGCAGAAGATGCGGATGATCATCTGGTCAAGCGGCGTATTCGTGCGGGAAAGCATTCAGTTCCGGGTGCGCTGGCGCGCCTTTCAGACGCCCCTGCTTTGCACCTGCTCTGCATTATCAGCGAAGCGACACAGGCGGCTTCGACCACCGATGCGCCTTTGGCTGAACAAAATATCGTACCCGCAGTGAAAGAAGCAGCGGTCGAGGCCGAAGAGATCCAGAAGCCAAAGGAATTTGCTTTTGATCGTGACGGCGCACCAGCCCGCTTCATATGGAAGACGGATGCGGCCGGTTCATTTACCGAACTATCGCCAGAACTGGGCATCATTATCGGGCCTAATGCTGCCGATGTTATCGGTCGCCGCTTTGCGGAAGTTGCCAATGTATTTGGCTTCGACACGGATGGCGCAATCGCCGTTCTGCTGCAAAAGCGCGATACCTGGTCGGGTAAAAAGCTGCTTTGGCCGGTTGAGGGCACAAATCTCCGCGTGCCAGTAGAGCTTGCCGCCCTTCCCGTTTACTCGCGCGATCGCGAATTTATCGGTTTCCGCGGTTTTGGCCTTGTGAATCCGCAGGATGCAGAAGCAGACCCTGAAACCATCGGCATTGTGCTGGCTGGCGGTGTTCCGCAGAAGCGGGTTCCAGAAGCACAACAGACCGCCCTGCCGCTCGACGGTGCGGACGATGATGTTCTGGCGCTTTCAGAAGAAGTTGCGAATGACGATCATCCTTCAGAAGCCAAATATCAGCCACCTGTGGTTCTGACTCCTAATCCGGGTCGTCGGGAATCCGACAAGGTGCTTGAGCTTCTCAACGCTGCTGCCCGCGAAAAAGTCGCGGCGGATCACGAAAAAGAACACAAGACGAAGACTGACAAACGCCCTGAAGGCGGCCTGACGGCCACAGAGCGCAATGCATTCCGCGAAATCGCTGATCGCTTGCGCAAGCAGGGTCTCGCAAACTCGCGTCAGGATCAGGATGCAACAGATGAGAAGCCAATTGCAGCCGAGCAGATAAAACCTGCCGCCGAACGCGCCTCACCTGTCGCGCTGGTTTCGAAACCTGCTCAAACAAATTCCGGCGAACAGCCTGCCACAGAGGCCGCAACACCCGCTGTTTCTGAAGAAAAGGTGTTTGCTGATGAAACGGCTTTGCTTGCCAATCTGCCTGTGCCGGTGATTATTCAGTCTGGCGGCGATATCCATTACGTCAATCAGGCGCTGCTTGATCTGACGGGTTATGACGCGATTGAAGACATCCGTAAGGCTGGTGGCGTTGATGCGCTTTTCAACAGCGAAGCCGACGACAGTGAAAAGCGTCAGGGCATGGTGCTACGTCATGCCGATGGCCATGAAGAACCGGTCGATGCACATCTTAATGCGATCAACTGGCGTTCTGGCCGCGCATTGATGCTAAGCCTCATGCCTGTCGCGGTTGAAGCGACTGCACCTGTTCAAAGTACACCAGAACCGACCCTTGAGGGTCGCTCTGAAAAGCAGGAACTGCAGGCCCATATCGAAGAGCTCAAGACCATTCTCGACACCGCAACCGATGGTGTTGTGCTGATTGATCCTGAGGGCCGCATTCGCTCGATGAACCATTCGGCCTCGGCGCTGTTTGGCTATGATCAGGACGATACGGAAGGCAAGTTCTTCTCCATGCTCTTTGCCATCGAAAGCCAGCGTGCGGCGATGGATTATCTGCATGGCCTTTCCGGTAATGGCGTTTTGAGTGTCCTCAATGACGGACGCGAGGTGATTGGTCGTGAAGCACAGGGCGGTTTCATTCCATTGTTCATGACTATGGGCAAGCTACCGCATACAAACGGATATTGTGCAGTTCTGCGCGACATTACACAGTGGAAGCGCACAGAGGAAGAACTGACCAATGCACGTCGCGAAGCCGAACGTGCGTCCAGTCAGAAAACGGAATTTCTTGCGCGTATCAGCCATGAAATTCGCACGCCCCTCAATGCCATTATCGGCTTCTCGGAACTAATGTCCGATGAAAAATTCGGCCCGATCGGCAACGAGCGTTATCGCGACTATCTGCGTGACATCAACCGTTCCGGCAACCATGTACTGGCGTTGGTCAACGATCTCCTTGATATTTCAAAGATCGAAGCCGGTGCGCTCGACATGGAGTTTGAAGCGGTTTCGCTCAATGACGCTATCGGCGAAGCCATTGCGCTCATGCAGCCGCAGGCCAACCGCGAACGTGTCATTATCCGTTCCAGCTTCCAGTCGAACCTGCCGGATATCGTCGCCGATGCGCGCTCGATCAAGCAGGTCGCACTCAACCTGCTCTCCAATGCCGTGCGCTTCACCGCAACTGGCGGACAGGTTATCGTTTCGACGAATTATGAGCTGAATGGCGATGTCGTGATGCGTGTGCGTGATACCGGCGTCGGTATGACCAAGGCTGAAATCGAACAGGCACTGAAGCCGTTCCGTCAGGTCAACACCATGCAACGTCGTCAGGCCGAAAGCGCGAAAGACTGGCGCAACGAAGGCACGGGACTTGGACTTCCGCTGACCAAGGCGATGGTTGAAGCCAATCGCGCACAGTTTGCCATCGACTCCACACCCGGCCAGGGAACTGTGGTGGAAATCGTTTTCCCACCCACACGCGTTCTCGCGGAATGATCTAAGCGTATCCCGAAAAGTGGGAACCGGTTTTCGGAAAAGATAGAGCATTTTCTTTAGGAGATGCTCTAGATATGAATAAAAGCCCTCCAGCCGGAGGGCTTTTCATTTGCAAACAAAAAAAAGCGCCAACAAAAGCCAGCGCGATAAATCTCAGAGACAAAGACACGAAAGCAAGTGACAGATAAGCACAACAAGCGGCTCGATCATTACTCAGTGTTGCATTCTTTATCGCGCCTAGCTGGTTAATACGGCCTTAAAATCCGATGTCGGAATTTAGAGATTGGAAACTCCTGTAAAATCAGGGTTAATTTCTGAGAAACAATTGTTTAACCATAAGATGGAATCAGCATAGGCGGCTTTGCTTTGCCACAGTGCTGAGCTAGTTTAGATTACGGAATATGTCTCACTGATAGGATGGTTGATGCGCTGGCCGAAGTTTATGCGCCTTATTATTGCGCTCGTCATTCTGGGCGCGGCAGCGGTCGCCACCCTGCTCGCGATCATACCTTTCATCGTCTCAACCGATGCGATCCGCATTCGTGTGGCGCAGGAAATCAGTGCGTGGACCGGCTATAGTGTTGAACTGCGTGAAGCACCGCGCTTGCGCGTGTTTCCTGTTCTTCGGGCTTCGCTCGATGGCGTGACACTTAGCAAACTGTCCGATCAGGGTGCCAAGCCTTTCATGAGCGCCAACCGCATTGAAATCGAGCTTTCGCCGCTTGATGCTATCATGGGCAGGCTGTCATTCTCTGAAACACAGATTGTAAGGCCGCATTTTAACATTGGCGGTCCGGTCGATAATTTTTCTGAGCTGCTGGATGCGATTGCAAGTTCGAATGGTCGATTGGGCACAGCGATACGCGCGCAACGCGCCTTGCAGCAGCAAAATGGTGGCAATGACAAGACGCTTGCAACGCAGCAGGCTTCCCAGCCTTTTGGTCGCGTTGTGGTTCGCGACGGCACAATCTCGTTCAACCACCCGGATTCGGAAGAAGAACCGAAAGAAGACCAGCAGATCACCAAGGTGAATGCCACGCTCGAATGGCCACGCACATCAAGTGCTGCAACGCTTCGCGGCAGTGCGCTATGGCGCGGCGAGAACACCCAGTTCAGCCTGACTGCAGCGCAAGCCCTTCCGTTGCTCGCAGGTGGCACTTCTGACGTGACCGCGAGCTTTACGTCCAACCCGGTCAACATCACCTTTGAAGGCAAAGCCAATATTTCCAATGATCGTTTCTTTGAAGGCGCGTTGAGCGCCAAGACGCCTTCATTGAGCAATTCGCTGCGTTGGCTTGCCTTGCCACCTGTCGCGGGCAGCACGGAAATTGGCGCCTTTTCGCTCGACTCCACTATCACCTCCACACCGCGTCGCTTGAAATTTGCCGATGTCGAGATGACGACGGATGAAAGCCCGGCCAAGGGTGTGATCGAGATTGGATTTGAGCAGGAAACGCCCGCCGTCACGGGAACGCTCGCTTTTGAGAAACTGAACCTGCGTCGCCTGTTTTCGATCTTTGTGCCGCTGCCTGTAAACCAGCCCCGCTCGCCGAGCGAACGTGATCAGAACGAACGCGACACCATTGATACAAGCTTTATCAATCGATCCGAGTTGGATTTGCGGCTGTCAGCACAGACGGCAACTGCGGGACCGGTCTCAATGACGGGTGTGGCTGCAGCAGTCCAGATCAGAGGCGGCCGTGCGATGTTCGATATCGGCGACGCCAAAGCCTTCAATGGTATTCTTCAGGCCAATCTCCAGATTGTGCGCGATTTGAAAACAGCCAGCGGCGAATTGCGCTTCAATGCCTCCGACATTGATAGCTCGCAGCTCTTTGCGGCGCTCGGTTTTGACAAACCATTCATCAATGGCAAAGGCAATGTGTCATTGTTCATGAAGGGACCGGCCAATCGCTGGTCCGGCTTGCTCAACAATGCGCAGGGCAATGTCTCGGTGCAGTTGAACAATGGCCAGATGCAGGGCTTTTCGGTTCAGGACTTTCTGACCAAGGCACAAAGCCAGGGCTTCTTTGCCCTTGAGCGACAGGACAATGTCTCGCTCGCCTTCAATCGCCTCGATATGAAAGCAAACCTCTCGGATGGCGTGGCATCGCTGGAAAATGCGACATTGGCAACGTCGGAAGGCACGCTCAACCTTGCTGGCATTGTGCCTTTTGTCGATCGCAGTCTGGCGCTGAGTGGCGAAGTTATCTTCCCAGACAGCCAGCCCCAGCAACAGCAGAATGCCGACAATCAGCAGGGCCAGACAGCCCAGGGCGATCCAAACGCTCAGGGCGCGGCAGCAAAGCCGCCGCTTCATTTCTTCGTCGGCGGCTCATGGGATCGACCATTTATCTCCCCATCATCGACAGGAAGCGGAACGGGGCAGTAAGCCTGCCCCGCTACGGTTTTCTAGAGCTTATCCGATGCGGAATGCCGCCTGTTCATCACGGCGGCGCTGCACTTCGCGGCGCTTGTTGACGACCGATGCAATGATAACACCTGTCGTCACCAAGGCGATAAGAATGGTACAAACCGCATTGATTTCCGGCGTCACACCGAGCCGCACCTGTGAGTAAATCTTCATCGGAAGCGTTGTTGCACCCGGACCCGATGTGAAGCTTGCAATGACCAGATCGTCGAGCGAAAGGGTGAAGGCCAGCATCCAACCGGAAACCACCGCTGGCAGGATAACCGGCAAAGTGATTTTCATGAACGTGGTTACGGGTGGCGCGCCAAGATCCATCGCCGCCTCTTCCAGCGAATGATCAAAGCTTACCAGACGCGATTGCACAACGACAGCCACGAAACACATCGAGAAGGTGATGTGTGCAAGCGTTACCGTCCAGAAGCCACGATCAAAGTTCATCGCCACGAACAAAAGCAGCAGCGAAAGACCGGTGATGACATCCGGCATGACCAACGGCGCATAGACCATCCCCGAAAACAGGATGCGCCCGCGAAACCGCGTGTAGCGGGTCAATGCCAGGGCTGCCAGTGTGCCAAGCACGGTTGCAATCGTGGCCGACAAAAGCCCGACGCGGATCGTCACCCACGCCGCATCCATCAGCGCCTGATTGCGGAACAGTTCCACATACCATTTGGTCGAGAACCCTGCCCAGACAGTCACCAGACGGGATTCGTTGAACGAGTAGATAACCAGCAGAACTATCGGCAGGTAGAGAAAGGCAAAGCCGAGCGCGACTGATGCGATGTTAAAACGGGACCAGTTGTTCTGCATCTTATTTTCCCTTCTCCTGCTGGCGCGCCTGCGCCTGCTGGAAAATCACAATCGGCACGATAAGCAGGAGCAGCAGAACCACTGCCACAGCCGAAGAAACCGGCCAGTCGCGATTGGAGAAGAACTCACTCCAGATTGTTTTACCGATCATCAGTGTCTGCGAACCGCCAAGAAGATCAGGGATCACAAACTCACCAACGGCCGGGATGAACACAAGGAAACAACCCGCCACGACACCTGCAAGCGACAGTGGAAAGGTGATTTTCCAGAAAGCCGAGAAAGCTGTGCAACCCAGATCCTGTGCCGCTTCGATAAGCGAGTAATCCATCTTTTCGAGTGAAGAATAGATCGGCAGGATCATGAACGGCAGATAGGAATAGACGATACCGATAAAGACGGCTGTATCCGTGTTCAGAATGTTAAGCGGCGTATCGATGACATTGAGCCACATAAGGAACTGGTTGAGCAGGCCTTCAGGCTTGAGGATACCGATCCACGCATAAACGCGGATAAGGAACGATGTCCAGAACGGCAGAATGACCAGCATCAACAATGTCGGGCGAAGGCTTTGTGGCGCACGCGCCATGCCATAGGCCATCGGATAAGCGACAAGCAACGTCAGGAACGTCGAGATTGCTGCAATCCGCACGCTGGAGAGATACGCCATATAGTAAAGCGGATCATCCATCAGCCAGAGGTAATTATCAAAGGAGAGCTGCTTCACGCGCTCCCATGCAAGGCTGAAGCCCTGCGTCAGATCAATGACCGGCTGATAAGGCGGGATCGCCATCGTGACTTCGGACAACGAAATCTTGAAGACGATGAAAAATGGAACCAGAAAGAAGATCAACAGCCACAGATAAGGCACTGCGATCACGAGGCGACTGGTTATGGAAGCAATGAGCTTTTGCATGTGCCTCCCCTCCTCAGGCTGTCAGCACCAGACCGGCATCGGTATCGAACGAAACCCATACGCGCTCATCATAGGTCAGCGGGTTTTCCGTCTTGCGCACGGCATTCAGGCTTGCAGCCTTGATGGTGCGGCCATTGTCGAGACGAACGTGGAAAACCGTCATATCGCCAAAATAGGCAATATCCCAAAGCTCACCCTCAACCGCATTGACGGAGGTTTCTTCCGGCTTTTCGCGGGTGATGCGTGTCTTTTCAGGGCGCACCGCATACCAGACCTTCTGGCCAGCGCTCAGCTGCTCGCGAGTTTCGGTCTGAATATTGAAGCCGAATTTTTCGGTGGCGATTTCTGCCTCACCATTCGCGGCTTTCACCACTTCGCCTTCGATAATGTTCACATTACCGATAAAGTCGGCCACAAACTTCGAGCCGGGCGCTTCATATACTTCGGCAGGCGTTGCTACCTGCATGATACGGCCCTTGTCCATGACGGCGATACGATCGGACATTGTCATGGCTTCTTCCTGATCGTGGGTGACGACCATGAAAGTGAGACCAAGCTTGACCTGCAAATCCATCAGCTCGAACTGTGTTTCTTCGCGCAGCTTCTTGTCGAGCGCGCCAAGCGGTTCATCGAGCAGCAGCACTTTTGGACGTTTCGCAACGGCGCGGGCCAAGGCCACACGCTGGCGCTGACCGCCCGAAAGCTGATGCGGCTTGCGTTTGCCATATTGCTCAAGCTTTACGAGCTTAAGCATTTCAGCAACGCGGGCATCGATTTCCGATTTTGCCATGCCGTCCTGTTTGAGACCGAAAGCGATGTTCTTTTCAACCGTCATATGCGGGAACAGCGCATAGGACTGAAACATCATGTTTACCGGGCGTTTATATGGGGGAATGCCACGCAAATCCTGACCATCAAGCGTAATACGCCCCGAAGTAGGCTCTTCAAAACCAGCCAACATGCGCATCAGCGTGGTCTTGCCGCAACCGGATGCCCCCAACAGCGCGAAGAACTCTCGATTGAAAACATTCAGCGACAGATTATCAACAGCAGTAAAATCGCCGAAAATCTTGGTCACATTTTCAAAAGAAATATAAGGCTTCGCCGCCGGATCATTCCAGGGTGCGAATTTGCGGCGAAAGCTGCCAAAAGATTCCATTCCGTTCCCCTATCGACTTATCAGGAACCTGACATTCACAGGCAGAGCCTGCCATTGATCTACTACAAGACGTAGAGCGGCCCAGCTGTACGAACAGTGAGCCGCTCTCAATTTCAACGGGCAAACCCGCGTCGGCTAATAATAGCCGTCATATTATCCGACTGTTACTGGCCTGTGACGATCTTAGTCCAGGCGCGTGTAACAACGCGCTGCACCTTGGTGTCATAAGGCGTCGGTACGAAGAGCTTCTTCAGAACTTCATCGCTTGGATAGATAGCCGGATCATCAAGAATTTCCTTGTCGATGAATTCCTGCGATGCCTTGTTGCCGTTTGCATAGAACACGAAGTTCGACGCCTTGGCTGCAACTTCCGGACGCATGATATAGTTCATGAATTCAAGCGCTTCAGGCACATTCTTCGCATCTGCCGGGATCGCCATCTGGTCGAACCACATCAGCGCGCCCTCCTTCGGGATCGAGTAACCAATCTCTACGCCCTGTTTTGCCTTCTCTGCACGATCGCGCGCCTGGAAAATGTCGCCTGAGTAGCCAACGGCCATGCAGATATCGCCGTTAGCCAGCGCATTGATATATTCCGACGAATGGAACTTGCGGATATTCGGACGAATCTTGAGATAAAGTTCCTGCGCCTTTTCGAGATCTTCCGGCGATGGGGAATTTGGATCAAGTCCGAGATAGTTCAGAGCCGGACGCAGCATTTCACTGGCTGAATCGAGCAGGTAAATGCCGCAGCCTTTAAGCTTTGCCGATTTTTCCGGATCGAAAAGAACGTCCCACGAGTCAATCGTGTCGGTGCCGAGCGCTTCCTTGATCTTGGCCTTGTTATAGCCAATGCCGGTCGTGCCCCACATGTAGTTGATGGAATATTCGTTGCCCGGATCGTAGGTCGCGGCACGGGTCGAGATTTCGTCCCACATGTTCTTGAGGTTCGGGAGCTTGTCTTTATCGAGCTTCAGGAACACGCCCGCTGGGATCTGACGGCCAAGGAATTCGCCCGATGGCACCACGAGATCGTAGCCGCTGCCGCCTGCAAGAAGCTTGGTTTCGAGAATTTCGTTGGAATCGTAAACGTCGTAAACGACCTTGATGCCGGTTTCCTTGGTGAAATCCTTGAGGATCGAATCGTCGATGTAATCCGACCAGTTATAGATATTGACCACCCGCTCCTGCGCGCTTGCGGGAAATACGGCGGCGCTTACAAGGCCAGAAACCATTGTAGTCGCCAGAAGAAAGGATTTCATCCTCATCGCTTGCTCCATTCTGCACCGTGATTCCAGGTACAGCTCAAGGGTGGGTAAACTGTTTCAACTTCATAGTTTTTTAGATTGTGCAGCATTCGTCAACCGGCTGATGACAAGACGAACACAAAAATTGCGATGTCGTGCCATTTGCAGACCGTCACAGCCAAAATCTTCCGGCTCTATTGGAAGTCGAAAGCTGACAATCCCGCCACCATTTCATCAAGTCCCAATGGACGGGTAAGCGGCGGCTCGGCCCGTGTGATACAGCCCTGTCGCTCACAAAGGCGACAGGCCGGACCGATTTCCGTGCGCGGAGCACTATTCGCACCATAAATTGTCTCAGAACCTGCATCGAGCGAGCAGCCGAGAAGAATGGCAGTGCGCCGCGGACGTTCATTGAAAGCGCCTTGCGGTCCTTCAAGTGTTCGCGCAATCGTCAGAAAAGCGGAACCATCAGGCAATTCGGCTGGCTCCACCAACACCTGCCCCGCTTGTGTGAAGGCCGCATAGACCGGCAGCTTAGGACATTGCCCACCAAACCGGACAGGAAACCCTTGCGAGCCCGCCATGCGCAAGCGATTGCCCGCATGGTCGATTTCCATCAAGAAAAACGGCAAAGCAGAGTTACCCTGTCGTTGAAGCGTTGTGAGCCGGTTCGCCGCCTGCTTAAACGACACACCAAAGCGCGAGCGCAACACGTCAACATCATAGCGCGCCCGCACAGCCGCATCGCGAAACTGCCGATAGGGCATCATCAATGCCTGCGCCGCATAACGCGCCAGCTCAAAACGCGCGATGCGCTTTGCTTCACTGGACGAGAGTTTCAGCGCTTCCGTTTCGGCACCGATCATCACCTGCATACGGATAAGCGCCGCTTCCATGGCAATTTCCTGCAACTGATCAAAGGGCGACAATCGCTCCGATATAAACAGTCGCTGCGAATGCCGGTCATAACGTCTGCGCCAGTTCGGCATGGTCGCGACGGGCAGCGTACGCACAGTAATGCCATGCTCGCGTCGCAGCCATTCTTTCAGTGCGCCCGACAGGTCGCCATCGGGCTTCAGCAGACCATAGAAACTCTCCGCCTCTTCTTCGATACGCGGATAATGATTGGGCCGTCGCGCCATGACATCACGGACCTCATCGAGCGGCAACCGCGTGGCGGAAAGCTGCGCATCGCTGCCTTCATGCGAAAGCAACTGCGACAAATCGGAAAGGCGCTGCTGCTGTTCGCGATAGGCGCGATAAAGTTTTACGATCCCACTAGCAGCATTGGGTGCTGCCTCGCCAATTTCCACCAGCTCCTGATCGCCCGGCAATTCTCCCGTCAGCAGCGGATCGGAAAACACTTCCTTCAGGCCCGCAACCGTCGTGCCGCTTTCTGCCTGCAGGCTATCGAGATCGAGCTTGTAAACACTGGCAAGCTTTAACAGCAGCTGCACTGTAAGCGGACGCTGATTGCGCTCGATGAGATTGAGATAGGACGGCGAAATACCAAGCGCCTCGGCCATGGATGTCTGAGTCAGACCGCGCTCGTTGCGGATGCGCCTGATGCGTGGGCCGGCAAAAATCTTGCGTTCGCTCATCAGGTCCTCCCAAACCAGCAATGACGAGTTTTACAACTCGTGACAAAATAGCTTCAAATTTCACCTTTGACAATATTTACAAATTTACAGATCCGCCCAGTCAATTTTTAGACAGCGTTACCTCAATTATTTGGCCTTTTTGCTGCTTTTTCTGGCCGCTTAAGCAGTGGGATTGTAAATCTAGTCACAGAAAGAGCGACGATAATCTGCTCTTCAAAAACCTGATCCAAGTGTGAGGAGACACCGAAATGACAGATTTTTACAGCCTCATCCCTTCGGCACCAAAGGGCCGCTTTGACGGCATCCAGCGTGCGCATACAGCCGAAGACGTGAAAAGGCTGCGCGGTTCGGTGGAGATCAAGTATTCGCTGGCCGAGATGGGTGCAAACCGTCTGTGGAAGCTCATCCACGAGGAAGATTTCGTCAACGCACTTGGCGCGCTTTCCGGCAATCAGGCTATGCAGATGGTTCGCGCCGGATTGAAGGCGATCTACCTTTCCGGTTGGCAGGTTGCAGCGGATGCGAACACGGCTTCAGCCATGTATCCCGACCAGTCGCTTTATCCGGCTAATGCCGCACCTGAACTCGCCAAGCGCATCAACAAGACGTTGCAGCGTGCCGACCAGATTGAAACAGCAGAAGGCAAAGGACTGTCGGTCGATACGTGGTTTGCGCCAATTGTTGCCGATGCGGAAGCAGGCTTCGGTGGACCGCTGAATGCTTTCGAGATCATGAAAGCCTTCATCGAAGCGGGTGCTGCCGGTGTGCATTATGAAGACCAGCTGGCATCTGAAAAGAAGTGCGGCCATCTGGGCGGCAAGGTTCTGATCCCGACGGCAGCCCATATCCGTAACCTTAATGCGGCACGCCTGGCGGCTGACGTTATGGGAACTTCCACGCTGGTTATCGCCCGCACGGATGCGGAAGCCGCCAAACTTCTGACCTCGGATATTGACGAACGCGATCAGCCTTTCGTTGACTATGATGCTGGCCGCACTGCGGAAGGCTTCTATCAGGTGAAGAACGGCATCGAGCCGTGTATCGCCCGTGCGATTGCCTATGCGCCCTATTGCGATCTGATCTGGATGGAAACATCCAAGCCCGATCTCGAGCAGGCTCGTCGCTTTGCGGAAGCCGTGCATAAGGCGCATCCGGGCAAGAAGCTCGCTTATAACTGCTCGCCGTCGTTCAACTGGAAAAAGAACCTCGACGACGCAACGATTGCCAAGTTCCAGCGTGAGCTGGGCGCGATGGGCTACAAGTTCCAGTTCATCACGCTGGCCGGTTTCCACCAGCTCAACTTCGGCATGTTCGAACTGGCACGCGGCTACAAAGATCGTCAGATGGCAGCCTATTCCGAGCTGCAACAAGCGGAATTTGCTGCCGAGGCCAACGGTTACACCGCAACCAAACACCAGCGCGAAGTCGGCACCGGCTATTTCGATGCCGTGTCGCTCGCAATCACCGGCGGCCAGTCTTCGACCACCGCCATGAAGGAATCCACCGAAACAGCACAGTTCCGTCCGGCTGCTGAGTGACGCCCAATTCTTGAGAGGAGAATAACAATGGCTTCGATTGCACGCGTTAAGGAAAGAGCAGAAGAGCAATCAACCTCGATGAGCACCGATCAGCAAAGCGCGATCCGTATGCTTGCCAATGACCTGCACCGCCTCAATCAGTCGGTTATGAATGCAGTCGAGGCCGGTGTTTCCGTTGAGCTGGTTCGCTCCGCTCGACATCATGGTGGCGAAGGCAACTGGGGCGATCTGCTAATACCGGTTATCGTTACCCGAAACCCATGATGACGCTCACGACAATTGCCTTCACCACCATGCTTTTATTTTTGTGTGCCTACGGCAACACGGGAATGGCGAAGGCAACTGGGGGGATCTGCTGATCCCGGTTATCGTTACCCGAAACCCATGATGACGCTCACGACCATTACCTTCGCCGTGACATTATTTACTTCGGCGAAGCTGCGGCGACGGGAAATAACGAGCGTAAATGTCGAATACCTGTCGTTTCATCCAAAGAAAGTCGATTAGACCTTGATATACCAGTTCATCCATGTTGGACTGGCCTGACTGACCTCCCCGGCTGGCTCTGCCAGTCGGGTTCTTTTTTACATGAGCAGGTAATCTTTCGGCTGCGGCAGGTCTGGCAAATTCGTTTCACCCAATGCTTCGCGCAGATTGATCTCGATCGTATCAGCGATCGCGCCAATCGGAAGATCATTAGGCAGCGTGCCAAAGGGTTCTTCCAGCTCATCGCCAAGTGCATCAAGGCCGAAGAAGGTGTAAGCGACCAGCGTGGTCGCAAACGGCGTCCCCCAACCCAGCATATCGGCAAAACCAAAGGGAATGAAAAAGCAGAACAGATAGGCCGTGCGGTGCAACAGCAACGTGTAGCCAAACGGCACCGGCGTAAAGCGCAGACGCTCGCAGGCCGCCTGCACTTCGGAAAGGCTTTTCACCGTTTCATCAAGTGTCTGGAAATCTATCGCATCAATACACCCTGCACCGCGCAGCTCTGCAAGTATCTCACCAATTTTGCGCAGAATGAAATCCGGCCCGTTGCGGCTTGCAGTAAAGGCTGCTTGCTCATCAGAATTAAGCCATTTGTGGGCTTTTGCCTGACCATCATCTGGACGAAGATGCGGCACCATCGACTGCGTGAATGCAATCACATAATGAAGAAGCTTCGCACGCACGCCTTCCGCACCCGGCAGTTGGTCCAGCACCATTGTCTGACGCGCAAAGCTGCGTGCCACATGCACAAGTTTGCCCCAGACTTTGCGCGCTTCCCACCAGCGGTCGTAGCAAGCATTGTTGCGGAAACCCAAGAAGATCGAAAGCGCAATGCCAAGCAGCGCGAAGGCTGTGCCATTGTTGAATGCCGGAACCCAACCCGGAAAGGCGCGATGCGCCCAGACCACAACGAGCGACAGTACGAATACCGCAAAGATTTGTGGCAATATCCGCGTGACAATTGAGCCTTTGAGGATGAAGAATAATTTCCACAAGGGCGGACGCGGACGAACGATCATTTTAGTGCATATCCCAGAATGTTACGGGCTGTGCTTATAGTCTTTGCGCTTCTTCGCCAAGCATCGCAAGTTCTGAACTCGATCAAATCTTGATGCGTTCTTGACAATTGCCATCAATAAGCAGGGCCCATAAAACCGTCGCAGGACGCAATCAGGAGCCACTATGTCCATTCAATCGCTCGTCGACACCGTTGCAAATCGGGTCAATATCGATCAGCCGCTTGCCGAAAAACTGACCGGATCAGTTTTTTCCGTGCTGCAACACAGCACACCGGAAATTGGAGAGAAAGTGTTCGAGCTTTTACCCGATGCGAAGCCGCTGGCGGAAAGCCATGACGTGCTCGCCACGGGAAGCGGCGGTTTTCTCGGTGTTTTTTCAGGTTTGATGGACACAATTGCTGGCGAAAAGATGAGCGCGTTGCTCAAAGCTGCTGCCAATCTCCGCACAAGCGGTCTTTCAAGCGAGCAGATCACCGATGCCGGAAATCAGGTGTTTCTATATATCCGTGAACGAGATCCAAATCTGGTGGACCAACTGATTATTGCAGCTCCATCCATCAAAGAGCATTTCGGGCTTTAAAACGATAGCGCGCCGTCAAAGATATTTCGATGGCGCGCTGTTCAGATTATTTAAGTGTCTTTTCCAGTATCGACCATTGCTCGTCACGCGTCACCGGCCCCATACCCGCATTATGCGCCAGCATATTTCGGTTCAGGCGCACAAATACGACCTTTTCATCGCCTTTCTCAGCCCATCCGACATACCAGCCAAATTGACGACGCCGATCCGGCTTGCCCTTGGGACCTGTTTCAAACGCAGAGCCGGTTTTGCCATGAGCTGTCCAGCCGTTTGAAAGCTTATGGCTGGGCAGAATGGCCATGGTTTTGGTCATTGCAGCTTCCGAGAACGGCAGCTTGTTATTGACCATTTTCATCAGAAAATCCGCCTGCTCATTGGGCGATATTGTCAGCGACGAGGAAATCCATGAGCGCAACATGCCGTTATTCTTGCCCGGATCGCCACCCAGATCACGATTGCCGTAATTGAGCTGGTCTGTGTATTCCTGAAACTTTTCTTTTCCAAGCTTCCGCGTCAGCTCCTGTGAGAACCAGACTACCGACTGGTCTTCCCAATAGGTCGGATCGACAGATTGTTTCCAGGATTCACGCCACGCCGGATAACCCTCCTTGTAAGGCCAGGAGGGGTTGTGGCTATCTTTTAATATGCCGCTTTCAAAACCCATCAGCGCCAATGGCACTTTGAAGGTTGATGCCGGGCTGTTGCGCTTGTCGCAAATCTCGCCCTCTTTGGCGATGACCTCACCGCTGTTCGCATTGAGGATGATCATGCAGGTGAGTTTTTGACCTGCAGCCGAGGCCTGCCCTTGCAGGGCGAGCATCGCAAGCAAGGTGCCGCCTGCCAATCCGAAAGCCGCTTTGATCGTTCTTTGCATAAAGAAAATCTCCAAAAAAATGCATTCGGGAATTTTTCTCTCAAACGTGGCGCCAACATTACGCAAAAGTGGCAATCCACATCTTTGCCCCTGATTGCAACTGAGCTGCTCACATGCTGGCACAGCGGATGTTAACGAAGGGTGCGGGTCGCCCGACAGAACCAACCTCGCCCGCAAAATACGCCACAATATTTAATGTTATTGTTGCTCAAAGGTCATTTGTCATTGTCGAATGTCCCCGCTATCATGCGGACATACGAAATCATTTTTTGGTGTTGGATGTCTGCTGATACGACGGAGAAGAAGGTTACGCGTGCGCCGCGTCGCCGTACGCCTGCTTATGTCAAATCGCTTCGCGGCGTGAAGAACTGGAAGCAAGCCACAGAATGGCTGGCATGGCGAGACATTGAAGACATCGAATGCATCACCCCTGATCAGGCGGGCGTTGCCCGCGGCAAGATGATGCCATCGAAGAAGTTCACATCGAACACTTCGCTGGCGCTTCCATCGGCAGTGTTCATGACCACGATTTCGGGCGATTATCCGGAAGACGGACACGGCTTCCAATATCCGGAAGACGACGGCGATCTGAGGCTCTTACCAGACCTTTCCACCCTGTCGGCCGTGCCGTGGGAATCCGACGCCACAGCGCAGGTTATCTGCGATCTGGTTTATCAGGATGGACGTGCGGTTGAATTCACACCGCGCAACGTGCTGCGTTCTGTCGTTGCCGCCTATAACAAGCGCGGCCTCAAGCCAGTCGTGGCACCGGAAATCGAGTTTTATCTGGTCCGCAAAAACCCCGACCCGGATTACCCGCTCACACCTCCGGTCGGTCGGTCCGGTCGCGCCATTGGCGGCGGTCAGGGCTATTCGATTGCTGGTGTCAACGAGTTCGACGAACTGATCGACGACATCTATCATTTCTCTGAAGGCCAAGGCCTTGAGATCGATACGCTGATCCACGAAGAAGGTGCAGCTCAGCTTGAAATCAACCTGCGCCATGGCGATCCGGTTGAACTGGCTGATCAGGTATTTTTGTTCAAGCGCACGATCCGTGAAGCAGCGCTCAAGCATGATATGTATGCAACCTTCATGGCCAAGCCTATTCAGGGCCAGCCGGGTTCGGCGATGCATATTCATCAGTCGATTGTCGACAAGAAGACCGGACGCAACATTTTCTCCAATGAAGATGGCAGTGAAAGCGAAGCCTTCCGCCATTTCATCGGCGGTATGCAACGCCATGTGCCGAACGCGCTTGTAATGTTCGCACCCTATGTAAACTCTTATCGTCGTCTGACACCGTCCGCGTCGGCTCCTGTCAACGTGAAATGGGGCTACGACAACCGCACGACTGCATTCCGCGTACCGCGGTCTGAGCCGGGTGGTCGACGCGTTGAAAACCGCATTCCATCGTCGGATGCAAATCCCTATCTGGCGCTTGCTGCTTCGCTTGCCTGCGGGCTGATTGGCCTGGTGAACAAGATTGAAGCGGATCAGCCAGCTTCAACCAGCGTCAACACCAAGGAAATCGACCTGCCACGCGGCCTGATCGACGCGGTAGAACTTTTTGAAAACGATCAGGAGTTACGCAATCTGTTCGGTAATTCATTCGTCACCACTTATGCCGCGATCAAGCGTGCCGAATTTGAAACCTTCATGGAAGTCATCAGCCCGTGGGAACGTGAGTTCCTGCTGTTGAATGTTTGAGTTACGGCAGTAGGGCAGTAGGGCAGTAGGGCAGTAGGATACAAACCCGGGGGAACATGACAGTCAATTCGTATCGTGATCTCCTGGTTTGGAACCAAGCCATGGAACTGGTTACTGCAATTTATAAGCTGACCAACAGCTGGCCAAAAGAAGAGATTTATGGACTGACCAGTCAGGTGCGCCGAGCAGCTGTTTCTGTTCCTGCCAATATTGCCGAAGGTTTCGGACGCGAAAATCGCGGTTCATATCAACAGTTTCTTCGTATCGCTCAAGGCTCCCTTAAAGAAATGGAAACACACCTTCTAATTGCCGAAAGACTGAATTTCACACACAAAGAGACGATGAGCTCAATAATGGAAACGAGTGAAAGCGTAGGCAAGCTATTGCGATTGTTGATCCGGAAATTATCCGATCAATAAAGACATATTGCCCTACTGCCTTACTGCCCTATTGCCCTACTCCGGAGTCGTTGATGCCATATCAGTCCCCAATCTCGCCCGGATTCTCGTGGTACGAAGCGAGTGTTCCAGAACGCCCGCAATATGAAGAACTCGACGGCGCCCGTCAGGCGGATGTCGTGGTTATTGGCGGCGGCTATACGGGGCTTTCAGCGGCTTATCATCTGGCAAAGCAGGGAGCCGATGTCGTACTGATCGAAGCTGCACGCTTCGGTGATGGGGCATCGGGCCGCAATGGCGGTCAATTCGGCACAGGGCAGCGTATCTGGGCCGAAGATCTCGAAAAGCAATATGGCTTTGAACGTGCCAAAGCCCTGTTTGACGTTGCGGAAGAAGCCAAGACTTATTTGCTTGGCTTTGCCCGCGAGCACAATATCGACATGGAATATATGCCCGGCCAGATTTCGGCCGTACATAAGCCGCGCTATCTCAAAAACTATCAGGACCATGCGGAACTGATGGCTACGCGTTTCAACTACCCTCACATTCGCTATGTCGAACGCAACGAAATGGCCACGCTTCTCGGTTCAAACCGCTATCACGGCGGGGTCTATGATGCCGGAACAGGGCATATTCACCCGCTGAAATTGCTGGTTGGTCTGGCGAAGACAGCACAAGCTGCCGGTGCGCACCTGTTTGAGAACACCAAAGCCACGAAGATAACGACCGCAAGCGGTCGCGTTGAAGTTCAAACCCCGCGTGGCACGATTTCAGCAAAAAACGCTTTTCTTGCGGTCAATGCGCATGGCGGCGATCTGGAGCCTACCAGCGCTGCCCATGTCATGCCGATCCGTTCGTTCATCGGCGCAACGGTACCCTTGGGCGATAACAGCCCGGTCATTCCCGGCGGGGAGTCGGTTGATGACTCGCGCTTCGTCGTTCGCTATTTCCGCAAATCCAAGGATGGTCGCCTGTTGTTTGGTGGTCGTGAAGCCTATACGGCAGACAATCCGCGCGACATCAGCGAACATATCCGCCGACAGATCGCGGAAATCTATCCCGCACTCGACAAAGTTGAAATCACGCAGGCCTGGGGTGGGTCCGTTGGCATAACCATGCCGCGCCAGCCATTTGTGCGTGAAGTGATGCCCGGTGTCATTTCCGCAGGTGGCTATTCCGGCCATGGTGTCATGCTCGCCAATTACATGGGCAGGCTCTATGCGGAAGCCATTTCCGGCAAGCGCGACAATCTCAAGCTGTTTGAAGAGTTGCGCATTCCGGCGTTTCCGGGTGGCCGCACGTTCCGGGCACCCCTCCTCTTCCTTGCACTGTCATGGTACGCGCTGATGGATCGGATTTAAAAAAAGCGGGCGACACATCAGAGGATGTATCGCCCGCAAGTTTAATTGCCCTGTTACTCTAAGTGACACTTACTCAGGCATTATTACTTCATGAATTACGCATCGTGCTTTCCAAAAATCGAAATTGATTTCTGGGCCGATGGTGTAGCCAATCTCTGATAGGTTTCTTCCACGACATCGCGCATGGGCAGCACGCCGCTCATACATAGAAGAGCGTGCATGTGTTCCCGTGCGCCTTCATAGCCCATGATCGGCGCGAAAGGTGTCATGGTCACACGCGGTTCATCAGCATAGAGCTGCTGATACTCAGCGAAATTCGTGAAGCTCAGATAGTTTTCGTCGCGCATCAGATAGGTTTCAACCGCCACACCCTCTGCAAAAACCACATCGTGGCTGTCGAGCACGATGTTGTAATAATCGATGGCGTCATCTTCTGAAATGCGTGCAATCGAATGCCCATTGACCAGATCTTTTACGCGGATGAGAACGCCGTCGATCAACAAGGCATGGTTTGGCGAAAGATAAAGATCACGCCGCGGAAGTTTACCGCCAAGCGCATGACGCTTGACGCGGATTGGCATGATGCTCTCATTCCACTCCGCGCCAGAGCTTACGAGACACTGCCACCCAATCCATTTAACCGGTAGCGTTTCACCGCGAACCGTTTTGACAAGATCACCTATCGCCAGCTTTTCGACGGGAACAGGCCCCTTTGGCGTATCGATGAGCGTGCCTTTGAGAAGGCAATTGGCGCCCGAACCACCGCCATTCTCCCACCATTTCGTGCCCATGGCACGCGCAGGCAGTGATGAAATTGACGAAGCCAAAGCGCCAAGCGCCGCAGCTTTTGCTGCCATTCCTGCGGCAGCGCCTAAAAAGTGTCGTCGCGCGCGATTGCGAGGCGAGTGCGGGTTATTATCTGATGACATGGATCCCTCCGCTCTTCGAATGCCAGGCATCGGCTAAAATCAACTTGGATTTTTGCAAAGCACGATGCGTCAAATCAAAAATCTGAAGCTTCCAATCCGTGTTACGCGGATGGTCTACTTCTGTTGCTCCGCCCCAAGATTACGAATCTGATCATAGCCGATGACCCAACCGAAAATATTCCAGCAATCCGGGCTAAAGCCTCCACGAATAGGCGTAGGCTCTACCTCAAAGGGGGATTTTTTCGGCGGGATTTGAGCGGTCTGAAAACTAGAAAATGTTGATCGAGATTAAGTGGTGATCTGTTTTACCCGTTCCAGAAATGCCCGAAGTTCGGAACCACTTCGCATATTCGTTCATTAAAGATGTCTGGACCGCTTTTATTGACGATACTTGCATTTGCTGCGGCAAATCTTGGCTTTGCGCAGCTTTGAAACTGCTTGTGCCCGGAATGAGGAGGACTCGATGCAAAATCCGATCGACAATGCGGGCGAAGAAAAAACAGAACTGAAACGGGTGATGGGGCCCGGTCTTCTTTTACTTTTCATCATTGGCGACGTGCTGGGTACAGGCATCTATGCCTTGACCGGTGAAGTTGCGGCAGAAGTCGGTGGCGTGGTGTGGCTACCCTTTCTGATTGCGTTCGTGGTCGCGCTGCTAACTGCGTGTAGCTATCTTGAGCTTGTCACCAAATATCCGCGTGCGGCAGGCGCCGCACTCTATACGCACAAAGCCTTCGGCGTTCACTTCATTACCTTTCTTGTGGCTTTCGCTGTCATGTCTTCGGGCATCACCTCCGCATCCACGGCCTCACGCGCCTTTGCTGCAAACTTCGAGGCATCGCTGGGCCTGGCTTTCGGTGAGTGGGGCATACCGCTCATTGCAGTCGGCTTTATTGCACTGATTGCGGCCGTCAATTTTCGCGGCGTTGGCGAGAGCGTGAAAATGAACGTCGTTCTCACTGTTGTTGAAGTCACAGGCCTGCTCATAATTATCGGCATCGGCCTCTGGGCAATCGCTGGCGGCCAGGGCGATGTATCGCGCGCCTGGACTTTCGAAACGCCTGAAGGCAGCGGCTATTTCTGGCCTGTTATCGCCGCAACCACCCTCGCCTTCTTCGCGATGGTTGGCTTTGAAGACTCCGTCAACATGGCAGAGGAATGCAAAGAACCAAGTCGCCTTTTCCCGAAAGTGCTCCTCACAGGCCTGGCCATTACCGGCATTGTCTATGTGCTCGTTTCCATTTCGGCCATTACGCTGGTTTCCGCCGCCGAACTTGGTGAAGGCGACACCCCGCTTCTCAAGGTCATTCAAGCTGGTGCACCGGGTTTTCCGATTGGTGTCTTTGCGCTGATCACCATGTTTGCCGTTGCCAACTCCGCATTGATCAACATGATGATGGCAAGCCGCCTTATCTATGGGATGGCGCGTGAAGGCGTGGTTCCGGACGTGTTGGGCAAGGTGCACAAGGGTCGCCGCACGCCGCATATCGCGATTATATTCACTTCGCTGCTGGCGGTTGGCCTTATTCTGTTTGCGGGTGGTGTTCCAGCGCTCGGCGGTACAACCGCATTATTGCTTCTCTGTGTGTTCGCGGTGGTCAATGTCGCAGTATTGGTTTTGCGCAATGACCATGTCGATCACAAGCATTTCCGCACACCCACGATTCTGCCGATACTGGGTGCAATCAGCTGCACATTCCTTGCCGGCCCCTGGACCGGACGCGATACGGAACAATATGCAATTGCCGCTGTGCTGCTTGGAATTGGCGTGGTGCTATGGTTTGCGACGGTTCGCTATATGCGCGCCGCCAACCAGCCTGCATAACACCAAAACTCCATGAGTATGACTCATGGAGTTTTGGTTAGTCCGAGTAGCGTTCGAACTTTATCAAGGCTTTATGTGCCAGCATCTTGAGCCGCCTTGGTATAAGACGCAGATCTTAAACCTTAAGCTTTGATCCATTTGCCTGCATCCAGCAAGCAAGTGAATCAAGCGTATCACGCAGGGTTTTGCCTAACGGCGTCACCTCATATTCCACTCTTGGCGGCATTTCCGGATAAACGACGCGGGTAATCAACCCGCGCGTTTCAAACAGCCGGAGCTGCCGCGTCAGTTCTTTCTGGGTGATCGGCGCGACAGCACGCTGCAATTCACCAAAACGGATGGGACCATCCGTAACGATCAGCCGATACAGGATCGGTATCGCCCATTTTCCAGCAATCAGATTGACGAAATCAACCATGGGGCACCGGCTGTCGGTGGACACCTCACTCGATATGTCACCCATGGACGTGATCTCCAGATTGGAAAATTATTCCTTTAGTACCAAATTGGTGCCTACTATACATTGGATACTAATGGACACAATGTCCTTTCTCCCGGAAGCGAAAATGCTTCGGCTGCAGAAAGGTGAATTATGGGTCGTCTCGAAGGAAAATATACGCTTATTACAGGCGGTACGAGCGGTATCGGGCTTGAAACAGCCAGACAGTTCGCCCTTGAAGGGGCGACCGTGGCCATTACAGGCCGCAAGGCGGAAGGTCTGGACTCGGCTGCTCGCGAGCTGCCTGACAGTGTTCTCAAAATCCGAAGTGATTCAGGAGATGTTGCGGCACAGGAGCAGCTTGCAAAGACGCTTGCAGAACAATGGCCGCGCCTTGATGCCCTTTATATAAATGCGGGCGACGTCACTCATAGCCCGCTGCAGGACTTTTCCGAAGAGGCCTATGACCGCCTGATGGCGATCAATCTCAAGGGGCCATTCTTTCTCATCAAAGCGTTGCTACCACTTCTTGCCAATCCCTCATCCGTCATCCTGTGCGGATCGGCCAGCGCACATATCGGCTTACCACAAAGCAGTGTCTATGCTGCCAGCAAGGCGGGGATTCTTTCGCTCGCACGGACACTTTCCGGCGAGCTTGTCGATCGCGGCATTCGTGTAAATGGTCTGAGCCCCGGCCCGACTGAAACACCGGCTTTTGGCAAGCTGGGACTTGCCGCCGATGAAGAAGAAGCTTTGCGTACGGATATACGCAAGCTCGTGCCAATTGGACGGATGGGCAAGCCCGTTGAGCTTGCAAAAGCTGCGGTGTTTCTTGCCTCCGATGAATCGACATTCGTGGTCGGTTCGGAAATTCAGGTCGACGGCGGCGTGAGCAACCTTTGAACGATTGACCGTCGGGGCGCATTCAAGTGATTGACAATGCGTCCCGGCAGGAATAGCAAGGCATCATGATTAAAGCGCTCATCAACACCCGGTCTTATTACGCCCCGCTCATATAGCGGTGGTTTTGCTTTGTCATAGTTCAACCGCTGCATTGCCAGCGGTTTAGTTTGAAGACGGTGCCTCTGGCGATCCAGCCATTCAGAGGTCAGTCTATGTCTTTCGACGAAAATCATCAGCATAAAACAATCGGCATTATCGGCTTTGGTGCATTCGGGCAGCTTATCGCCCGTTACCTCAGCCCATATTACCGGCTGTATGCTTATGATCCTGTCGCCAGACTGGATAATGTTGCAGGCGCGCTCTCTGTAACACTTGCGACAATCGAAGATACAGCCGGTTGCGACATCGTTATTCTGGCAACACCCGTATCAACCCTTGAAGGTGTTGTTGAGGCAATTGCTCCGCATCTGTTGCCCGGCGCACTGGTTATGGATGTCGGATCGGTGAAGGTTGGCCCGGCCAATATCATGCTCAAAGGCCTGCCGGATCATGTCGATATTGTCGCCACGCATCCGTTGTTTGGTCCGCAAAGCGCACGTAACGGGATCGCTGGTCTGAAGATTGCCATTTGTCCGGTTCGCGGCACGCAAGCGCTTCGCATCGGCGCATTCTTGCGCAAGCAACTGGCGCTTGATGTGATTATGACAACGCCCGAAGACCATGATCGCGATGCGGCCATGGTTCAGGGGCTCACGCATCTGATCGCTAAAGTGCTGGTGCAGATGGAGCCATTGCCAACGCGTATGACGACGAAGAGCTTCGATCTCATTATGCAGGCCGTCGGCATGGTGCGCCATGATGCACCAGAGGTTTTCCATGCCATCGAACGCGCAAACGACTTTGCACCGCAAATTCGTCAGCGCTTTTTTGAACTGGCTGCTAATCTGAATGAAGAACTCAGCCGAGTCTCTCAAGCATGACTAGATCGACCGTTATGCGCCCTTTTGGGCGCATAACGGTCGATCTAACACTTTATATTTACGGCATAATTTTGTCTTAAACTGATTCACGTTTAAGGAACTCTGCTGTATGGCGTCCTGTTCCAAAGCAACAATGGAAGTTGAAATCATGAATCGCGATACGCTTTACCTTTTGCAGCCGGGGTTTGAAGACCCGGCCTATCCCGGACAAAAATTCTATTGCGAGCATTGTGCCTTGATGGAAAGGGTTCTGGCTTCCTTTCCCGAACTCGGGAAAGACCTCGACATCAAGCGGGTCGCCTGGCCGCGTCCAAGGCATGAAGTCATTGCTCTTGTGGGGGAAGAAAACCAGTCATTACCTTTGTTCATATTGACGAAAGGTGATCGCTCGGTCCATCAGACCGGCGAGAATGAAGGCAATGCTTTCGTTTCGGACAAGGATGCGATTCTCGCAATTCTTGCCGAGCGGCACGGTTTCCCCAATCCGCATCCATAATCAAAGGTTCACACCATGAGCGGCAAAATACTGATCAGCGCCTGCCTTGCGGGTCATCCGGTCCGTTACAACGGATCGGCAAAGCCGCTTGCACATCCACTTGTCGATAAGTGGCGTGCCGAAGGGCGACTCGTGACAGTTTGCCCCGAATTGATGGCGGGATTCAGCGTGCCGCGCCTCCCTGCAGAAATCGCTGCGGGAGGCGATGGTGAATCCGTTCTTTCCGGAAAAGGCCGCGTCATTGAGGAAACCGGCGGCGATGTAACCGCACAATTTGTCGCCGGTGCTCAGGCCGCGCTTGCTGTGGCACAAGCAAATGATTGCCGCTTTGCTCTGTTAATCGATGGTAGCCCGTCTTGCGGCAGTCGTACGATCTATGATGGCAAATTCATCAGCCAGAAGCATTCTGGTGCGGGTGTCACCGCCACTCTTCTTCGCGGCCATGGCATTGAGGTTTTCGCAGATACGGAAATCGAAGACCTTGGTATTCGTCTGCAAGACTTAACTTAGTCCACCCAAAATCCACTCACGAAAAGCCCGGACTTTGGGCATGTTCTTTCGCGCTTTGGGATAGACCAACCAATAGGCCTGTCCATCATCGCATAAAAGATCAAAGGGCTGGATCAATTGCCCTGATGCCAGTTCAGCCGCATGAAACGCAGGCGTCAGGATACCCACGCCCTGCCCGGCTGCAGCGGCTCGCCCTTCCAGATGCTGCGCGCCATACCGGCTGAATGCGTTGCCCTTGATGTCGGGGTTTTCAATTCCAGCAGCCTTATACCAGATTTTCCACCATGGATCGGTGGGGTCGACGGCGCGAAGACGCAACAGGTCAGCAGGTTCTTTAATACCTCCGACCGATTCAATAAGCTTGGGACTGAGCATTGGTGAAAACTGCGCTTTAATCAGCTCATGCGAGATCATACCGGGCCATTCACCTCGCCCGCTGCGTATGGCCATATCGACATTTGAGGTTGCGAAATCGACCATATCGTTTGATGTATCCAGCCGCACGGCCAGCGCCGGGTGCCGCATCTGGAACGATCCCAACCGCTGCACGAGCCAGTTGGCCGCAAAAGTCACCACAGCGCTGATCGTCAAAACGCCCTGTGTATCTTCGCGTGCAGATGCAAAGGCGGCCCGCATGGTTTCAAAAGCATCATTGATGGCAGGAGCGAGACGCTTGCCCAGTTCGGTCAATTCCACCTGGCGCGGCTTTCGCAGAAACAGCGGTGCGCCGACACGCTCTTCCAGCAATTTTATCTGATAGCTGACGGCAGCCTGAGTCATTCCAAGCTCTTCCGCAGCCCGCGTAAAGCTCGCATGACGGGAAGCAGATTCAAAAACACGAATGGCTGAGAGCGGCGGTAAAGGCGACGTCATAATACATAAGTTCTCCTTATGCATCATAATCGACGTTCAATTGGAAAACAACGCGTTTTTCCGTCATAACTATAGGCACAGTTTAACCGACAGCCCAGCCTCCCACTAGTATGGCGAACCCGAAATTCGTTTCACTTTGAAGCAGTTCTCGGAGCGAATTTCGGGTTCTAAGCCATACGAGTAAAATTTTGAATCTAGTGTGGTTTACGGATTTGAAGTTCCTAAACGTGAATGCAACACAAATGATAGGAACTTCAAATCCACCAAACTAGGCTCTAAGCTCAGAAAAAATCGAGATCGACCATGTGTGATGTTGAGATCAACTCTTCAACGATTGCCGTTGTTTGCCCTGAAAAAATAGCGTCTTCCGGCCTGCGTGCGTGGATTGCACGCTTGTTCAAGCGGAAGCCGAGCCATTACGTCATCAGCGAGAATTCGCCGGAATATCTGCTGCGCGATGTGGGCATCAAAGAGGGACGACCTTCCCGCTTTGACCGTGCAGGACACAAGCTGCCTGAATGGTGAAAGTTATCTGTTTTTACGCATTTCCAGCAAAACCGCTTCGCACTTTTGCTGGAAATGCTTTTAGCCGCTAACCACCGCAAAGCCGCGCGCTTTCAACCCCCGCCGGTCCTCGCGCAGATTATCGATCAAGCGCGACCGGCTTCCTCCAAGATGCAATGCCATCAGAGCTGTGGCTTGCGACGCATCTCCTTCCCGCACTGCGTCAAGAATTGCGCGATGCTGCTGCCACGCACGCGCAAGCGCCTCCGCGTCGCGCACTTCAAGCCAGCGCGCCCGTGACAACCGCTGCATGGCATCGCGAACACCACGGCTCAGAAATTCATTGCCGGAAAGCCGCGCGAGTTCGATGTGAAAATCCATGCCTACACGATGCCATTCCTCGCGTGTGCTTGTGGCATCGCAACTGTTCAGCATTTCGGCAATCGCCTCCACGCCACTGCGATCTTCCAGCGCACAAGTAACGTTGAGGGCGGCTATCTCCAGCGCCTCACGATAAACGCCAATCTGTTCAATCTCCGCAAGATTGATCGGTGAAACGGTCCAGCCGCGCCCTTCCCGCCCCACAAGCCCTTCCGCCTCAAGACGCAAAAGTGCAGCCCGGATTGGCGTGCGCGAAGCATTAAACTGCGCTTCGATCCAGCGTTCGGTCAGCCGCTCGCCCGGCCCCAGTTCAAGCCCGAGGATCATATCGCGTAGCTGTTCTTCGACTTGACGCATCTGTGACATTGGACCCTCAATAATTCTGGCGCGCGACTGATTGACAAGCCGTCAGGACAGGCGCATGTGTGTATTCCGTTTTGGTATCCCAAAATGGCATACAATGCAATCACGCATAAAAACACGGAACACAGCATGAGCACCCAGCACGCCACAAGCGGCGGCAAGGCCACAATCAACGCGGATGCGAAGAACGCGACCGTCGCAGACGAAATTCACGAACGCTACTGGAAGCAGAACCTTCTCATCTGCCTGATCGGTTCGTTCACCACGCTTGTTGCCATGTCGCTGCTTCTGCCGTTCCTGCCGCTTTATGTTGAACAACTGGGCGTCGCCGATCATGCCGCTATCGTGCAGTGGTCAGGCATTGCCTATGGCGCGACCTTTCTCGCAGCCGCAATTGTAGCTCCGTTCTGGGGCAAGCTCGGTGATCTTTATGGCCGCAAGCTGATGCTGATCCGGGCGAGCCTTGGCATGGCTATTGCCATGTCGCTGATGGGCATGGTCACAGATATCTGGCAGCTCGTCGCACTCCGCCTGTTCGTCGGCATTGCAGGTGGCTATTCGTCCGGCTCCATGATCCTCGTCGCGACCCAGACACCAAAGGATAAGACCGGCTGGGCGCTCGGCGCACTTTCTGCTGGCATCATGGCAGGCAATCTGGCTGGCCCTCTGCTGGGTGGCGCGCTTCCACCGCTAATTGGCATCCGCGCAACCTTCTGGCTGGCTGGCAGTGTGATCTTCCTGACCTTCCTTGCAACAACATTTCTGATCCGCGAAGATCGCAAACCGCCCAAGCGAAACAAGGAACAAAAGAAGCAATCGATTTGGGCAGCGGTTCCCGACCGCAGACCTGTCATTGCCATGCTTGCGACCGGCATGTTGCTGATGTTCGCCAATATGTCGATCGAACCGATCATCACCGTCTATGTGATGCAGCTGATGGATGACCAGACCAAGGTCACTCTGATTTCCGGTGTCGTGATGGCTGCGGCAGCGCTCGGCAGCATCCTGTCGGCCTCGCGTCTTGGCCGTCTGGCAGATCGTATCGGCCATACCCGCGTTATCACCGGCGCTTTGGCGATTGCCGCAATCCTGCTGATTCCGCAGGCTTTCGTAACCGAAGCCTGGCAGCTGATCGGTTTACGCTTCCTGATGGGCTTGGCGCTGGGCGGCCTTTTACCCTGCATCAGCAGCGTCATCCGGCACAATGTCCCTGACCGTGTTGCAGGCAGCGTGCTTGGCCTCTCTGTTTCGGCGCAATATGTCGGACAGGTTGCGGGTCCGGTCGCCGGTGGCTTTGTCGGCGGACGCATGGGTATGCCGTGGGTATTTATCGGCACCTGTCTCTTGATGGCGATGGGCGCGCTTTATAACTGGATGGTTTTACGCAGGGCTTCACAGAACTGACGTATGGCGGGAATAGGTACACCCATCAATTGAGTCCTTTTTGAAAGCCTGACATGACATTCCAACCATTCGCGCCCTTCGATGCACTGGCAGAACAGCTTCTGCCGCACGCCCTGGAGGCAAAAGCCGACGGCTCGCATGATCTGTCCCACATTGCGCGCGTATGGAAAAATGCTGCTGCAATTCAAAAGTCGGAAGGCGGCGACGCGGAAATACTCTTCGCCGCCGCCCTGCTCCATGATTGCGTCAGCGTCGAAAAGAATTCGCCGGATCGCCATCGCGCATCAGGACTGGCCGCTGAAAAAGCGTCCAATCTTCTGCGTGAGCTTGGATGGAATGAAGAACGTATTGCTGCCACCGCCCATGTGATCGAGGCACACAGCTTTTCTGCGAATATCGAGACGCGCACGCTTGAGGCAAAGATATTGCAGGATGCGGACCGGCTGGATGCGATTGGTGTGATTGGTGCCGCGCGCTGCTTTTATATTGCAGGGCGCATGGGCAGCGCACTTTACGACAGCAACGATCCGATGGCCGAAAATCGCCCGCTGGATGATAAAATCTATGCGCTGGATCACTTCCGCACCAAGCTTTTCAAACTTGCCTCCGGCTTCAAAACTGAAACCGGAAGCCAGATGGCGGCGGCACGCCATGAAAAACTGGAAGCCATATTCAATGCCTTCCTGAGCGAGGCGGGTTATTAAATCGAATACCCGCCATCGACGCTAAGCGCGGTTCCTGTCACCATCGATGATGCATCCGATGCCAGGAAAAGTGCGGCTTCCACCACATCTTCCGGTTTGGAGAAACGGCCAAGCGGAATGGTGGCTTTCAGACCTTCACGCGCCTTTGGGGTATCTTCCGCCAGGAACAATCCGAGAGCCTCACCCTCGCTTTCGGCGGGGCAGATGCAGTTGACGCGGATATTCTTCTCAGCAAGTTCAAGCGCCATCGCCTTGGTGGCGCTTACAACCCAGCCTTTGGAAGCAGCAAACCATGTGAGGCCCTTGCGTGGACGATTGGCCATCGCCGATGCGGTATTGATGATGACGCCGCTGCCCTGATGTTCCATGATCGGTGCGACAAGCAATGTCGAATAATAAATTGCCTTCATGTTGACCGCATTGATGAGATCGAAATTATGCTCATCTACCTCCGTCAAAGGCATGTTACGATGCGTAAAACCGGCATTGTTGACCATGATGTCGATACGACCGAACTTGTCGAATGCCGCACGCGCCAGCCGCTCCATATCGTCCTTGCGCGAAACATCAGCCTGCACAGACAATGCATTCTCGCCAATATCGGCTAGCTCGTCTTCAAGGCGCTTCACATTGACATCAGCCAGCACGACCTTTGCACCTTCGGCTGCAAATCGGCGCGCTATGGCAGAACCGAAACCCGATCCCGCACCTGTGATGATCGCAACCTTATCCTGCAGCCTCTTCAT
Source organism: Brucella sp. (assembly GCF_032066345.1). Classification (NCBI taxonomy): domain Bacteria; kingdom Pseudomonadati; phylum Pseudomonadota; class Alphaproteobacteria; order Hyphomicrobiales; family Brucellaceae; genus Brucella; species Brucella sp. The sequence goes on from NZ_DAMBKZ010000004.1 coordinate 249,038, forward strand.
GTCATTCTCCTTTTGCGGATGAGAGATATGATCCGCCCGTCAAACCATTAAAAACTTTGTTCAGCACAGCTGTGTTCATGCCTGAATATGGCTCTATGTTGAACATGTCATCTATGCATATGCGGTTAACCGGAGTGCAAAGACAGCTGTAATTGGCAACATTCGCGAGAATGTTATATTGGACGGTTGAATTTAAATCGATTAGATTATAGACAAAGGCTGCACGAAAATCGCAATCTGCTATTAGCACAGTGATTTGCGTCAGAAGTGGAAGAGAGCAATATATGACCAGCCAGATAATACCGGTAGAGCCCTTCGATTGTATCGTTTTCGGCGGTTCCGGCGATCTTGCCGAGCGCAAACTGATTCCTGCGCTTTATCAGCGCCAGCGTGCAGGTCAGCTCAGTGAGCCGACGCGCATCATCGGTGCTTCGCGTAGCGCCATGACCGATGAGGAATATCGCAAGTTTGCCCGCGATGCGATCAACGAACATGTCAAAGCTTCTGAAATCGACGCCAAGGAAGTCGAGACTTTCATTGCTCGCCTTACCTATGTTGCAGTCGATGCGAAGTCGGAAGACGGCTGGGCCGCTCTGAAAGATGCCATTGGCAAGAAGCCTGAAAAGATTCGCGCATTCTATCTGGCCGTAAGCCCGACGCTGTTTGGCGATATTGCAAGCCGCCTCAAGTCGCATGGCCTTATCACCCGCGACACGCGCATTATCGTAGAAAAGCCGATTGGCCGCGATCTTGAATCCGCCAATGCGCTGAACGACACCATCGGCAGCGTTTTCCGCGAAGAGCAGATTTTCCGTATCGACCACTATCTGGGCAAGGAAACTGTTCAGAACCTTATGGCTCTGCGCTTTGCCAATGCTCTTTATGAGCCATTGTGGAATTCCGCGCATATCGATCATGTGCAGATCACGGTTGCCGAAGCCGTCGGCCTTGAAGGTCGTGCAGGCTATTACAACACCGCAGGCGCGCTTCGCGATATGGTGCAGAACCATATTCTGCAGCTTCTCTGCCTCGTCGCCATGGAGCCGCCTTCGTCGCTCGAAGCAGATGCCGTGCATGACGAAAAGGTCAAGGTGCTGCGTTCGCTGAAGCCAATCACCACGGCCAATGTCGAAGACGTTACGGTTCGCGGTCAGTACCGCGCCGGTGCATCCGCAGGCGGCCCTGTTAAGGGCTACCTCGAAGATCTCGGCAGCGACGACAGCAACACCGAAACCTTTGTTGCGCTGAAGGCTGAAATCGACAACTGGCGTTGGGCTGGCGTTCCTTTCTATATGCGCACGGGCAAGCGTCTTGCATCGCGCGTTTCGGAAATCGTCGTCACCTTCAAGCCGATCCCGCATTCGATCTTCGGCGAAAATGCTGGCAAGGTCGTCGCCAACCAGCTCGTCATCCGTCTGCAGCCTGATGAAGGTGTGAAGCAGTGGCTGATGATTAAGGATCCAGGTCCGGGCGGAATGCGTCTTCGTCACGTTCCGCTCGACATGAGCTTCGCCGAGTCGTTCAATGAACGTAACCCGGATGCCTATGAACGCCTGATCATGGACGTTGTTCGTGGCAACCAGACCCTGTTCATGCGCCGCGACGAAGTTGAAGCTGCATGGCGCTGGGTTGACCCTATTCTCAAGGGTTGGGATGTGAACAACCAGCAGGTTCAGGGCTACACGTCAGGCACATGGGGTCCGTCGTCTTCGATCGCTCTTATCGAGCGTGACGGACGGACCTGGCACGAAAGCTGATAAAGCAAAGACCCGGAGACGTTGACAGACATTTCCGGATCAGTCTTTGTGCCAAAAAGAAAGAGCGAGCGCGAATACCTGGTAGGGGGTGCTCGCTCTGTCCTGACTTGAAAGGTATGGCATGAGCATCGAACGGCACGATTTTACCAGCGGAACGGAATTGGCACAGTCGCTTTCTGAAGCGATTGCGGACAAGCTGGCTGCCGCTATCGCTGAGCGGGGGCAGGCGACAATCGCTGTTTCCGGCGGCACAACGCCGCTCAAGCTGTTCGACATCCTGTCCCGCAAGATGATCGACTGGACGCTTGTTACAATCACGCTCGTCGATGAGCGTTTTGTTGCACCAACCAGCGAGCGTTCCAACGAAAAGCTGGTGCGCGACCACTTGTTGCGCGATCATGCAGGCGTTGCGAAGTTTGTCGGCCTCTATAATCCGGCAGCGACCGCAGAAACCGCAGCACTTGCAGCAGCAAATCGCATCGATGCATTGCGTCGCCCGTTTGATGTTGTTGTGCTTGGTATGGGCAATGATGGCCACACAGCTTCGTTCTTCCCGAATGCTGACAGGCTTGATCAGGCAATCGATCCCAAGACCAAAGCTGTCGTTCTGCCAATTCATGCGGAAGGCGCAGGCGAAAAGCGTCTGACACTGACTTTGCCGCTGTTGGTGGAAGCGGACATGCTTGTTCTGCATATCGAAGGCGCTGCCAAGCAGGCAACGCTTGAGAAAGCACTTGCCAACGACGACGAAAATGAAATGCCGGTTCGCGCCGTGTTCCGTCACGCGCGCAAGCCGATACAACTCTACTGGACGAGCTAACAGTCCCATCGAACGCAGCAGTTTGCGTTTGGGACTGTGGGTTTTATAATTAGCCACAGGCAAGCCTGGCAATATTTCAGCAGGTGATACCCATGACGACGCAGACTGCGCATACCCGCATCAAGGCCATCACCGAGCGTATCATTGAGCGCTCGAAACCGACCCGCGAAGCCTATATTGGGCGCGTTCGCGAGGCGGCTTCTCGCAAGCCGCATCGCTCTATCCTTGGATGCGCCAATCTCGCCCACGGTTTTGCAGCCTGCGGCCCGAATGACAAGGCGGCTTTGACCGCCGATGTCGTACCAAACCTCGGCATTATCACCGCTTACAATGATATGCTTTCGGCCCATCAGCCGTTTGAAAACTATCCGGAGCTGATCCGCACAGCCGCACGCGAAGCAGGCGGCGTGGCGCAGGTTGCGGGCGGCGTACCTGCAATGTGCGATGGCGTTACTCAAGGCTTTGCCGGAATGGAGCTTTCGCTGTTCTCCCGCGAAGTCATTGCCATGGCGGCAGCCGTCGGCCTGTCGCATGATATGTTCGACGCTGCGGTCTATCTCGGCGTTTGCGACAAGATCGTACCGGGGCTCATCGTCGGCGCCCTCACCTTCGGACATTTGCCAGCCGTCTTCATTCCGGCCGGGCCGATGACAAGCGGTCTGCCTAATGACGAGAAAGCAAAGACTCGTCAGCTTTATGCAGAAGGCAAGGTTGGCCGCGCAGAATTGCTCGAATCCGAGTCAAAATCCTATCACGGCCCCGGCACCTGCACTTTCTATGGCACAGCCAACTCCAATCAGATGCTGATGGAGATCATGGGGCTGCATTTGCCTGGTTCATCCTTCGTCAATCCCGGCACGCCATTACGCGATGCACTGACCCGCGAAGCGGCCAAGCGCGCGCTGGCGATTACCGCTTGTGGCAATGAATATACGCCTGTCGGCGAGATGCTCGACGAGCGGTCTTTCGTCAATGGTATCATTGGGTTAAACGCCACCGGCGGCTCGACCAATCACACGATCCATCTGATTGCGATGGCAGCCGCCGCCGGTATCAAACTGACGTGGCAGGACATTTCGGAGATTTCAGACGTGGTGCCTTTGCTGGCGCGCGTTTATCCAAACGGTCTTGCCGATGTGAACCATTTCCATGCTGCGGGCGGTATGGGTTTTTTGATCCGCGAATTGCTCGATGGCGGCATTTTGCATGAAGATGTTCGCACCGTTTGGGGTGAAGGCCTGCGCCCTTATGCGATTGAGCCAAAGCTCGGGCAAAACGGCACGGTTGTTCGCGAGCCCGTCCCCGAAAAGAGCGGCGACGACAAGGTGCTGGCAAAGATCGGCTCGCCCTTCCAGCCAAGCGGCGGCATCAAGGTTCTGACCGGCAATATCGGTAATGCGATCATCAAGGTTTCAGCCGTCAAGCCGGAGCGCCATGTCATTGAAGCGACAGCGAAAGTCTTCAACGATCAGGCCGAATTGCAGGCGGCCTTCAAGGCTGGCGACCTGACCGGCGACTTTATCGCAGTCGTGCGTTATCAGGGGCCGAAAGCCAATGGCATGCCCGAACTGCACAAGCTGATGACGGTGCTTGGTATTTTGCAGGATCGCGGACAGCGCGTGGCACTTGTCACCGATGGCCGTCTTTCCGGCGCGTCCGGCAAGGTGCCGTCTGCCATTCATGTGACACCGGAAGCACTCGATGGTGGCGCGATTGGAAAAATCCGCACTGGCGATATTGTTCGTCTTGATGCCGTGAACGGTACTCTGGACGTTCTCATCAGTGATGCGCTTCTTGATGAACGTATCGAACAGCGCCCCGATCTTTCAGCCAATGAACATGGCATGGGTCGCGAACTTTTCCGCGCTTTCCGCAACATCGCCGGGCGAGCTGACGAAGGCGCTTCGGTCTTCTGAAATCTGACGTGTTAAAAATAAGGCAAAGCGGTTTTTACGCCGCTTTGCCTCTTAAACTGACGAAAAACTCACAAAAAGGCGCAAAAACCGCCTCTAAATTGTGTCAAAATACTGGCTTTTCGAAGTCAACACTGCGGCAAGCAGCTGTCAAAGTGTTGGCCATCAGCATAGCGATGGTCATCGGACCGACGCCACCCGGAACCGGCGTAATGGCACCTGCCACCTTTTCCGCATCCGCAAAATCGACATCGCCAACTAGACGTGTCTTGCCTTCACCCTTTTCAGGCGCAGGGATGCGATTGATACCGACGTCGATCACTGTTGCACCGGGCTTGACCCAGTCGCCTTTGACCATTTGCGGACGACCTACAGCCGCAACCAGAATGTCGGCGGTGCGGGCAATCGCTGGCAGGTCCTTAGTACGGCTATGGGCAACAGTTACCGTTGCATTGGCTGCGAGCAGAAGGTTGAACATCGGCTTGCCAACGATATTGGAACGACCAATCACAACGGCATTAAGGCCCGACAGATCACGGCCATGAACGCGCTCAATCATAATCATTGCGCCAGCTGGCGTACATGGAACAAAAGCCGTGTCGACTTCGCCGGTGCCAAGCTTGCCCACATTGATGAAATGGAAGCCGTCAACGTCCTTTTCTGGCGAGATTGTCTGGATCACGCGACCTGAATCGATGTGCTTTGGCAGCGGCAGCTGCACCAAAATACCGTGGATGGCAGGATCGTTATTCAGGCTGTCGATGAGATCGAGAAGCTCCTGCTCAGAAGCATCCTCAGTCAAATCGTGCTGAACGGAAACAAAGCCGCATTCCTTGGCTTTCTTGCCCTTAGAGGCGACATAAACCTGGCTTGCCGGATCTTCACCGACAATCACCACTGCAATGCCCGGCACAACGCCGGTCGCACTAACGAGCTTTTCGGTCTCACGCTTCACCGTGGAAACCACATCCTCGGCGAGCTTCTTGCCATCGATCAATTGGGCCATATCGAATGCTCCGTTTTAAACAGGCGATGCCTTGGGATACAGCGCCTTGATCCTGAAAACATGCCAATAAGCGTCATCGACTGAGATGACAATCTCAGAAAAGGCAAGTTTCAGGATAAAGTCGCAAAATGCCGGAGCGTGAAGGCTATTTCATAGAGGAGCGCGACGCTGACAAAGATCGCATGATAGCGCCGGTTATCGGTGAACATCGCTATGAGACTGCCCGCGATCAGCGCACCGACACGAATTGGGTATTCGATCCCGTAAAGATTATAGTGCTCCATGCCTTTGATTAGCGTATCGATGACATCAGCGACATAGACCAGCGCGAGAATGCCGAAGAACCATTTTCGCCGCGAGAGGAAATAATCGCGATAGCCGGTATATTCTTCCATGCTGTCAGGAAAGAGCAGCGTGCAGAGCAGAAAATAAAGCCCGGCATAGAAAATGACGAAGAAATACTTCTCGAAGGTCCATAGAGGAATGGTGCGCAGGCTAAACTCGAACCACCAGAAATGGATGACGGAAAGCAGGATGAAAGCCACCCAGCCCAGATGAACCGGGTAGATTTTCTGCTTGCCTGGATGCTGGATGAAACGCGCGAAACCCGTCAGAAGACGGGATACGCAAAGACCAAGAATAATGCCTATGATGATGCGAACATGCGTGAAAGCTTCCGCAGGTGGCACGCCAGTCGTTAATGCCGGATCCATTGTTCCCCTCAATGCAATGTGCACCGCATCTTGGAACATAAAGAGTAAGCAATCAATAAATCACAATAAAATTATAAAAAGAAAGTGGCGCCAACTTATGTCAGCGCCACTTATTATGAATAATAAAAGCCTGCGCTTAGTTACTAAGCATTAGTTGATCGAGTTCAGGAAGGTTTCCCAGCTTTCCGACCAATGCGTGCGGCTCTTTTCATCGGCTGAACGCACATTGCATGTTTGCAAGTCGCTCTCAGGAATATCTTTTTTGGTCGGCCCGCAAACCCATACATCGTTATTTTCAGGCACGGTTGACGCTACGACGCTGACGATCTTGCCGTCTTTAATGCCGAAAAGGACATCAAAATCGGCCTCTTCATTGTTGAAGGCCCATGAGCAATACTCGTCAAAGTCCGGGCGATTTTCATCTGGCTTGCCACAAGCTTTGTCGTGATCAGGAGCCAGCTTATCCATAAGTGCTTTGCCTGCGGGTGACGAAATAACAAGATCAGCATCGGACAGCTTGCTGATTTCCTTAACGGCCCATTCCGGACCGTTTGGCGTTTCGGCGACGGCTGCACCTGCGGTCATAACACCGGCTGCAATTGCAACCACACGCACGATATGGAAAGCTTTTCCAAGCATTTGCTCACCTTTTAAAGCAATGATTTACAACAGATTTTATTAGGTCGTAACTATTTTCCAGAAAGAGACCTATCCATAAAACAGCATCTGTTCAACAAAGAATTGATTGCAAGTTTGAAACATTAAAGCGCGTCTCTTCTCCAGAGTTTTTGCCTTCGCGCCTTGCGGTTTGTGTTTATGGAGGGCTATATCGGACCCAACAAACGACAGTGCTTAAACACTCGATTCATGAAGGTGGAACTTTCTCATGCAAGATACAGTCATTCTCGTCGGTTGCGGTAATATGGGCTTTGCCATGCTCAAAGGCTGGCTCGACAGCGGCATTTTACAATCCGAGAATGTGCATGTGGTTGAACCTTCCGAAGCCCTTCAGAGCCGCGCAGCGCTTGCCGGTGTAAATGCCTGCTCAAGCGCCGACTCCCTCTCCGATGATCTCAATCCGCGCATGGTGCTGGTTGCCGTCAAGCCGCAGGTCATGGGCGATGTATTGCCTGCCTATAAGCGCTTTGCACCGAATGCGACCTTTGTCAGCGTGGCTGCTGGCATTCCGGTTTCATTCTTCGAACAGCATCTGGGCAGCGATGCAAAAATCATGCGTTGTATGCCAAATACACCTGCCGCAATCGGCAAGGGAATGCTTGTTACCTACAAAAATGCCAATGTCAGTGACGACGATGCAGCTTTCGTAAAAAGCTTGCTCAAGACATCCGGCAAAGTTGCAAGCATTACTGACGAAGCGCAAATGGATGCCGTGACTGCCGTTTCCGGTTCCGGCCCGGCTTATGTGTTCCACTTCATTGAAGCGCTGACCGATGCTGGTGTGACCGCTGGTCTGCCGCGCGAAACGGCAGCACTTCTTGCCATGCAGACTGTCATGGGCGCAGGTGCATTGGCTGCCGCAAGCAGCGACAGCCCAACCAAGCTGCGCGAGCAGGTTACAAGCCCCAATGGCACAACTGCCGCAGCACTCGAAGTGCTGATGGGTGAAGATCGCCTCAAGAATCTGGTGGCCGAAGCTGTTGACGCGGCACGCAAGCGTTCGATTGAGCTTGGAAAAGCCTAAGTCGATATTTTCGGCACCGCATCGATAAGCGCCTTTGTAACAGGCGCTTGCGGTGCCGCGATCAAATCTCGCGCGGGGCGACATTCGACAATTCGCCCGCGCTCCATCACAGCAATCCGATCGGCCATTTGTGCAGCAACCGCCAGATCATGCGTGATGAAGAGATAGGCCGTGCGTTCGGCCTTCTGTATTTCCTTCAATAATTTCAGAATAGAGCCACGCACCGTCACATCGAGCGCCGACACCGCTTCATCCAGAACGATGAGCGTCGGTGTTGTTGCAAAGGCCCGCGCAATTGCCACCCGCTGACGCTGGCCACCGGAAATCTCATGCACTCCGCGTTTGCTCAACTTGGGATCAAGGCCAACCTTTTGCAAAAGCTCGGAAATATCGCGTCTTATCCCATGAATACGCAGCGGTTCGCTGAGCAGATCATGCACCGTTGCGCGTGGATTGAATGCCGAAAGCGGGTCTTGAAATACCATCTGCATCAGCGCGCGGCGCTTTCTTAATTTGCTGCCTTTGAGCGCGAGCCAATCCTCATTCTCAAACTGGATAAAACCGGATTCAAGCGGATGCAGCCTTAGAAGTGCGCGCGCCAATGTGGATTTACCGCTGCCGGAAGGCCCGACCAGCGCCAGCGTTTCACCTGCTGCAATCTCAAGATTTGCGTGATCCAGCGCCAGCTTGTCGCCATAGCGCACGGTCAGATCAGTCGCCTGCAACACAGTTCTATCCATGTTGCGGCTCCAGCACGGGAACGGCTGCAATCAGCGCTTTTGTATAATCGCTCTTTGGGTTTGCTATGATCGCACGCGCTGGGCCGCTCTCCACCAGTTCACCATGACGGAACACGGCAATACGATCCGCCAAATTGGAAGCCAGCGCAATATCATGTGTGATGAAGATCAGCGTCATGCCGTCAGCCTGAACCAAGGCGCGCAGCAGTGCCACGATTTGCCTTTGCACAATGGTATCGAGCGCACTGGTTGGCTCGTCCGCAATCAACAGAGTGGGGTTTGCTGCGATGGCAAGTGCAATGGCGATACGCTGTTTCTGCCCACCGGAAAACTGATGCGGATAGCGCGAAAAACTTGAATTAGGCTCCGCTATCTGCACGCGCGCCAACAGCTTGAGCGCCTTATCTTTTGCCTCATGACGATCAATGTTTTCGTGGGCGCGGATTGTCTCAACGAGTTGCGCACCAACGCGCATCAAGGGATCGAAACTTGAAGCCGGATCCTGAAACACAAAGCCCACATCGCGGCCCGGCTTTGGTTTTCCATTCGGCCATTGGATTGCGCCTGAAATGCGAGCATTGGCTGGCAGCAGGCCGGCAAGGGCCAACGCCAATGTGCTTTTTCCGGAACCGCTTTCACCGATAATCGCAAGCGTTTCACCGGCATATATATCGAGGTCAAGATTGTTGAGCGCGGTATCGCTGCCATAACGCACGCCGAGATTTTCAATATGGGCGAGCACACTCATGCCTGCACCTCGCGCCGCGATGCAGCCTGCGTGATGCCTTCGCCCGCGAGATAGACGCCGACGACAGTCAAAGCCAGCACAAGCCCGGGCAGAATGGACAACCACGGTGCAGAGCGTAAAACTGTGCGGCCTTCGGCAATCATGCCACCCCATGTCACGCGATTGGGATCACCAAGCCCCAGAAATGACAACGCTGCTTCAATCAGAATTGCAGAGGCGACAATTACCGGCACAAGCGCCAGCACGGGCGGCAAGACATTGGGCAGGATTTGCTGGAAAGCAATTTCCAGCGGGTGCATACCGATAACGCGGGCTGACGCCACATAATCGCGCTCACGGATCGACAGCACCTGCCCCCGCGTAAGGCGTGCAGCCTGCGTCCAGCTAGAAAGTGCAATCGCCGCAACCAAGACCGGCAGCGAAGGTCCGGCTATGCTGACCAGTGCCAGCGCCAGCAAAAAGCCCGGCACAGTCTGAAAAGCTTCCGTGATGCGCATCAGCACTTCATCGACCAGACCACCGGCGAAACCTGACAGCGTACCGACAATGCTGCCAATCAGAATGGATGCAGCCGCTGCGGCCAGCCCCACGACCAGCGATGCACGGCTCGCATGGAAAAGCTCGGCCAGCACATCACGACCCAGCCTGTCTGTTCCGAGCGGAAACGATGCATTGTCGAACGGCGCAAGCATCGGCGTTGCAACAATACGCAGCGGATCGCCGGGAAAGAGCAGCGGCGCAAGAAGTGCTGCTGCGATAAGCACGAGCAGAATAATCGCGCCTGCAATGCCTTCGCCCGATCCGAAGTAACGTCTCATCCCACTCATGGCCGGGCCTTTCCCGCAGATATGCGCGGATCAAGCCAGAGATAGAGAAGATCGACAATAAAATTGACCACGATCACCATGATGGCACTCGTCAAAATGACGCCCAGCAGCAAAGGCGTATCGCGGCTGGCAACCGCCTCCTGTGCAAGCCTTCCAAGGCCGGGAATAGCAAAGACGCTTTCAATCACCACGCTACCACCCAGCATGGAAGCAGCTTGCAGCCCAAGCATGGTGACAAGCGGCGAGCGCGCGTTACGCGCCACATGACGCAGCACAATGCGCGGGCGTGATATGCCTCGCGCTTTCAGTGCGCGGACGAAATCCATGCGCCAGATGTCAGCCATAGAAGCGCGCATCACACGCAGATAAAGGGCCAGATAAATCAGCGCCAGCGAGACCACCGGCAGCAGGAGATGACGCGCTATATCAAGCCCGCGCGCCATACCTTCCTTACCGGAAGCAATAGTCTCAATGCCGCTCGAAGGCAGCCAGCGCAGTCGGATTGAAAACAGAATGACGAGCACTAGCGCCAGCCAGAAACCGGGTATGGCATAAAGCACAAGCGAGGCAACCGAGAAGAAACGATCGCGAAAGCTTCCGGGTTTTGCGCCTGCGACAATCCCCAGAGCCGAACCGACCGCGAAAGACAGCGCCGTCGCAGCGCCCATCAGCAAAAGCGTATTGGGAAGGCGCTCAAGAATGACATCGAGAATGGGGCGATTGAAACTGACCGACCAACCAAGATTGCCCTGCAAAAGTGCGGCAAGATAGGCAGTCAACCTGTGCCAAACGGATTGATCCAGCCCCCAGCGAGCGCGCATTTCAGCAATGGCATTCGCATCACCGCCGAAGCTTACCGCATAGGCATCAACAGCATCGCCCGGTGCTGTTTCCAACATCAAAAAACAGCCAATAATAACAATCAGCAGCACAATCATGCTGCTGATCAGTCGTTTCCTGAAAAGGGTTAGAATCTGCGCCACGCCGCGAGCGTACAATCAAAGCAACGCTTCGTCACAATATTTCGTCACTGTGCAATAAACACATCTGCCCAGTTGGAAACTGCCCAGCGCGGATTGTTGGAGACATTCTTAACGCGGTCATTGGCAACCGTGATAAAGCCCCATTCCGCCACGTTGATGAGCGGCAGATCAGCTTCGACCAATTGCTGGAACTGATGATAAAGCGCGGTGCGCTTTTCCTCGTTAATTTCATGTGCAGCCTTGGCAATCACCGCGTCCAATTCCGCATTGGCATAACCACCCTGATTGGAAAACGGCACGCCTGCTGCAATACCGCTTTCGACCAGAATGGTCGTCGAAATTGCGGGATCGCCGCGATAGACGGTCGGTGCGATGGCGAGATCAAAATCGTGATCGGTATAGACCGCCTTCTGATGTGCTGCTGAATCATTGTTGACGATACGCGCATCAATGCCGATTTCCGCCAGCGCCTGCCGCAGATAATCACCGAATTGTTTGGTTTCGTTGAAATATGGTGCTGGCAGCAGCTTTAGTGCAAAGCGCGTACCGTCCTTGCCGCGCTTATAACCAGCCTCATCCAGCAGCGCATTGGCCTTCGCCACATCGAAAGGATAAGCGGCAACATCGCCGGTATAAAACTGGCTGTCATATTGCGGAACCGGCCCAGTCGACGGCTTGGCATAGCCCAGAAAAATCGTCTTCACAACGAAATCACGATCAATCGCATGAGCGATTGCCTGACGAACTTTAAGGTCCGAGAGTTCCTTGCGGCGATGATTGACTTCGACGACCAGCTGATATGTCAGCGCTTCATAGCCTTTGGAAATCACACTGATCCCCGGCACTTTTGAAATGCGGTCGAGATCGGCCAGAGGCACGGCGGAAAACGCAGCAAGGTCAATTTCCTCGGCTTCCAGCGCACCTGCTGCTGCAGCACGATCCGGCAGCACACGATAGATGATTTCATCGAGATAAGGCTCGCCCTCGCCCCAATAATCTTCATTTTTCGCAAGGCGATAATATTCGCCGGTTTTGTGCTCGGCATATTTGAATGGGCCAGTGCCAATCAGCTTTTCATTGGCGGGATTGGCGGCAATATCCGTGCCCTCGAACACATGCTTCGGCAGTACAGCAGTGAGCGCTGGCAGCGCATTACGAATAAGCTGAAACGGTGTTGGTTCGCTGAAGTGGAAAACTGCCGTATGCTCATCCGGCGTTTCGACCTTCTCAAGCGCCTTGAACACCACGCGGCCAAGATTTTGCAGAGGTTTCCAGACCTGCAACGCCGAAAACGCAACGTCTGCGGATGTGAAGGGCTTACCGTCATGCCATTTGACGCCATCACGCAGGTGGAAGGTTGCGGTCAGACCGTCATCAGAGCCTTCCCAGCTGGTCGCAAGGCGTGGCTCCAGACCGTTCTCACCGTCAAATGAGGCTTCGGCCAGAGGCTCAATCACCTTGCTCGCCACGAAGAAAACGCCGTTGGAAGCGACAATGGCCGGGTTCAGATTGCGTGGCTCGGAATCTGCGGCCACGACCAGTCGTCCACCTTTTTGCGGAGTGCCTCCGGCCCGCGCCCAACGGGGCAACAGCGGCAAAGCCGCAAGCGATGTCGAACCAACCAGAAATGCCCTGCGTGATGCAATAAACCGAGCCATATCACTGCCCCTGAAATTCAATTCCCTTTGTATTTGTCTACACCGGGCCTCAGCGAATTGCAGGGAAAATCCTGTCACAGTGGCAATAAATATCGAAAACTGTTTCTCTTTTTAAATGAATGTCATTTTCAATTAAGCCCGAAAATCCCACAAAACTGCGGTCAAAAGCAATGTTGACCATCTTATGGGAAGCGAACTGATTTTCCCCTTCCGGCGCGTTTAAAGAAATTTTCTCCTTGCCAAACACCCGTCCTTGCATAGATCATGGTTAATTATGTGTTGTCGTATTTCGTGAGGAGAAATTGATACGGCACACAGTTGAAGAGCCGAGATCAGCTCTTTTGAACCGCATTTGCGGAGTCCTGTGTGAGAGTATTAGAGCAACCTTTATCCGCCCAGGAGGGCGAACGACGCTCTAAAGTTCCGTAAGTGCCTGTAGCTGAACCACCATTGGAAGAGAGGAAACAGAAATGTCTAGTTTGCTGCCCCCACTTCATGACGGTCATGCACCGATCTATTTGCATCACGCATTTCAGGACGCAGTGGATGCTTATGAAGACTGGAACCTTGAAACGGCCGAACCAGTCGTAGCAATCAATGGTAAGATCACGCGTATCAGCGTCGTTTTCCGTCGCTTGTGGCGCTGCACCGATACAGTCCCTCGCCATACGCTTGAAGCATTGAGGGATATCGTTCCGTCAAATCTGATTCACACGGAACGCTGGAAAGACAATGCCACATTCGCCGAAGCTGCTCATATGATGCGGACAGCACTTGAATGGCGCAAAGCACGGCGCGTTCCTGTCGTCTGCTAAGCCAGACTAACTTATGCTGCGGGCGGGATTTACCCCGCCCGTTTTCAATCACAATCTCTAATTCAAAGCTTGCGGAAACGCACACGCGCACTGCGTTCAATGGCTGCAACAGTCAGCTCATCCAGCGCCCAGCGATCACGAAGCATCTGAAGAAACTCAAGCTCTTCCTGCTCGACATGCAGGTCAGCCGCAGCCACTTCAACCGCCAGTGCATAGGCTGTGTCGTAAAGCTTTTCCGGCATTGCATCATGCGCAAGATCTAGAATTCGTTCCAGGCCGTCGTCATAAGAAAGCATTTCGAGGCAATCACTCGCCAGCTTTGGCAATCTCGCAGCATCAAAGCCCTGAAAAACTGGAAGGCGCGACACCACATTGCTGATCGACGCCAGCTCTGCATCAGTCATGGTTGTATCTGCGGCGGAAGTCGTCACCATGATGTAAACGAGTGCGTCCTGAGGTGAAATGTTTTTCATCGAATGCTCCTGCATCGTTCAACCGGAATCATAGTTTCGGCTAATTTTGAAGAAAATTAGGGAGCCTGTAAGACTTGCGCAAGGAAATTCGGTCGGAATTGCCGCGGCAAAGATTGACGTGTGAGTTCCACCGCGCCATAGAGCAATGACACGTTTCAGTGTAAAAGATTTCAACAAATAAAGCCCTTCACAGGACATCAGGATAAAATCATGACTTCGCACCGTCTTCCCGAAATTACGCTGACCCCGGAACTGACCGCGGCGGCTGCGGAAGCGAAATCGTGGCCTTTTGAAGAGGCAAAGAAAATCCTCAAGCGCTATGAGAAGACCGGTTTCCCTGAAACCGTGATCTTCGAAACCGGCTATGGTCCATCCGGCCTGCCGCATATCGGTACGTTCGGCGAAGTCGCACGCACTTCGATGGTCCGCCACGCTTTCCGCATTCTGACGGAAGACAAGGTCAAGACGCGCCTGATCTGCTTCTCGGACGATCTCGACGGGATGCGCAAGATCCCGGACAATGTTCCGGACAAGGCAGCCCTTGAGCCATATCTGCAACTGCCGCTTTCAGCCGTGCCAAACCCATTTGGTGGCGAGTACAAGAGCTTTGCCGAACATAATAACGCAATGCTCTGCCGATTCCTGGATACTTTCGGCTTTGATTACGAATTTGCGAGCGCAACCGAGTACTACAAGTCCGGCAAGTTCGATGCAGTGCTGCTGAAAGCTGTCGAGCGCTATGACGACATCATGAAGGTGATGCTGCCTACACTTGGTGAAGAGCGTCAGGCGACCTACAGCCCGTTCCTGCCGATCTCGCCGAAGTCTGGCCGCGTGCTCTACGTGCCGATGAAGAGCGTCGATGCCAAGGCTGGCACCATCACTTTTGACGATGAAGACGGCGTTGAAACCACGCTTTCCGTCACCGGTGGCAATGTGAAGCTGCAATGGAAACCGGATTTCGGTATGCGCTGGGCAGCGCTTGGCGTCGACTTTGAAATGTTCGGCAAGGATCACCAGACCAATGCGGGCATTTACGACCGCATCTGCGAAATCCTTGGTGGCCGCGCGCCAGAGCATTTCGTCTACGAACTCTTCCTCGACCAGATCGGCCAGAAGATTTCGAAGTCAAAGGGCAACGGCATCGCAATTGACGAATGGCTGGCCTATGCGCCAACTGAAAGCCTTGCGCTTTACAACTTCCAGAAGCCAAAGACCGCGAAGAAGCTCTATTTCGACGTGATCCCGAAGGCCGTGGACGAATATTTCACCTATCTCTCGGCTTATAACCGTCAGGAGTGGAAAGACCGTCTGAACAATCCGGTCTGGCACATCCATTACGGCAACCCGCCAAAGGTTGAACTGCCGGTTACATTCGCGCTGATGCTCAATCTGGTGAGCGCGTCCAATGCAGAAAACCCAAGCGTTCTCTGGGGCTTCATCTCGCGCCATGTGCCGGGTGTTACGCCGGAAAATAATCCGGAACTCGACGCGCTCGTTGGCTATGCAATCTGCTACTTCAATGATTTCGTCAAGCCGACCAAGCAGTTCCGCACCCCTGACGATGTGGAACGCGCAGCACTTGAAGGCCTTGATGCCAAGCTTGCAACGCTGCCTGCCGGTACTGATGGCACTGACATTCAGAATGCCATTCTGGACGTTGCCCGTGCAATCGAGCGTTATCAGGATCACACCAAGAAGAGCCCTGAAGGCGGCCCCGGCGTATCGGTTTCCTTCTTCCAGATGCTCTATGAAGTGCTGATCGGTCAGGAACGCGGCCCACGCTTTGGTTCATTCGTTGCCCTCTATGGCATCGATGAAACTCGCGCACTCATTCAGAAGGCTCTTGCTGGCACCTTGTCATAAGCGCTTGATATTTTTATGAGAAGCCTCACCCGGAATCGTACCGGGTGAGGCTTTTTTTATGCCCGGTCTTTAAGCATGTCGCGGAAAAGTGGGAACCGGTTTTTCGGAAACGACATGCGCAAAAATATAGAGATAGAGCGAGCGCAATGACTACGATTAAATGCGAACCGCTCTAGCCGGAGCAGAAATGATCTACCCCCAATGCGAACCCTTCGCCAAAGGCTTGCTGGCTGTATCAAACGGCAATGAAATCTATTGGGAGGCATCGGGCAATCCGGAAGGAAAGCCAGCGCTTTATCTTCATGGCGGACCGGGAAGCGGCTTGCGCACGGGCAGCTATCGGCAGCGCTTTAATCCCGAAAAATACCTTATCATCGGCATAGACCAACGCGGTTGCGGGCGCAGTCGCCCGCTGGTGATTGATGATCTCGACCAGCTTCATCTCAATACGACCCAGACGCTGATTGAAGATATTGAAACAGTCAGAAATCATCTTCGCGTCAATGCTTGGTTGGTCGCAGGTTCATCATGGGGTGCTACGCTTGCGCTCGCCTACGCACAAGCGCATCCCGACAGGGTGACTGAATTGGCACTCGTCGCCGTCACGACCACGAGCCGTGAGGAAGTGAACTGGATCACCGAAGGCGTTGGATGCCTTTTTCCGGAAGAATGGGAACAGTTCGAGAAAGCCTCTTCAAGGTGCGCGGGTGAGCGGGTTGTTGAGGCCTATGCGAGACGGCTTGCCAATGGCAGTCTGGAAGAACGCTTGCAGGCCGCGCAGGATTGGAACGCATGGGAATCGACGCATATCTCGCTTGATCCCAATTGGACGCCAATCGAAAGCCGTTTCGATGATCTGCAAGGCCTCGCCTTCGCAACGCTGGTTACGCATTACTGGGCAAATGATGGTTTCCTTCGCAACGGCGCTGAAATTCTGGCGAATATGGACCGGATCGCACATATTCCGGCCGCACTGATTTGCGGACGCAGAGATTTCAGCGGCCCGGCGATAACCGCGTGGAGGCTCCATCAAGCATGGCCTGCAAGTCGGCTGCGCGTTATCGAAACGGAAGGCCATGGCGGCCCGCTCTCAACGAATGAAATGCGGATGGCGCTCGACGCGTTTGCCCTTGGTCAAAATCAGCTCCGTTGACTCAACCCTCGTTAGTAGGTAGTACGACCTAACTACTAACGAGGCAGGACTATGAGTATCGAAAAAGCTCCATCGGATAGCGCGCGCGACAAGCTGCTCAAAGCCGCAGCCGTTCTTTTTTATAATAACGGTGTCGGTGGCACCGGCATCGACGCAATTGTTGAAAGAGCGGGCGTAGCAAAGAAGAGCCTTTACAACAACTTCGCCTCGAAAGCTGATCTGGTAAACCAGTATCTCGAAGCACGACATGCCGAATGGTTAGGCCTTTATCATGCACGATTGGAACATGCGGCGACGGCCAAAGGCAGAGTTCTTGCCGTTTTTGACGCCTATCAGGACCATGCCGAGCATGAATATGAACGCGGCTTTCGCGGCTGCGGCCTGCTCAATGCTGCGGCAGAACTAGCCGCAGACGATATTGGGCGGCAGGCAGTCAAACATCACAAAAGAGAGGTTGAGGCGCTACTCGTCACGCATTTGACAGAGCTTCTGCCCGACGCCCCCGATCATGCTGCTGCACTCGCAAGACATATGTCTTTTCTGCTTGAGGGATCAATCTCAAGGGCAGGTCTCGAAGGTAATAGCGGCTGCGTTCAAGATGCCCGTGCAATCGTCTCTGATATGCTGGAGGCATTGTGAGCAATTCATCCCGTGATTACACAATTGGTGTGTCTGCCGTTCTCTTCTCATCCGTTGTATGGGGAACGACCGGCACTGCTGCCACTTTCGCGCCCGAAGTCAGTGCGGTCGCAATCGGTGCCGCAGCTATGGGGATCGGAGGCTTGTTACAAGCTCTACTCGCCGGGCGCGGGATTGTGCGCAGCTTGTCCCTTCTGAATAAGCAATGGGGGCTTCTCGTTTTAGGCGGGCTTGCAGTTGCCATTTACCCACTGGCTTTTTACGCATCCATGCGGATGGCTGGTGTTACAATCGGAACGGTCGTCACCATCGGCTCAGCACCGCTGCTTTCCGCTCTCATCGAATATCTGTTCGACGGTGCGCGACTCTCGCGCCAATGGCTGCTTGGCGCGCTGATTGGGCTTGCCGGGATCGTGTTGATTACGGTCGCAGAAGGTGCAGACCATGCAGCTATAGAAACAAATAGCTCCGTTATTACAGGCATTTGTCTGGGACTTCTTGGTGGCCTCACATATGCGCTTTATTCATGGACTGCGCGCCGCACAATGCTCAATGGAGTTCGATCCTCTGTCGCCATGGGCGCTACATTCGGGCTTGGCGGATTATTGCTTATGCCGGTTTTGATCGTGGCTGGCGGCCCGTTTCTGGCGTCATGGAACAATGCAGCAGTCGGCATCTATATGGCTATTGTGCCAATGTTTCTTGGCTACGTCTGCTTTGGGATCGGTCTTGCGCGTATTCCGGCCAGCATGGCGACAACTATCACACTGATCGAACCGGTAGTCGCTGCGATACTGGCCATAATCATTGTAGGCGAGCGTTTGCCGCTGATGGGTTGGTTTGGCGTGGTACTTGTTATCTCATGTCTCGTTGTGATCACGATCCCACTCAAGAAGCCTTTGAGACAGGATCAGAAAGCCGTGGTCGGGACATAAGCTGATCTCAGGCTTCAGAAGCAGCAGGAAAAGAAATCAGTCCGGCGAACTGATTTCCTTGCGGAGGCGCTTCGCACTTCTGCCGGCAAAGCTATAACTCAGTTTGCTGGAGCGGGTGCCGTAGGCGCTGGAGGAAACTCGCCTTGCTGTGGTGACGGCGAAGTCGGCACTGGTTCCGTCTGTGGCGCGAGTGGAGAAGGATTCTCCAACGCTCCACCATTATCAGGCTCCAGACTTTGAAGGGATGCATCAGGCTTGTTCCCGAAGATACCCAAACGATTATCTTCGGCTTTTTGCCCTGCTTCCTGATAGGCACCGCCCGCGACAGCTTTCGCCCAACCATTGGCAACCAACCACTGTGCGGGATCTTCATTGCCAACACTGCACTGCGTTGAAACAGCAGCACCACTGTCATTTTGTGGCAAACGACACATGACTGCACGCGCCCGCAACCATTGCCGAAACGCCGTGCGCGCCTGCATGCCACAAAGCCAGCTTTCGCCAGATGACGACTGACAGGTTTGTTCAATTGGCATGGGTTCTATACCCTGCAGATCAACAGTCCTGCCCTGGCTCTCGAGCTTACCCGCGGCAATTGCAACAGGACGCTGCAAAAGCTGCATCGGCTCGCCCTCGTCTACAGATGCGGCAGGTGCTGGCGGCTCTGGTGGTTTTGGCGTTGAGGCCAGCCCCAGATCACTCAGAGGTGGGCGCGCAGGTTCGCGCTCTAGTCCATTCTGCTGCGATCCGCTTTGACCACTCTGACTGGCAGAGTTCTGCTCATTAGTGTTTGGCGCAGCTTCTGGAGCCGGTGTCTCCGGCGCCGCAGGATTCTCTGCTCCTGTGTCTTTATCAGGCTCATTATAATCGAACTGCTCGACAACAATTCCATTGCCCGAACCCGCTTCCGGTTTGCTTTGACCGTCACCACTTTCGACAACAGTGACCGGGCGGTCAAGCGCGCCATAAAACGGCGCGACAAATGCGGCCACAAGAATGGCCCCGGTTATGCCTGCGAAAACACCAAAAACAATGCGTGCATGGCTCTTTGTCTGCTGTTTTGCCATTACTGACTCGCCCATAGAATACGGGCGATCCACTCGACATCCTTGGTCTCAAAGGAACGGTTTGGAAATTCTGGATTGAACGAGTGAAGTTCAATCGTACGCGGCGTCTGGCGATGCAGGATTTTAGCCATAACCTCTCCGTCTTTGGTACGAACAACCACGCGGTCGCCGCGGCGAACCGGTGCATTGGGTGCTACGACCAGCGTATCGCCATCACGATAAAGCGGCAACATGGAGTCGCCAGAAACTTCCAGCGCATAAACATTATCGGTGGGTGCGGCTGGAAACTGCACGACATCCCAGCCTTGGCCTGCAGGGAAACCAGCATCATCGAAATAGCCACCCCCGCCCGCTTCTGCCATGCCAAGCAGAGGAATAGCGCTCGGCTCCTGCAAATAGTCACCATAATTAGGAGTCGAGGCTTCGCCACGAATGAGCCGGGTCAACTCATCGAATGTCGCGCCGGTCGCTTCCATGACTTTAGCCAGCGATTCCGTCGATGGCCAGCGTGCGCGTCCATCAGAAGCATAGCGCTTGGATTTATTGAACGTGGTCGGATCAAGCCCTGCACGGCGCGCAAGACCGGACGCACTTAAAGAATTGCGTTCTGCCAAGGCATCGATCGCAGCCCATACGCTATCATGAGAAAACATTGCTATAACCCGCCAAAGAGGATTTTAAACCTAATCATCCATCCTATATTGTGCCAAACCTAGCCGAAAACCTGATTTTACGCAAGATGTGCTATTTTACAGGGAAAATTTTCTTATTCATAAATAAAAACGCGCGACATCCGAATGCCGCGCGTATTTTTAATAGCTAATGTGACCGCAGATCAGGCTGCTTTCTTGGCCTCGCCCTTATATGGGTTGAAGCGCTGATAGAAGCTTTCGCCATTCTCTGCCATATCGACAAGTAGCTTCGGTGCCTTGAACTGCTGACCGTATTTGCGCTGCAACTCCTTGGCAAGTTTGACGAATTTCTTCGCTCCCATGCCATCGATATAAGACAACGTGCCGCCGGTATAAGGTGCAAAACCAAAGGCCAGAATGGAGCCGACATCGGCTTCACGCGGGTCGGTAACGATACCCTCTTCCATCACGCGTGCAGCTTCCAGAGCGATCGTCACGAGGAAGCGCTCTTTCAGCTCCTTCACGTCAATTTTATCAGGGTTCTGCTGCGGATAGAGGTCTTTCAGACCGGCCCAGAGATGCTTCTTGGCAGGCTTGGCTGGATATTCGTAGAAGCCCTTGCCGTTCTTGCGGCCCTTACGGTCAAACTCATTGACGAGCTTGTCCACCAGTTCCACATGACGCGGATCAACAGCCTTTTCACCAAGATCGGCAAGTGTTGCCTTGAGGATCTTCTGCGAAAGGTCGATGGCGGTTTCGTCGTTGAGCGCAAGCGGACCAACCGGCATACCGGCCATACGCGCGGCATTTTCGATCATCGCAGCCGGAACACCTTCAACAAGCATGTTGTAGGCTTCCGACATATAGCGCAGCACGCAACGATTGACGTAGAAACCACGCGTGTCGTTAACGACAATCGGTGTCTTCTTGATCGCACGAACATAATCAAGGGCTACGGCCAATGCCTTGTCGGACGTCTTCTTGCCGAGGATCACTTCGACCAGCATCATCTTGTCGACCGGCGAGAAGAAGTGGATGCCGATGAAATTCTTCGGACGCTTGGAGACTTTCGCAAGGCCAGTGATTGGCAAGGTCGAGGTATTGGACGCAAAGACCGCAGAAGTTTTCAGCACTTCCTCAGCCTTTTCGGTCGCCACACGCTTGACTTCGCGGTCCTCAAACACAGCTTCGATCACCAGATCGGCCCCTTCGAGCAGTGCATAGTCAGGCGTGGCCGTGATGAGCGACAGGAGCTTTTCCTTGTCGGCTTCCGTCGCGCGGCCTTTCTGCATTTCCTTGGTGATGAGGTCGGCAGCGTGCGCCTTGCCCTTATCGGCAGATTCCTGATCGCGGTCGATCAGCACCACCGGAATGCCAGCCTTGGCCGTCACATAGGCAATGCCTGCACCCATGAAGCCCGCGCCAATGACGCCGATCTTCTTGAACTTGGTTGGCTTTTCTTCAACCGGGCGACGTGCGCCCTTGTTCAATTCCTGCAACGACACGAAGAGCGAACGGATCATCATGCCCGCTTCGGTCGTCTGAAGGATTTCGGTGAAGTAGCGCTGTTCGATCTTAAGACCGGTATCGAATGGGACCAGAAGGCCTTCATAAACCGATTTCAGGATAGCGAGTGCCGCCGGATAATTGCCGGAGGTTTCGCGACGCAGAATGGCGGTTGCAGCAGGCCAGAGATTTGCACCAGCAGCCGAATAGATCGCGCCGCCCGGCAGCTTGAAGCCCTTTTCATCCCATGGCTGAACTGGCTTAAGACCACCCTTGATGAGCTTCTTGGCAGTTTCAACGAGCTTCTTGGCAGGTGCTACTTCGGTAACAAGCCCCATCGCCTTGGCGCGCTGCGCCGTCAGGCTTGAACCGGTCGTCATCATCTGCAAAGCGTCCTGCTGATTGGCAAGGCGTGGAACGCGCTGCGTGCCGCCAGCACCCGGAAACAAGCCGACTTTTACTTCCGGCAGGCCCATCTTCACACCCGGTGCATCGGATGCAACACGAGCATGACAAGCGAGCGACATTTCAAATGCCCCACCCATGCAAGTGCCATTGATGGCCGAAACCCATGGCTTGCCCGAGGTTTCCAGCTTGCGGAACAGTCCGCCCATCCGGCCTACATTGTCGAACAGTGACTGGACAGCAGCCTGCTTGTCCTTTGCCTTTTGCTTCTGGAATTCCTTGAACATGCCTTCGAGCATGGTCAGGTCAGCACCACCGGAGAACGTGTCTTTTCCCGACGTGATGACCACGCCCTTAACCTTTTCGTCGGCAGACGTCGCGTCGATGATGGCGTTCAGTTCCTGCATCGCCTCAACGGTGAAAACATTCATCGACTTTTCAGGCATGTCCCATGTGACGAGAGCGATGCCATCTGTGTCGGTTTTAACTTTGAAATTTACATAAGCCATTATTCGCCTCCTCCCCTTACACGCGCTCGATGATCGTGGCCGTACCCATGCCGGCACCGATGCACAAAGTGACCAGTGCCACGTTGAGGTCGCGGCGTTCCAATTCATCCAGCACCGTGCCGAGGATCATGGCACCGGTTGCACCCAGCGGATGGCCAAGCGCAATCGCGCCGCCATTGACGTTGATCTTGTCGTGCGGAATGTCAAAAGCCTGCATGTAACGCAGAACCACGGCAGCGAAGGCTTCGTTCAGCTCGAACAGATCGATGTCCGAGAGCTTCATCTTCGCCTGTTTCAGAAGCTTTTCCGTTACATCAACCGGGCCGGTCAGCATAAGCGCTGGTTCAGAACCGATATTGGCAAAAGCACGGATACGCGCGCGCGGCTTGATATCAAAGGCTTTGCCAGCCTTCTTCGAGCCAACGAGAACGCCTGCTGCGCCATCAACGATACCAGACGAGTTACCAGCATGGTGAACGTGATTGATGGTTTCGACTTCTGGATGCGCCTGAATACCAACGGCATTGAAGCCGCCCATTTCGCCGGGCATCACGAAGGATGGGTTGAGCTGGCCAAGCGCCTGCATATCGGTGCCGGGGCGCATATGCTCGTCATGGTCGAGAATGGTGAGGCCGTTCTGATCCTTGATCGGAATGACCGAATTCTTGAAATAGCCCTTTTCCCACGACTTGGCGGCGCGCTTCTGGCTTTCTACTGCATAGGCATCCACATCATCGCGCGAGAAACCGTATTTCGTGGCAATCAGATCGGCGGAGACGCCCTGTGGCATGAAAAAGCCCGGAAAGCCGACCGATGGATCCATGTACCAGGCACCGCCCGACATGCCCATGCCAACGCGGGACATGCTTTCAACGCCACCAGCAATCACCAGATCGTCGGCACCGAACGCAACCTTGGCAGCAGCGAGATTGATGGCATCGAGACCAGATGCGCAGAAACGCGAAATCTGCATTCCCGGCGCCTTGAAGTCGTAGCCAGCTTCAAAAGCCGATGAGCGTGGAATAACAGCACCCGCTTCGCCGACAGGGTCGACGCAGCCGAAAATAATGTCATCGACCTTTGCCGTGTCGATGCCGTTGCGGTCGCGCAAGGATTCAAGAACCTTCGCGCCCAGACGAACGGCAGGCACTTCATGCAGGCTACCGTCTTTCTTGCCACGTCCGCGCGGTGTGCGGACGTGATCGTAAATATAAGCCTCAGCCATTTTTGCTCCTTCCCGCTAAGTTCGAAAACTTAGCCTGATCTCTAAATCAAAATGCGTCTGCGTTAAGCGCCATCATGCTATCCGCACCCGACTGGATGCGCGCGAGATGGGCCACACTTTCCGGCATGATCCGCTCGAAATAATAGCGCGCCGTGACAAGCTTTGCTTCAAGATAGGCCTTGTTGCCTTCGCCCGATGCCAGCTTTTCTTCCGCAACCTTCGCCATGCGCGCCCACATGTAACCAAGCGCCACCAGACCAAACAGATGCATGTAATCGTTCGATGCTGCACCGGCATTGTCTGGCTTTGCCATCGCGTTCTGCATCAGCCACATGGTTGCGGCCTGAAGATCGTTGACGCCCTTCTTAAGATGCTTGGTGAAGAATGAGAGCTTTTCATTTTCGCGATTAGTTTCGCAGAACTCGCCCACTTCCTTGAAGAAAGCAGTGATCGCACGGCCACCATTCAGTGCCAGCTTGCGGCCAACCAGATCAAGCGCCTGAATGCCGTTGGCACCTTCATAGATCATGGCAATACGCGCATCGCGCACATATTGGCTCATGCCATGTTCTTCGATATAGCCGTGACCGCCGAACACCTGCTGCGCCATGACAGCATGTTCAAAGCCCTTGTCGGTCAGAACACCTTTCAGCACCGGCGTCAGCAGGCCAACCAGATCGTCAGCCGCCTGACGCTCTGCTTCATCGCCAGAGCGATGGGCAATATCGGAGTTCAATGCCGTCCACAGAATGAGCGCGCGACCAGCTTCGTTGAAAGCGCGAATATTCATGAGATTACGACGGATATCCGGATGCACGATGATCGGATCAGCCTTCTTGTCAGGTGCCGCGGCACCTGAAAGCGCACGGCCCTGAATACGCTCACGCGCATAGATCGCGGCGTTCTGATAAGCAGTTTCGGCAATCGAAAGCCCCTGCAAAGCTACACCGAGACGCGCTTCATTCATCATGGTGAACATGGCGCGCAGGCCTTTGTGTGCCTCGCCAATCAGGAAGCCAGTCGCATCGTCATAGTTCATCACGCAAGTTGCATTGCCGTGGATGCCCATCTTTTCTTCGATGGAACCACAGGACACGCCATTGCGCTCACCCGGATTGCCATCGGCATCCAGAATAAACTTCGGCACGATGAACAGCGAAATGCCCTTCACACCTTCCGGTGCACCATCGATACGCGCCAGCACCAGATGGATGATGTTTTCCGACATATCATGTTCGCCAGCCGAGATGAAAATCTTCTGGCCGGAAATCTTGTAAGAACCATCTTCCTGTGGTGTCGCCGTTGAACGCAGCAAACCCAGATCCGTACCGCAATGCGGCTCGGTCAGGTTCATGGTGCCGGTCCATGTGCCTTCCACCATCTTTGGCAGATAGGTGTCTTTCTGCTCATCCGTACCGTGGGTGAGGATCGCGGCAATCGCGCCCTGTGTCAGACCCGGATACATAGTGAGCGCCATATTGGCAGAGGACATATATTCGCCAACGGCTGTATGCAGCAGATATGGAAGCCCCTGCCCGCCATATTGTTCCGGCACCGCAAGACCAAGCCATCCGCCTTCGCGATACTGATCATAGGCTGCTTTGAAACCCTTCGGCGTCTTCACAGAACCATCAGATGCGCGGGCGCAGCCTTCCTGATCCCCGGTATGATTGACAGGAAACAGCGTGCCTTCGGCAAGCTTCGCGCCTTCGGACAAGATCGCCTCGACGACATCGGGCGATGCATCGGCAAAACCCGGCAGATTGTTATAACGCTGATAATTCAGAACGTCATTGAGAACGAAATTTGTATCCTCAACTGGCGCGCGATAGCTCGGCATCGAAATCCTCCAAATCAATTACCCGCTCGGCTCCGCATGAAGCGGAACAGGCTCCCACCTGTGTCTAAAGCGCGGCGCGCTTTAGTTTTATTCTCTCGCATATCGCGATCCCCGGACGGGCTTCCCCTCCAAGGAAGATATGCTTTCAGAATGATTGTCACAGCAAATGCTCAAATGCGTGACATCATGCCCTTCGCAACAAAAATGGGGTTAAAAATTCAAAAAACCAGCCAGTTTTGCTGCTTTTGAAGCTCTCGCCGCTCTGAAATTGATGACGAGACTCCAATTCCGAGCCGAAACTAGCGCACTTTGACGTTTCCGTAAACGTCAAAAATTACACTTGTTTGTGCGCTGCCGGTTTTCGGTGAATTATAGACGTCTATCGGGCTAATCTTGCGCTTTGGTGGGCCATTCGTTGTGATGGTTCTGCCAAATTGTGAATCTAATCATGGGCCAGAAGCGTCCTCTTCTGCAGGCCATTTCGTCAAAATTTGCAAGGATTCTTAAAATAGGAAACTTGTTCACCCGCCGATGATCAAGGAGCAATGCGCAATCGAGGATAACGGAGTCTGGCATACTGAACGAGGCTCGATATTGCTGCCAGATGGTCTGAACTGGTTTCCATGCTTGCGGGAATGTTATTCCCAAGCTGATCGCGCGTCGGAGTTTGTTTCGGCAGTATCTTAATTGAAGCGGGCAGCGGTTAGTGATGCAAGCGCCGCTGGTCAACTGATCTCAATGTCGCGACACCTGTTTGTAAACGATCTGCCCTTTGACCGTTCTGGAGTGAAGGTAGGTTGATTGCCTAAATACTGAGGTAGCGACGCATACAATAGAGCAGCGCCGCTTGTTTTTCATTCTCACGAATATCGATTACACGTCCAAAAAGGATGCGGTGTGTGGCCTCATCGACGGCATTTGTTAGTTCGCACTCGAAGCTGACCGAAGCACTGGCAAGGACCGGAACTCCAGTGAGCCCCTCCACCCATTCTCCATAGGCGAACCGGTCCTCCACCGACGTCTTACCACCGAAATGGTTCGAGATGTCCTCCTGGCCGGGCATCAGTGTGTTGACGCAGAAATAGCGCGCGTTCTCAAAGGCATGAAAACACGAGCTCTCCCGATTAAGGCAGACAAGCAGTGTCGCTGGAGTGTCGCTGACACTGCAGACAGCGGAGGCGGTAAAGCCGTAACGCTTCCCGCCGAACTTTGTGCTGGTGACACTTACCGCCGAACCCAGCCGTGACATGCCATTACGAAACGTGGCTTTATCTACAATGTTGAACCGGCGTTCCGCCATATTCATGTCGGCCTCCTGCTGCCCAGCCACAACTAAGCCGAAAGCTCTCTTCTGATAATTTCAGCACCCGCAGTTAAAGCCTTCAGCTTGCCCGTTGCCACCCGACGAGACAAAGGCGCCATTCCACAGTTCGTGCAGGGATAGAGCTTGTCGGCATCCACGAATTGCAGTGCTTTCCGCAGAGTATTGGCAACTTCCTCAGGGGTCTCGATCGCGTTATCGGCCACATCAATAGCCCCGACCATAACCTTTTTACCTCGAATGAGTTCGATCAAGTCGATTGGAACATGCGAATTATGGCATTCGAGAGAGATCAGATCGACACTGGATTTCTGCAGTTTTGGGAAGGTTTCTTCATACTGCCTCCACTCTGATCCGAGAGTTTGCTTCCAGTCGGTATTGGCTTTGATACCGTAGCCATAGCAAATATGGACAGCAGTTTCACACTGAAGTCCCTCCATTGCTTTTTCCAGCGTTGCAACGCCCCAGTCGTTTACCTCATCGAAGAAAACATTGAATGCCGGCTCGTCGAACTGGATGATATCGACACCAGCAGCCTCCAACTCCTTGGCTTCTTCATTGAGGACTTTGGCAAATTCCCAGGCCAGCTTTTCGCGGCTTTTATAATGAGCATCATAGAGCGTATCAATCATGGTCATGGGACCCGGCAAAGCCCATTTGATGGGCTGCTTCGTCTGCTGACGCAAGAATTTGGCATCTTCGACAAAAACAGGTTTTGGACGTGAGATGGCGCCGACAACTGTCGGCACACTTGCGTCATAACGATTGCGAATTCGGACGGTCTCGCGCTTCTCGAAGTCGACACCGCTGAGATGCTCAATGAAGGTCGTGACAAAATGTTGGCGCGTCTGCTCGCCGTCGCTGACAATATCAATGCCTGCCTGTTGTTGGTCGTCCAGCGACAAACGCAGAGCGTCCTGTTTGCCAGCAGCTAATTCCTCATCCTGCAATTTCCAGGGTGACCAAAGTTTCTCGGGTTGTGCAAGCCAGATTGGTTTTGGCAAGCTGCCAGCCGTTGAGGTGGGCAACAATGGTTTCATTCTAGGCAACCTTGTGTTTTGGTTCGTCAATGAACGCTATTGGCAAACCATTCCTCAAGAATGGTCTTGTATGGTTTGATGAAGTGCTCGTCCGCAAACTTGCCCTGTTCGACAGCCAACCGGCTACGCTCTTCGCGGTCGTAGACAATGCGTGTGAGCGAATAGTCCTGATGCTTCAAATCCGGTTGATAGCAGGCACCCGCCGCAGAGTTGGCGTTGTAAATCTCTGGCCGATAGATCTTCTGGAAAGTCTCCATCGTACTGATGGTTCCGATCAGCTCAAGATTGGTATAATCGGCAAGCAAATCGCCGATAAAATAGAAGGCCAAAGGCGCAACGCTATTCGGAGGCATGAAAAATCGAACCTCCAATCCCATTTTTTTGAAATACTGATCAGTCGAAGAGAACTCGTTCTGCTCATATTCAACCCCTAAGACGGGGTGCTGATTTTCAGTTCGACGATAGGTCTTGCTGCTTGAAGCACTCAGACATATTACAGGCGGCTTACTGAAGCTCTCTTTATAAGCATTTGAATTCAGGAAACATTTAAAGAGGTTCCCATGCAATTCTCCGAAGTTATCAGGCGTGCTGAATTCAAGCCGATTCTTATTATGCTCTGGCAATAATACGCTGAAGTCGTAATCTCGCACGTAGGACGAGAAGTTATTCCCGACAATGCCCTCGATGCGCTCGCCGGTCTTGCGATCCATGATATTGGTTTTCAGTATTTCAATCACCGGGAAAGCATCGTTCTTGCTTTCAGCTCCAATATTCATTTCAACCGAAATGATTTCCAGTTCGACCGAATACCGATTGCCTTCCGGGTTATCCCAATGCGCCAGAGCGTTGAAACGATTGTCAATCATCCTGAGTGCATTGCGCAGGTTCTCTTGGCGATTGTCACCTCTCGCCAAATTAGCAAAATTGGTCGTGATACGAGTATTTTCTGAGGGATGGTAATCCTCATCAAAGCAAATACTCTTAATGTTGAATGTAAAATCTCTATTCATCGCGACATGACATCCCAATCTATGATTTAAATTCACTTTGATGTCTTTGCTTTCTTTAGTTTTTATTTCTGCTCAGGCCTTCTGCAAAGTCTGTATTGATACGGACTTCGGATAAGAGCGTTAAACCTCTTATGCCGAAGGCGTTGAACGATTAAAATTGATTTCATTTCATACAAGCATGAGCCACGTTCATAAGTTGGCAGATTAGGCCGACTTTGACAGAACACCGCACCCGGATATGAATGCGTGACGCAATTGTTATGAGCCATGGCCGAAAGGCTTGACCGGACAGTTGGCATAGGACATTGGTTCACTGTCGTGGTTCTGCGGATTTAAATCCGTAGCTAAGAGGGAATTCGGTCAAACGCCGGAGCTGCCCCCGCAACTGTAAGCGGTTAGCAAACGTCCAATTTTGTCACTGGGTCTACCCCGGGAAGACGGACAAGAGCGATTACCCGTGAGCCAGGAGACCTGCCACGTCAGATAACGTTCACGGGCGGGGTGTCCCGGAGTGCCGCTTTCGCGACCGGTATTCCGTGCCGTCGTTTCTGCGCCATTTCACCGCCCAGCTGAAATTTGATGGCTGTACTGGTGACAAGTACAGATGAGTGAAGGCGGAAATAATCATGCTGGACAGACAACATCTGTCAATCCTGCGCGAAGTTGATCGCATGGGAAGCCTGACGGCGGCGGCGGAAAAGCTGAACGTTACACAGTCGGCGCTTAGTCACACCATCCGTAAGCTAGAAGAACGCTATGGCGTAGCCATGTGGGAGAAGGATGGCCGCAATCTTCGTCTCACCGAGGCTGGACGCTATATTGTGACACTCGCACACCGCATTCTGCCGCAGATCGAACGGGCGGAGGATGTCTTATCAGATTATCGCTACGGGCAGCGAGGTTCCCTCAGGATTGGGATGGAATGTCATCCCTGCCATCAATGGCTCATGGGTGTAACAAAGCCTTTCCTGGTGGAATGGCCGGATGTTGATCTGGAACTAACGACATCATTTGCATCCGGCGGCGTTGCAGCATTGACGGGATACGAAATCGACATTCTGATTACGCCAGATCCGATTGAGACCTCTGGCATCCGTTATGTGCCGGTGTTCGACTACGAGCTCGTGCTTGCCGTTCCTGACGGTCATCCTTTATCGCTTCTGGACAATGCAGAGCCTGCCAATTTGCTGGAAGAAACCCTATTCACTTATCCCGTACCACCAGAAAGGCTTGATGTCTTTACGCAATTTCTGGTGCCTGCCAATTGCCGCCCACGGCACCATCGAAATGTCGAGACTACGGAAATGATGCTGCAACTTGTTGCGGCAGGCCGCGGCGTCAGCGCCATTCCAAACTGGCTGGTGCGCCAAGAAGCAAAGACACTCGGCGTTCACCCCGTCAGGATCGGCAAAACGGGAATTCAGAAAAGCATCCATCTCGGCTTGAGAAGCGGTGACGAAACCATCGATTTTGTCGACGGATTCCTTGCGACGTCGCGGCAAGCATCAATGCAACTTTGAACACGATAGACCTGAGCGCCTGTTCGCACGGCCGGCCGATGCTATTTCTTCTGCAGCGCTTTGACTTGCAGGGCAATATTCCCGCGATCCAGTTCCGAAACAATGATCTCGGCGGGAACCTGCGGCTTTAAACGGAAGATTTTAGCGCCAGACCTCTGATACGCCGCATCAGGGGTTTCAGGCTTGCCCACGCATTTCGAAACGAAAGCTGCAACCGCTTTCACGGTCGTATCTTCAACAACGCACGACCAGCTGACCGAAGATACGCTCGTGCGCAGAACAACACGGCAAGAATTGCTGCCGGTTAATGTGAGCTTTGATGGATAAACATCCACATCCTGGGGAGCTGCATCAGCTGTAACATTCTTGAAGTTTATCTTCGATTCTTTGATGACCTGCTTCAATGTGGAGCAATCTTTCTGAGCATCCAAAGCATAGGCCGAGCTGGATGCGAGAACCAAAACCGAAACAAATGCAGACGTGAATAAAGATTTCATAAGATCCTCCGAATAAGTGAGGCATAAACGATTGAAAAGGATCAAACAATCATGTTGTTGTCGGACCGCGCCCCTGATCGGCAAAGTGACGATTACGCCCCTGACTTCACGCGATAAGCCATTCCAAGGGATCGTGGCGCAGTTTCATTAAAGCCGAATTGCTCATAAAGCTTATTCGCTGGCACATCAGCAATCAGGCTTACATAGGCAGAAGACGGAAGTTCGGCATTAGCATAGTTCATGATGGCGCTCATGATGGCTTTACCCAAGCCACGCCCCTGATATTGCGGCTCAACGGCAATATCCACCACCTGAAAAAAGCAACCGCCATCCCCGATCAACCGACCCATTCCGATTGCAGAGCCATCGTGCAAAACAAGTACAGAATAGACCGTGCCTTCGAGCCCTTTGGCAGCGGCGGCTTTCGTGAAGGGACTAAGGCCAGCCACCGCACGAAGATGCAAATATTCCTCCACCGATGGGCGGCGGGCTACAGTGGTATAGGCTAGCTGGCTCACATTTATCTCCTCTGGCGACAGATATGAGCTTTAGCCCAAGAACGATTGATTCAACAATATTCATGATGATGCTGAAAGATTTTTCCTAAGTAGTTGAGTTCCCACTCTTCTTGATATCTAAGTATTTTCAGTATCAAGCTCGTCCGGATCATCACAGTGACCACAGAACTCGCTCCTTCCAACGTTATGCTCTCGCGCACTGCAGTCACCAGCACTGCGATGATCTTCGGCCTGACCTACAGCCTAAGCGCTGCACTTATTGCGCTTGATCTCGATGAGATGGGCTTCAGCGAAGCAATCATTGGCGCCAACGCGGCCATGCACGCCGTCGGCGTGCTCTGCATGGCATTCCTTTTGCCGCGACTGAGCGCATGGCTTGGAATGCGGTCGCTGGTGATAGTTGCACTTGCTGCAGCTGCAGTCCTGCTGGGCCTATTTCCCGCAGTTCCGTTGATCTGGCTGTGGTTTCCGCTACGTATTCTGTTAGGCGCCGCATCTGAAACCCTGTTCGTGGTTTCTGAAACCTGGCTCAACTCGCTGAGCACCGATGAGAACCGCTCGAAGACCATGGGCATCTATACAGCGGCCTTGTCGCTTGGCTTTGCGCTTGGACCGCTCATTCTCTCGATTGTCGGCTCAAGCGGCTTCCTGCCTTATCTCGTTGGTTCAGTCCTTGCCCTTCTTGCAGCGCTATTGATCGCCAACCCAAAGGTTAGTGCGCCGCCGATCACCGACAAACCGCACGGAAGCCCGCTGCATTATCTGGCACTTGCACCTGTCGCGCTTGCAGCAACCGTACTCAATGCAGCGATTGAATCGGCTGGACTGTCGTTCCTGCCGCTCTATGCCGTCGATCTTGGCTGGAGCGAAAATCAGGCGACACAGCTTATGTCGGTGATGATGTTCGGTGCGATTGTATTGCAGATTCCAATCGGCTTTCTGGGCGACCGCATGAGCCGCCAGACACTTCTCATCATCCTTGCAGGCTTGTCTGCTGCGGGAGCCGCGATCTGGCCATGGGCCCTCACCCTGCCATGGCTCACCTACACGTTGCTGTTTGTGTGGGGTGGCGCATTTGTCGGCATTTACACAATCATGCTGAGCGTTGTCGGCAGTCAGTTCAAAGGCGCGCAGCTTGTGGGTATTTATGCCAGCATGGGCCTCATGTGGGGCGTCGGCGCACTAATCGGCCCGCTCTTTGCAGGCATCGCACAGCAATATTTGACTCACGGCCTCCCGGTCTTCGTCACAGTTGCCTGCCTGCTGTTTCTCGCGCTTGCACTTACCTTGCGTCCGCGCACGGTACTTGTCGCCGAATAACCCCTATTTTTCTGAAACTTAAAACAATCGCAGCCTCCCCAAAGGAGGCTGTTTTTATGCAATCGATAATAGATTTTAATAACTTGTTTACCACGTTTGTAAGAATATAGCCTCAGCAATATGGCTTCGACTCATTGGTGAATTCGGCTCTCGGCTGTTTCTATTTTTGGAAAAGTGATTTCACATGGCAAACAACCACCAGGCATCCGGTTCACGTTCCATCATTGATGAGCTTAACGCCTTGCGCGAGCGCCATGCGCCTATCGCGCCGAAGTCGAGCGCTATGAACGAATTGCACAACACTTTGGCGGAACTGGAAAAGCGTCTCGGTCATATTGGAAACGCTGCGCCCCGTCCGCGCTCGCCTGAGCCAAAGGCTGAAAAGCACATCACCGGCCTTGCGGAGATTGCAGAACATCTGCGCCGCCTCACAGAAGAGCAGAACCGGGCTGAACAATACGATGCCCGTCCATCTCTGCCCCTTGCTCCCCGTTTCGCTGAAATGCGCGAAGAGCCACGCGCGCCGCGGTCGGAAAACAATACATTGCGCCAGATCGACAGCCGTCTTGATGAAATAAGCCGGGCTGTGATCGCTGCCAATCGTCATCCGCATTCAGATCGCGAAGAAACATTACGTCTTGAACGCATCGAACAGCGCCTGACCGAACTGACACATCAACTGGATAATTCGGTCGCCGAACAGAATGCGGACACACTGTTTCGCCGCCTTGGCGAGCTCTCGCAGCGCATCGATGCACTCAGCGAAGGATCGCAGTTGCCTGAGCAGGCCATTGATCAGCTCGCACAGCAGATCAACCTCCTTGCCCATCAGGTCGGCAAGGTTATGGAGAATTTGAGCCAGTCGGATTATCACAGTGTTGAAGTCCGTCTGTCCGCTATCGATCAGAAGCTGGCAGCAGCAGAAAAGCTCGCGCATGAACCAAATCCCGCTGTTCTTGATAAGATCGACAATCGCTTCAAGGAACTGACCAAGCGCCTTGATGCGCAATATGCGAGCCATTACGCCGAAGGCGGTATGCTCCATGCGATTGAAGGTCGTCTCGACGACATCTCGCAGCAAATTTCGTTGAGCCTGCTGCAGACCCCACAGACTGAAGAAGTTGCCCACGCTGAGCGCGAAGCCATTCGCGGTCTGGAAAACCAGATTGCAAACATCGCGCGCCAGCTCAACAAGCCTTCAGCCGAACTGGCCGAATTGAAGCCGCGTCTGGATTCCATCGAGCGCTCCATCGCTGACAATCGTGAAACTGTTCTGGATGCAGCACGCGAAGCGGCAGAAACAGCCGTTGCGCATGTACTCAAGCATGGTTCGCAGAACGACACGGCGATTGCTGCGCAACTTGCCAATGATATCAAGTCACTCGAAGCACTTGCCCGCAATGCCGATGAGCGTAACGGTAAGACTTTTGAAGCTGTTCATGAAACGCTGGTTAAAGTCGTTGATCGCCTGTCCAATCTGGAACAGCAGATCGAAACACAGCCCCATCTGCCTCAGCCAGTAGTGGCCAAGACAAAGCCAGTTGTTAATCCGTTTTCAGCGGCACCACAGTCTTTCCCATCGGTGGCAGTAGAGAAGACAGACAAGCCAGCCAGCCCGGCAATCGATGCGCCGGTGGCAAGCGAAAAGCTTGCAAAGCTTACGCCAAAAGCACGCCAGGAACCGGAACTCAGCGCTTCGCTCGATTCCGTGCAGCCAGACAATGACAGCGTGCTTGATCTGAACACGATTATGAAGCGTGTTCGTGAAGAGCGAAACCAGCAGGACACAGCCAAGACAGAAACCAGCCGCAAGGCGGATTTGATCAGTGTGGCACGTCGTGCAGCTCAGCAAGCAGCCGAAGAATCCAGCAAGCTAGAAGCACAGCAGGAAAGCGATACCGACAAAAAGAAGGGATCGATCAGCAGTCTCTTTAACCGTCAGCGCAAGCCGATACTGCTGGCAATCGGTGCGATCATGCTTGCCATTGCTGGCTTGCAGGTTGGCTCAGTCTTCCTCGAAGAAAACCAGCAGACAGAATTGACGGCAAAGACCGAGACGCCAGCAATCGACAAGGGCACAACAGCCTCGATCGCACCCGCGAAAACTGAGACACCGGCCCCAGCAATGCAGCCAATGCCGGAAGTTGTGGTGCCTGAAACCACAATTGCCAAGCCACAGCAGCAAAGCAGCCTGACTACCCCGCAGCCTGCAATTGAGCAGCACGAAGAGGCCATCTCCGACACGACGCCTGCACAGGAACCAGAAGCAACAGCAATCGATGTGCCTGTCGATGCTGGCCCTGCCCCCTTGCGCGAAGCAGCAATGACGGGCGACGCCCGCGCATTGTTTGAAATCGGCAATCGCTACATGGAAGGCCGTGGCGTCAAAGAAGACTATGCTGAAGCTGCAAAGTGGTATGAGCAGTCGGCTGGCAAAGGTTTTGCACCTGCGCTTTACCGCATGGGCAACATGAATGAGAAGGGGCTTGGTATGCCCCGCGATCTCAACAAGGCAATCGACTGGTATCAGCAGGCCGCAAAACAGGGCAATGCAAACGCGATGCATAACCTCGCCGTACTGTTTGCCTCCGGTGCCAACGGTAAACCTGATAACACGTCTGCCGTTCGCTGGTTTAACGAAGCAGCAGAACTCGGCGTGAAGGACAGCCAATACAATCTTGGCATTCTCGCAGCTCAAGGTCTTGGGACGCCGGTTAATCTGGAAGAAAGCTATAAGTGGTTTGCGCTTGCTGCCAAGGCTGGCGACAAGGATGCGGCTGACAAGCGTGATCAGATTGGTGCAGCTCTTAAGCCAGATCAGCTTGAACGTGCGAAGGGCTCTGTCGAGCTCTGGAAAGCCAAGCCAATGAATGAGGCTGCCAACGCGCTCACCATTCCGCAAAACTGGTCGGATGGCGAACCAGTCGCTCAAGTTCCTGTCGATATGAAAAAGGCGGTCCGTAACATTCAGCTCATCCTTCAGAAGAATGGCTATGATGTGGGTAGCGCCGACGGCGTGATGGGAAATAAAACCCGCAATGCCATCGCTGAAATTCAGAAGGCAAATGGCCAGGAGCCAACGGGCGAAGTAAATCAGCAGCTTGTGCAGCTTCTTCTTGAAAAGAATAAATAGACTTCACAAAGTCCTTTATTAGCAATGATTAAAGCGCATCCCGAAAATTGTGAAACGGTTTTCAATTAAAGATGCCGTTAAATAGATAATCAGAGCGCCGGAATAATGTTCTGGTGCTTTTTTGTTATGCCTGCCCTGCCAAACAACGAATATGGACCAGCGTAGTTTTATACACAGAAGTTGCGTCGTTCTGCGAGAAGTAGCAGGTTGAATTTATTCCCAAGGGTTTATTATCTGACCAGTAAACCGGGGGCCGTATAATGTTGCTGCACGTCAATAATGAAATGGAAAACGGCATTATTGCCAAAATTCCTCTTGCACTCGACAAAGACATCAAAGGCTTTCAAGGCGACGCGATTGACTTTGAAATCTCATCGCCGGAACGACAATTCATACAGGCCGACGATTTTCATCCCTACAAGTCGTTGTTCAAGGTCTTTTCCGGAACAACGGAACTCAAGAACATTTTCATAGCGCTATCGTTCAATCTGAATTTTTCGACGCCAGACGGCAAGAAAACAGCAATGTCACGTTCAAATCCGACCGATGACTGGCTTGTCACGAACGGCGAATATTATTCGGAAGGCGCAAGCTCTTTCGGCTTTACATCGAATAGCAAATTCGCCGGTTCTTATGGAGCCAGTATCACCAATTCCTATCTTTATTTGATCAAAAACGGCAGCCTTGTCGATAACAAGATATCGAACCACATTTCGATAAGAGCGCAATTCTATCCATCATCGACTTATGCGGTCATAACGCCGAAAGACCATATTTCGATCATTCTCAGCAACCGTCAGGGACATATCGAATAGCGGTTTTCGCAGCCATAATGTGAAGCATTTGTGGCAAGCCTGGTGACAACTTTGTTGTTCGCAAACAACAATGTGCCATTTTCATCCCACATCATTTGTCAAAGTAACTCTAATCTCAATCTGGGTTTGACTTCGCTGTGCCGAAAGAGCAAGACCGTTAGGAGCGCATTCCGAAATGTGTGAGATGGTTTTCGGACAAGATGCGCGGCAAATCAAACTGTTAGAGCAATGATCTGATTCAACTGAATGAGGGCATGTTTTAACGGAAGCGAGACAGACCTTGCGGCATAGCGCGACCGCAAAGGGCTGCGTGTTGTGCGTTGTGAAAACCGGGTTCGGAATTGGGTATTTACCTTCCCATTGCGGAATTGTCGGTCAACATGCTGGTTCTGCTCGGCATGGGCGCTGCCGTGGGCTTTCTGTCGGGATTGTTCGGCGTGGGCGGCGGATTTCTCATTACACCGCTGCTGATCTTTTATAACATTCCACCGGCTATTGCGGTTGCAACCGGTGCCAATCAGGTGATCGCTTCGTCGGTTTCCGGCGCGTTAGCGCATTTCAAACGACGAACGCTTGATATCAAGCTCGGGCTGTTTCTGGTTGCGGGCGGTATCGTTGGATCATTGCTCGGTATCTTTGTTTTCTCGTGGCTGCGTGATCTTGGTCAGCTCGATCTGATTGTTTCGATCCTCTACGTCTTCTTTCTTGGCACGGTCGGTGGATTGATGCTGGTTGAAAGTGTGCGCGCGCTGCGCCGTGTGAAAAAAGGACAGGCAGGCGCTATCCGCCGCCCGGGCCAGCATACGTGGATACACAAGCTACCGTTCAAGATGCGGTTCCGCGCTTCAACCATCTATGTCAGCATCATTCCAGTGCTCGGCATCGGTTTTTTCATTGGCTTGTTGTCATCTGTGATGGGTGTCGGTGGCGGCTTCATCATGGTGCCCGCGCTGATCTATCTGCTGCATGTACCGACCAATGTTGTTGTCGGCACGTCGCTGTTTCAGATCACTTTCGTTACGGCTTTCACTACGGTCATGCAGGCAACGACCAACCAGTCCATCGACATTGTGCTGGCGTTCCTGCTGATGCTTGGCGGCGTGATCGGTGCGCAATATGGTGCTCGTGCCGGACAAAAGCTGCGCGGTGAACAGCTGCGCCTGTTGCTGGCACTGCTCGTGCTTGCTGTTGGCCTGCGGCTCGCTTTCGGCCTCTTCGTGCGGCCTGACAATCTGTTCTCGATCTCAATTGCGGATATGTGACATGAGGAAACTCACGCTCATATCTGCTTTATTTTTTGGCATAACAGCAGCATCGGCGCAGACCAATTCAAGCGGCGATGGCAATGGCGTGCCGCAGTTGCAGAACCCGTCTGAAGAAACAATCGAAATCGGCCTTTCGACCGAAACAATTGCCATTACTTCCAATTTCGGCGGCACAGACCTCACCATCTTCGGCGCGCTCGACAATGCCGATCCATTGATCCAGCGTCAGGGTCGCTACGACATTATCGTCGTGCTGCAAGGCCCTTCGCGCGATCTGGTCGTGCGTAAGAAGGAACGCTATCTCGGTGTTTGGGTGAATGCGGATTCCGAAACCTTCCTCGGCGTACCGCTGTCCTACTCACTCGCATCGACCCGCAATCTGCAGGACATCGCAGAAGAAAAGCTATACCGCCAGCTTTCGGTTGGTGTCCGCAATTTCTACCTTCGACCGGAAGACCCATCCAGCCTCTCAGGCAACATCCCCAAATTCGGGAACGAATTGCGTGAGATGAAAATGCGGCAAGGGCTTTATAGCCAGCGCATCGGCGGCGTTGAGTTTCTCTCACGCACCCTGTTTCGCGCAACGCTGAACCTCTCGGCCAATGTGCCGGTTGGACGTCACAAGGCGCGGGCTCTGTTGTTTCGCAATGGTGTTTTCCTGCGCGAAGCCAATGCAAGCCTCGAAATCGTGAAGGCCGGTGTCGAGCAAAGCATCTATGATGCTGCCCATAAATACAGCTTCTATTACGGCTTGTTTGCCGTGTTCCTGGCTGTCTTCACAGGCTGGGCCGGGCGTATTCTTTTCAGAAAAGATTAATGCGCATCTCGAAAAGTGGGGATCGTTTTTAGGAACCCGATGCGCGTAAAATGCCTTAGCCACCAACCAGCGCACCATGCGCAATCGGGTAAATCTTACCCTGTCCCAGCATATAGGCGCGCAGGCTTGCATCGACAAACAGCCCGCGAAACGCGCGATCCAGCACATTGAGCGCTCCTGTATAAGCACCAAATGCAGGCATGATCAGCCTTTCGCCGTCGCTAGCAAAACATGGACGCCGAACCGACCGTCCTCGCCGGACGATGCGCGCTGCCGGGTGAAGATGACCTGCCACCTCACCCTTCGCTTCTATGCGCGATGGCTCATGCCGGAAAGTCAGTGGTCCAATTGCAAGTTCCTCAATACAGTCGCCGGGCAAGTCAGCAGG
Organism: Brucella sp.; assembly: GCF_032066345.1. NCBI lineage: Bacteria > Pseudomonadati > Pseudomonadota > Alphaproteobacteria > Hyphomicrobiales > Brucellaceae > Brucella > Brucella sp. Next base: position 288,614 of record NZ_DAMBKZ010000004.1, read on the forward strand.
GCGATCAGGATCATGGTTGCCGGTGATCCAGAACCAGTCCCGACGTTCCATCAACGATTTGAGACGGATTGCATATAGCGACGGCAGCCGCTCGCTGGCCTTTGCATCGTGAAAACTGTCGCCAAGACTGATAACGGTTCGCGGCTGATAGCGAGCAATGACAGCAGCCAGCATGTCGAGCGTCGCGGCCGTATCATAAGGTGGTATGAGCTGGCCACGTCGGGCAAAAGACGAACCTTTTTCAAGATGCAAATCGGAAACGACCAGCATATGCAGGTCTGGCAGGAAAAGCGCACCACACGGATCATAGATCGTCGCAACACCGCGCAATTCCGCATGCGCCAGACTATAAGCCTCTCCATTTCCCCAGACTGCTGTACTCATCCTATCGCTTCTCTGATCAGATCATCGGCTGCTTCTTCAAGCAGCATTTCATCACCTTCACCAGCCACACGCTCACGGCCGATTTCAAGCATCACAGGCAGCGCCAACGGCGAAATACGGTCCAGCGGTTTATGCAGCAGATGCCCCTTCACACGCGCCAGCATGTCGCCAAGACGCTTGATATCCAGAAGCCCGGTCGCAGCATCGGCGCGCGTTGCCTGTAGCAAAATATGGTCCGGTTCGTGGGTTCTCAGCACATCATAGATCAGGTCGGTCGAGACCGTTACCTGACGGCCTGTCTTCTCCTGCCCCGGATGCCGTCGCTCGATAAGCCCCGAAATCACGGCACAATTGCGGAAGGTGCGCTTCAGAAGATAGCTTTCATCAAGCCAGGCTTCGAGGTCGTCACCCAGCATGTCTTCATCGAACAGCCGTTTAAGGCTTAATTTGCCTGACCCGATCATCGCGCCCATGTCTTTGAGGCCCCACAGCCCCAGCGAATAATCGGTGGCGACAAACCCAAGAGGATGCGCCCCCATGCGCTCAAGGCGACGGGTGAGCAACATGCCGAGCGTCTGATGCGCAAGCCTGCCCTCAAAAGGATAGGCGACCATATAGAAACGCCCACCTTTGGGGAAAGTCTCAATCAGCAACTCGTCTTCACGCGGCAGGACCGACTTGAATGCCTGCACTTCCAGCCATTCGCGCACCTGTTGCGGCAGAAACGGCCAGCGTGAACGATCTGCCAGCATCGCGCGCACCTGCGATGCGAGATAGGTGGAAAGCGGGAATTTACCGCCAGCATAGATTGGGATTTTAGCGTCCTGTCCCGCAGCATTGGAAGCGATGCATTCGTTCTCACGAATGCCTTCAAACCGCAGCACTTTGCCTGCGAACAGGAATGTGTCGCCCGGCGTCAGCGTTTCGAGGAAATATTCCTCGATGCGCCCCAGAATACGCCCGCCCCTTCCAACGGCACGGGCATTGGCTCCCTTACCGCCACGCGTGAGCCGGACATTCAGCTCTGGCGCTTCAACGATCGTGCCGATGTTAAGGCGATATTGCTGAGCGATGCGCGGGTTTGAAACCCGCCATGTGCCATCGACAGTTTTGCGGATTTTGGCAAAGCGCTCATAGGTCTTGAGCGCATAGCCGCCAGTTGCCACAAAATCGAGAATTTGATCAAAGGTTTCGCGCGAGAGATTTGAATAAGGCGCAGCACTCTGTACTTCCCGATAAAGCCGATCGGCGTTGAAAGGCTCGGCACAAGCCATGCCCAGCACATGCTGTGCCAGCACATCCAGCGCGCCATCGATCAGCGGCGGCGTATCCTGTGCGCCAAGATAATTGGCGTCGAGTGCTGCCCGACACTCCATCACCTCGAAACGATTGGCAGGCACAAGAATGGCGCGGCTGGGCTCATCCATACGGTGATTGGCGCGACCGATACGCTGCGCAAGACGGCTGGCCCCCTTTGGCGCACCGACATGAATGACCAGATCGACGTCGCCCCAGTCGATGCCGAGATCAAGCGTCGAGGTGGCAACCACGGCACGCAATGTGTTGGCAGCCATCGCCTGTTCCACTTTGCGGCGCTGGCTGGCATCCAGCGAGCCATGATGCAGGGCGATTGGCAACGTATCCTCGTTGACGCGCCAGAGCTCCTGAAACAGCATCTCTGCCTGACTGCGCGTATTGACGAACAGCAGCGTCGTGCGATGGGCGCGGACCGCCTCATAAATATCCGGGATGGCATAGCGGGAGGAATGCCCTGCCCACGGCACCCGTTCCTCTGAATCGAGAATGCTTATTTCAGGCTTGGCACCACCATCAACCGTGACCAGACCGGATTTCGGCTCTGTGCCATCCTGTTCGACCAGCCAGCGACGCAATTCGTCAGGCTGCGCCACAGTTGCTGACAGTCCAATGGTTTGCAATTGTGGTTGCAGTCGGCGCAAACGAGCAAGCCCCAGCGCCAGCAGATGACCGCGTTTAGAAATGACCAGCGAGTGCAGCTCATCAAGCACGACATAACGCAAGCCCTTGAAAAACTGCTCTGCCCCTTTTGAGGCAATCAGAAGTGCAAGCTGTTCCGGCGTCGTCAGCAGAATGTCAGGCGGCACGAGCTTCTGGCGCTGACGCTTATGTGCAGGTGTATCGCCAGTCCGGGTCTCAATCGTAATGTCGAGCCCCATTTCCTCGACAGGTATGGTCAGATTTCGATGAATATCGACCGCAAGTGCCTTTAGCGGCGAAATATACAAAGTGTGAACACCTTGTTTTGTTTTAGGCGCAACCCTGGACGGAGAACCGGTTCCCACTTTATTACGCCCTCGCTCCAGATCGACCAACGCAGGCAGAAAACCTGCGAGTGTTTTACCAGCACCTGTGGGCGCGATCAGCAGCGTGGACTGCCCCTGTTCAGCGCGCGAAAGCAGCTCCAGCTGATGGGCGCGCGGCGACCAACCCTTTTCTGCAAACCATTTTACAAAACGGTCTGGCAGATGAAAGGCAGCGGTCTCAGAAGTGGGTGTCAGGTTCAGCGTCACACACCCAATCTAATGCGGGCAAGGGTCGTCGCCAAGATGTTTGTTCACTTTTGTTCTCATTTTGTCAGGAGTTCACTTTACGCGCTCTTTCCAGCGGGAAGTTGCTGACCTATCTATTAAATCATGCGTTTTGACGAGTTGCTGCGTTCCACACCCAAAGGTCTTTACTGCCCGCCCGGCGATTTTTACATTGATCCGGTGCGGCCTGTTGATCGCGCGCTGATCACCCACGGACATTCAGATCATGCACGCGCCGGACATGCCCATGTCCTTGCGACGCAACAGACACTCGACATCATGGCTATCCGCTATGGTGCAGATTTTGCAGGCAGCACACAAACCGCTGATTTAAGCGCGGTGCTGAATGTAAACGGCGTCACTGTCAGCTTCCACCCGGCAGGCCATGTGCTTGGTTCAGCCCAAATTGCAGTCGAAAAAGACGGGACGCGAATTGTCGCGTCAGGTGATTACAAACGTGCCGCCGATCCGACCTGCACGCCCTTTGAGCCTGTTGCTTGTGATGTGTTCATCACCGAAGCGACCTTTGCGCTTCCTGTATTTCGCCATCCCGAAGCGGGTCATGAAATTGCGACTTTGCTGAAGTCACTCTCACAGTTTCCTGAACGCGCGCATCTGGTAGGTGCTTACTCGCTCGGCAAAGCCCAGAGGGTTATCAAGCTCATTCGCGATGCAGGCTATGACGAGCCGATCTATATTCACGGCGGCCTGCAAAAGCTTTGCGATTATTATCAGACCCAGGGCATCGATCTTGGTCCGCTGGAGCCTGCAACGCTTGAACGTGGCGAAGCCTCGCCCGATTTTGCTGGAAAGATCGTGGTTGGACCGCCCTCGGCCTTTTCCGACCGCTGGGCACGGCGTTTTCCCGACCCATTGCCCGCCTTTGCATCTGGCTGGATGCGTATCCGTCAGCGCGCAAAACAACGCGGTGTCGAGTTGCCGCTCATCATATCTGATCACTGCGACTGGGACGAGTTGACCGCGACCATCAGCGAGATAAAACCTGCGGAAGTCTGGGTGACGCATGGGCGTGAAGAAGCACTGGTGCGTTGGTGCGAGCTGCAAAACATCCCCGCGCGCCCGCTCCATCTCGTCGGCTACGAAGATGAGGGCGATTGATGCGTGCTTTCGCTGAACTTCTCGACCGCCTTGTCCTCACGCCGCAACGCAATGGCAAATTGCGCCTGCTGGTCGATTATTTCCGCACCACACCCGATCCAGATCGTGGCCTTGCACTTGCCACCATCACCCGTGATCTGGAATTGCAGAGCGTCAAGCCTGCCATGCTGCGGGCGCTGATTGCCGAGCGCAGTGATCCGACGCTTTTTGCCTATTCCTATGATTATGTCGGTGATCTTGCCGAAACGATTTCGCTGATCTGGCCTGGCCCGAACGAAACCCCGGCGGGTGCCAACCTGCCGCTCAGCGTCGTCGTGCATGAATTGCAAAACGCCTCGCGCCGTGAGGGACCGTTGCTCGTGGCTGGCTGGCTCGACCTGCTTGGCATATCAGAGCGCTATGCTCTTTTGAAACTTGTCACAGGCGGCCTGCGCATTGGCGTTTCCGCTCGTCTTGCCAAACAGGCACTGGCAGATTTTGGCGGCGTGGATGTCGTGGAAATCGAAGAACTTTGGCACGGACAGACGCAACCCTTCACAGCACTGTTTGCATGGCTTGAGGGCCATGGCCCCAAGCCTGCTGCCACTGCCGACGCACCATTCCGGCCCGTCATGCTTGCCACGGCACTGGATGAGGCCGAAATTCCAGCACTTGATCCATCAGCCTATAGTGCCGAATGGAAATGGGACGGTATTCGTGTGCAGGCCGTTGCAGAAAATGGTGTAAGACGGCTTTATTCGCGCACTGGCGACGACATTTCCGGCACTTTTCCCGATGTGCTGGAGGCCATGGATTTTGAAGGCTCGATTGATGGCGAATTGCTGGTAGGCCATCACGGTGAAACGGGCATCGAAACCGCAACCTTTTCTGATTTGCAGCAGCGGCTTAATCGCAAAACGGTGACGGCCAAACAGTTGCGCGAATATCCGGCCTTTATCCGCGCATATGACATTCTGCACGATGGCACGCAGCAATCGGGCGAAGATTTGCGGTCGCTACCCTTCTCGGAACGACGTGCGCGGCTCGTTCAGTTCGTCGAAAAGCTCGACAAGCGCCGGTTTGATTTGTCGCCAGTCCTTCAGTTTTCAGACTTCGACGAGCTCGCGAAATTGCGTCTTAACCCTCCACATCCGGTGATCGAAGGCCTTATGCTTAAACGGCATGACAGCGCCTATGTGCCGGGGCGCCCGAAAGGACCATGGTTCAAATGGAAACGCGATCCGTTCACAGTGGATGCGGTGGTGGTCTATGCGCAGCGTGGCCACGGCAAACGCTCAAGCTACTATTCGGACTTCACTTTCGCGGTCTGGACCGGCTCGGAAGAAGACCCCATGCTCGTACCCGTCGGAAAGGCCTATTTCGGCTTCACCGACGAGGAATTGAAGCTTCTCGACAAATTCGTGCGCGAAAACACGATTGAGCGTTTTGGCCCGGTGCGTTCCGTTCGCGCGGAGCCGGATCATGGATTGGTCGTGGAAGTCGCCTTTGAAGGGCTCAACCGCTCAACCCGACACAAATCCGGTGTGGCAATGCGCTTTCCCCGCTTCTCGCGACTGCGCCGGGACAAGCCGCCCCGCGAAGCGGACCGGCTTGAAACACTGGAAAAACTGCTGAGTTGATTATTCGGCAACCGCAGTCGTGACGCGGATTGCGTAAATATCCACGGCCTTGCCGGAACCGCTCAGATCGGAATTGATCGTGATCTTACCTGCACGTCCAGCTGATTGACCTGCCTGAAACTCCTGATCGAACAGGAAATCACTGACAGAGTCGCGGACATCATAGCGTCTGCGGCCACAATCCCCGAGACCCGCAAAATCGCAATTGACCGACATCTGCGTGGTTTTGCCGTCATCGCTGCGCGCAACAATGTCGAAAGTCGCCTTCTTGCCAGCAAGCTGATTAAGAACGCCCTCACCGACATCAAAGGTCACACTGTCGTTTGCACCCGAAGTCTGAACCCGCGCGAAACTGTTGGTGCCCTCGCGCTTGATCTCAGCTGTTGCGCGACCCTGAACAGACATACGCGTCGCATCCGCAGGCGTGAAAATATTGATCCAGGTGCGCCCTTCCGGGTCTTCGCCTTCCTTGATCGGTGCCATGCTGTTATCGGTCAAAAGCGGGCTCGAGCCGTTGCCCCGCGTGAAATCTGCAAAGCTGTTGTAGAGCGAAAAGCCAATCAGCCCCAGAATGACGATAACCATAACCGGGATACCGACACTTACAAGCGGCGAACGCTTCTTCTTCTTGCGATCCTTGCGCGAAACGCCCGCTTCATAGCCGAGATCAGCCGAAGCCCGCTTGCCCTTCTTGGAAGAGGTCCGGATATCAGCGGTATCGAGCGCAGGCCCGGCTTGATAGACATCATCGCCCAGAAGCGGATCAGACGAAGATGGGGCATCCAGACTAGGTTCCTGCCGAGACGCGGCCTGCCCTGTTTTGAACTCAGCTTCAATATCGGAAATCGCGTCTTTGATTTTCTGGCGACGCTGCTTTTTCTGTTCTTCACTCAGTGCAGTATTTGTCGTCAGCGCGCGTTCATGCGCCCCCCACGCAGCCTCGTAGATACGCTGGCGGGTAGCTGGATTATGTGCATCTGCCTTTGCAAATGCATTTCTGATTGCGCGTTCGATACTTTCCAAAGGGCCGCTCTTCCTTGGTTTCCGTATTCTGTCTGGGTCTTTCGGACACAGATGCTTACATGAGCCTCAGCGAAATTAACGTCTGAATCAAGGCATTTAGCTGTTTGAACCGCATTTTGGCTAGACTTAGGAACTGTCAAAGTTACCAAATCTTAACTTTAACCGCGATTTTCCCCCGACCTTTGACTGCGAGACCGGTTCAGACATTTAATTTTCCGTCTGATTCTCTCCTAATTTTCATGTTGCCGTCGGCAAAAGCCATGTTAAAACTATTACGTTTACGGAAACGTCAATTTTGTGGAGGATGAAATGGCATTGCCGGATATTTTGAAAAACAGGCTGCGCATTCCCGTGGTCGGAGCGCCACTGTTTATCATTTCCAATCCGGCATTGGTGCTTGCACAATGCAAAGCAGGCGTCGTCGGCTCGTTTCCCGCATTGAACGCACGCCCCGAAGCACAGCTTGACGAATGGCTGGCCGAAATCACCGAAGACCTGGCCACCCATGACGCCAAGAATCCGGATCGTCCGGCTGCACCTTTCGCGGTCAACCAGATCGTACACCGCTCCAACAAGCGGCTCGAACATGACCTTGGCCTTTGCGTGAAATACAAGGTGCCGATCGTCATCTCGTCGCTTGGCGCGGTGCCAGAAGTCAATGCAGCAATCCATTCCTATGGCGGCATCGTGCTTCACGATGTCATCAACAACCGCCACGCCAATTCAGCAATCCGTAAAGGCGCTGACGGTCTTATCGCTGTCGCCGCTGGCGCAGGCGGACATGCAGGCGCACTTTCCCCTTTCGCACTCGTTCAGGAAATCCGCGAATGGTTTGATGGGCCGCTACTGCTTTCAGGCGCGGTTGCCAATGGCGGCGCAATTCTTGCCGCGCAAGCGATGGGAGCGGACCTCGCTTATATTGGCTCTCCATTCATCGCGACCACAGAAGCCCGTGCATCTGACGGCTACAAGCAGATGATTGTGGATTCCAATTCGTCCGATATCGTCTATTCCAACTATTTTACAGGCATTTCGGGCAATTACCTTAAGCCATCGATTGCAGGTTCCGGCCTTGATCCTGACAATCTTCCAGAAGCCGATCCATCGAAAATGGATTTCGACAAAGCACATCAGGAAGGCGCCAAAGCCTGGAAAGACATCTGGGGCTGTGGACAGGGAATCGCGGCCGTGAAAGAAATCGCGCCTGCAGCCAAACTCGTTGACCGGCTCGAACGCGAATATGTTGCGGCTCGCAGCCGCATCTGCCAGGGCGCCTGAAGCGCCCTGCCCCAAGATTGGTGCACGGAGAGCGGATCACTTGAAAAGGTCTGAGACAAACATGCAGAATGTTCGTTTTGGACCTTGCTTTCCTTGATGCTATTGGTTATCAGCGCACCGTTCGGTCATAATTGATCGATATCCCTTCGGGGATTTGGAACGTTAGTTCCGGGCCGCTTTAGCTCAGTTGGTAGAGCACATCATTCGTAATGATGGGGTCAGCAGTTCGAGTCTGCTAAGCGGCACCATTTTTAAATAAAAAATCAAAATCTTAAAGCAACACAGTATCTCTATTGTGCTTTTATGGCTTTTGACGGACCCACTTCGGAACCAAAGTGAGCCTAAGTCTCGAGCTTTAGAGAGAGCCATTGCCGTTCTTCGGCATTGCTTTGATCCATTGAAAGCCACTTTCAGCCGATACAAAATGCAGTAAAAGCCGGTCTGCAGTTATACTAACTGCTGAACAAGAAATTACAGTCCTGATAATTGAATATATATTATTATAAGTATGATGCACTTCTGGCAGCTTCCTCTGAAGCTCAAACGCGCACCCGCTTAGCGGCGATCATGATCGTGGATTACTCGTAACGATGGCCGTTACCCCGATACGCTGCGCGCGATTTGACGCCTTAAATCAGATGGGCTGACGCCGTAATAATTGCGAAACGCCCTGCTGAAATAAGCTGGATCATCAAATCCGACACCATAAGCAATTTTCGCTATGGCAGATGTATCATTATGCAATATTGCAGACTTCGCCGTATCAAGCCTGCATTCAAGCAGATAACGAGAGAATGTGGTATTCTCTCGTTTAAACAGCTTCTGGATAGCACGCGCAGTTATCCCCTCAGACTGTGCAAGCTCCATTATCGAGAAGCCCGCATCCATGATCCGGGCATCAATCCTAGCTTTTATAGCCCCCATGCGCCCTGTCAAAACCCGTTGTTTACTTCCTGCCTTCAGGTTTGCTGCCAGTATGGGTAGTAACTCGTAAAAGTGATTGACCATAATCTCGGCGTCGCTTTCGGTCTGATATTCCTGCTGCAAGAGATAACCCGCATAGGTCACCAGCAGTTGAAAAGGCAGATAGGTGATAGGGAGCGGTTGCCAAAACAAACAGGAAACTTCTGCCTTGATTTGAGTTATAGCCGCCGATGGCAGATAAGCGCAATCCAAACGCCCTCCCTCCGGAAGGCTTAACGAAAGCGGCACATCCGATGGCATAAAAATGGCATCGCCTTTTGCTAGGTCAAGCCGGATTTGTCCCTGCTCCACTTGAACCGGACCACTCATTGCACGCAGAATTATGACGCCTGAATCCCGAGAGCCCGGCGCCGAAAGACGTGTGTGGATCAGCGGAAAATAGATCGTGGTAAGCGCCAGCGATCCATGGTTCCAAAATAGTCCGCGCACCTTTGACAGATCACCCTGAACCGGTGAGACCGAAGGCATACCAATCATATCTCGCAGAATCTTAAGGCAGGGCTTCAACCCATCTGTCGCCCTTGAGGCCGCGCTGCCGAATTTTTGTGGTTTAACAGTTCCCATCATATCCAGTGCAAAAACTCTTCAAGGTTCGCTTTAATCCATTCCCGGTTCGCTCGTCTCCAAGCTATCCGTCTTTTAATGAATTAAACATGATGAGAATAGTCCTCTTTAGAAAATACTGGATGAAGGGCACATACAGCGTTGCTCATGTCCTTGGAGAAATTCATGCACAACAAATATCTCGGGATTTCGGTTGTCGCCTTGGTGGCGGCCAGCAGCGTCGCTGCACAAGCATTGGCGCAAACAGCGACCGAAACGGAGACTGAGACCGGCAAAGGGACGGTACTGAACGCCATCACGATTACCGGGAGCCGCGGTGGACAACAGATTTCAGAGACGGCCCGCACCGTCTATGTTGTTGAAGCACAACAGATCCAGATGCGCGCGCGTTCAGGTGAAACCATCCAGCAGATTTTGGCTCAGGAAATACCAAGCTTTGATCCGGTCAGCCAAGGGTCACGCACCTCGTATGGGCAAAACCTGCGCGGACGCACCGCCCTGGTGCTCATCGACGGGATATCGATGAATTCTGCCCGCGGACTGAGTCGTCAGTTTGATTCTATCGATCCATTCAACATTGAACGGATCGAAGTTCTTTCTGGTGCGACGTCGCTCTATGGCGGCAATGCCACCGGCGGCATCATCAATATCATCACCAAAAAAGGCAAGGACGCGCCGGACGGTTTGCATGGCGAGGTCACGGCAGGCATAGAAAGCGGATTCCGCGCTGGTAATGACCTGGATCGCAACGGCGCAGCAGCTGTCACTTATAACAGCGAAACATGGGACGCCCGATTGTCGCTGGCAGGTAACCGCAGTGGTGCGTTTTACGACGCCGATGGTACAATGGTTGTGCCTGACATCACTCAAACTTCGACGGCTTTCAACCGACGTATCGATCTTATGGGCAGCGCGGGTTTCCAGTTTGACCCAGACAGACGGCTGGAGGTCAGCGGACAATACTTTAACTCCGAGCAGAAATCCGATTACAGCGTTTACTTCGGGCAATTTCTGGCTGGACTGCGCAATCCAAGCCTCATCGAAACGCGAGATAGCTATAATTCGGATTTCAACCCGCGCACACGTCGGTCTATGGTAAATGCGACCTATACGGATAATGACTTCTTCGGCCAGCAGTTACTCTTGCAAGGCTTCTATCGCAGCGAGAAGATCAACTTTCATCCGTTCCCAAGCTCGACCTACTTCTATGGCAGCGCGCAGGACACAGATTATTATGGCATGAAGGCCGCACTCATCTCCGAGCCGCTTGACGGATTGCGTGTTACCTACGGTGTTGATGCTGATAGAGATTCACTTTCTTCAAACCAACATATCTTCAATATGAGCAAGGCACTGCAAAGCGGCGCGATGGACTTTCAGACAGCAGGCATTACCGGCCTTTATCCAAAAATTGACGTTACCACCTTTGCTGGCTTCGTAGAGGCCTCCTATGAAGCAACAGACCGTCTTACCTTTAATGGCGGCGTGCGCTATCAGTACACTAAAACGGAAGTTGGCGACTTTGTTGGCGCGGCGCAACAGATCGCTATTCTCAACGGGACAGCGACCTCTGCCGATTCAATTCCCGGCGGCTCGGTCGATTACGACGCCTTCTTGTTCAACGCCGGCGCAACCTATAGCCTGACAAACACACAGCAGGTCTATGCAAATTTCAGCCAGGGCTTTGAGCTGCCCGATCCGGCAAAGTACTATGGTTATGGTGCCTACTCGTTGTCGGGTGGCCATTACACGTTGCTAAGTGGCGTGAATGTTGCAAATTCTGCTCTTGAAGCGATCAAAACCAACTCCTTCGAAATCGGCTACCGTCTTGATGATGGCACCTATAATCTGGAGGCTGCAGGCTTCTACTCCACCTCCGATCGCTCCATCGTGCTCAATCGCACTACGCTGGCAGTCGAGCTTGAGGATAATGAGCGTCGGGTCTATGGCATCGAAGGCAAAGCGGGCATGAAACTTAATCATGGCTTCGATGTAGGCATTCTGGGCCAATGGGTACGTACCGAAGTTGATCAGGATGGTGACTGGGTCAAGGATACGATCGGCTCCGCCAGCGTTTCCAAACTTGGTGGCCATATAGGCTGGGGCAATGAAACACTTAATCTGCGTTTGCAAGGTCAGCACGTCTTCGATCTGGAAGATAACTCCCATTACAAGATCGAAGGTTATACGCTCTTTGATCTCATCGGCTCTTATCACGTTGAGAAGGCCGACATGACAGTGAATTTCGGTGTGCACAACCTGTTCAACAAGGAATATAACACTGTCTGGGGGTCACGGGCTAAAGCACTTTATGGGGCACTCGCACCTGAAGAAATCTTCGACTACAAGGGCCGCGGCAGGACTTTCGCCCTCGCTTTGAGCAAAAACTTCTGATGATCGCACAACAAGACATGCTACCGGCAAAGACTAAAGGCGCCAACGCGCGCCTTTATACCGTTCTCGGAGGGCTTTATCTCGCGCAGGGCATTCCGACCTATCTTCTATTGGTCGCATTGCCTCCGCTAATGCGCGAAAGCGGTGCCTCGCGCACGGCTATCGGGCTTTTCTACCTCCTGATGATCCCTCTGATTGCGAAATTCGCGATCGCACCGCTGGTGGATCGCTATCCGCTGATCGCAAGCTGGGGGCACCGGCGAAGCTGGGTCGTTGTTACTCAGCTTCTTGTCTCTTTCGGCATTGCTTGTATGGCTTTCGTAGAACCGCAACAGGCGGGTGCGCTATTTGCGATCTGCCTTTGCATAACGCTTCTGTCATCTTTGCAGGATATTGCTACCGATGGCTATGCTGTCCGTCAGCTCAATGACAAGACGCGTGCCACTGGCAATGCAATCCAGGCCGGGGCAGTTGCGCTTGGTGTCATCGTGGGTGGCACGCTGGCACTGGTTCTCTTCCACAAGATCGGCTGGCGTCCAACGATTTTCATCGTTTCCGCTCTTTCACTCCTGCCACTTCTGGCAGGGTTCTGGATGCAAGAAACAAGTGATCAGAAGCAGTCTCGGGAAAAGCCGCGCGCAAGCCTGAAACGTTTCTTCCAGCAGCCGAATGCGTGGCTCATCCTTTGCTTTGCCCTGACCTATCGGGCGAGCGAAGGCATGGTAAGGGGGATGGAAGGCAGCTATCTCGTGGATATCGGGTTGCCGTTATCGTGGATTGGCTATCTTTCTGGAGCTGCCGCTGCGACTGCTGGTCTGATCGGGGCTGTTTTAGCCGCGCTGCTGATCCGCTGGACAGGGCTTTTCTCAGCGCTCATTCTGCTTGGATTATTGCGCAGCCTCTGCTTCCTTGCTTTCAGCTTCAATGCTGCGGAAATCTGGCCGGGTGTGACGATTGCTATGACAGTGTCAGCAATCCAAACCTTTCTGCGCTATATGGAACTGGTCGCAATCTACTCGCTGTTCATGAAAGCATCTTCCTCCGACCAGCCAGGCACGGATTTCACAATCCTCGCCTGTGCCGAACTGCTGATTTATCTCGTTGGTTCCTCGGTGGCTGGTTATCTTGCAGACAAATTTGGATATGCCGATCTTTTCACACTGGCAACCGTACTCTCTGCACTCGGGATCGCTTTGACATTCTATATTTTACGGAGATTACGGGGCAATGGACTTGCCCTGTAATTGTTTTTTGCATGATAACCAGCGATTACTTTTATCGTCTCCCGCACAGCCATCAAAACCACCATTCATTTCCAATCGCCCTGCGAGTTTGGACAGAACCTATCCGCGTGACATATCCAATGGTGGCGAGACATCCGAACCAAGCGGGGAAATGTAGGGTGTTCTGGACGTATGTTCTGCCAACGCTGCTTTCGCATTTTTCAACAAAAGCGGGTCGGTTATTACATTCAGTCCAGTAGCAGCCATCGCTTTTGCTGCATGCACCATCGCCTTATGGGCTGCCGGTGATTTACCTTGGGCAACAATCTGCCACGTATGAAAGGGCGTGCCGATGGCGACTGTCGGGGCATGTACCTGAACCGTTGGGACAACCCAGCTCACATCACCTATATCAGTCGACCCGATGAATGGCTTACGATTGGTATTCTCGGGGGTTAAGAAGTTTGCGAGCGGCTCATCGGTTATTGGCAAACCTATCGCTTTATAGACCGAGGCTATGTCCTTTTCAGAGAAAGTTTTCCGAATTTCACGGGCAAAGGCACGATCTTGACTGTCGAAATCGGGTACGCCCAATTCATCCATAGCCGTGTGGAGCGCGTGTTCCAGCGGCTTATTATCCAACGTATTGGATACCGCGCTTACTATTTTCATCTCGACGGTTGTCTCAGTCATCATGGCTGCACCCTGCGCAATCTTATGCACACGATGAACAAGATCATGCATGTCCTGCAATTCCATTGCGCGGATTGAATATCGAACACGCGCATTTGCTTGGACAACATTCGGCGCAATACCACCAGTATCAAGAATTGCAGAGTGGACTCGCGCGTCAGATGGCATATGCTCGCGCATATAATTGACGCCGACGCTCATCAGCTCAAGCGCATCAAGCGCACTGCGCCCCAAATGGGGTGCAGCTGCGGCATGGGCTGCACGCCCTTTGAACGTGAAATCTGCACGCGTGTTCGCGAGAGAAAATGCTGGCGCAACTTCCCAGAAACTGTAAGGGTGCCATGAGATCGCAACATCCACATCGTCGAATGCGCCTGAACGAACCATAAAGGTTTTCGCCGCGCCACCCTCTTCTGCAGGGCAACCATAATAGCGTACGCGCCCAGCAATGCCTTTCTCGGCAAGGTAATTCTTGAGCGCAATTGCGGCTAGCATAGCGCCAGAACCAAGAAGATTATGCCCACAGCCATGGCCATGGCCGCCAACTTCCAACGGTCTGCACTCGGCCACGCCTGCCTCTTGGCTGAGACCTGGAAGCGCATCAAATTCGCCTAGAAATGCGATAACTGGTCCGCCCTGCCCTGCCTCACCGATAACGGAGGTTGGAATGTCTGCTACCCCCTCAGTGACGCGGAAGCCATGATGCAGAAGCTCCGCTTTGTGTTCGGCCACGGAACGAAATTCTGTATAGCACACCTCCGGCATGCCCCAAACGCGATCACTCAGCTCAATTAGTCGTTCTTTTTCATCATCGACTTTTTGCCAGAGGTCTTTTCGATTATTTGCATTCATCACACATTCCAACTTCTGCTTCTAGAGCTGTGCAGCGTCATCAAAAACAAGTTCACTTGCAGGCGGAATTCTGTCTTCAAACCAAAAGGCTGCAGCAGCCCGAGACATTGCAGCGCCGTCATGACCGACACCTTGAATGTCTATTAGTTTCCAATTGAAAGGCAGATCACGCTTTTTGGCCTGCGCCATCGCAAAAGCATATACAAAATGCGCGCGCTTAAAACGTGAAGGCCCTTGTGCTAATGCTTCGGGCTGAGACGGAAGGTTCGGATCGTCTTCAACGATATCCTGATCGCCAGCAAATATGTGCATTGGATAGGCAAACCAGCGCGCGAGTTGTTCATCGGACAAACCAACTCCCCCCATCCCTTCAGGAAAGGATCGCTCCATATCTGGCAATGTATACCAACCCGGGTTTGCAGCGATGACCGCACAAAAAGGGTAAGTCGGCTGTGTTGCGAGCAGGCGATGTGCAAATTGTCCGCCTGCGGAATGTCCATAAAGGTAGGCGTTGTCCTGGTCGGTTGCTCCAGATGCTTTCAATGCAGCAAACACCCGAGCAGGAACCCCATACAACCATTCCTGCTGGTCACGAACCCGGCCAACCGAATCTAACACAAGCCCATTATTATAGCTTTCAGCCATCGGGAACGCTGCATCCGAGAAGGTTGGCGCAGCAATCAATAGCCCGTGTTTTTCAGCAGCAGCTATCCAGAAATCCCGGTACTCATCACCGTTGCGTAGCATTCCATGCTGCACAATAACCACAGGATTGCCCGGCTTATAGTGTGCTGGTCGGTAGAAGTTTACCTCCAACGGGCGATCGGGGTGAAACCTGTCGAGGAAAGACAGCACGCTTTTCCCGACTTCTGGATTAAGCGAAGAGGTAATCATTGAAACTCCAGATTATGCAAATGGCACGCCACACTTTGACGAGAGGTGACTTCTTTAAGCTCGGGACGATGATCACGGCACACGGACATGGCCTGTGCGCAGCGCGGGTGGAAAGGACAGCCGCTGGGTGGTGCAAGTGGAGAAGGTAAATCACCCTTCAGCGGCTCAAAATTGCGCTTACGCCGTTTGACAGACGGGCTAGCATTCAACAAGGCGGCGCTATAGGGATGTGCTGGATTGGCAAAAATATCAGCGGCTGAGCCGATCTCAACAATTCGGCCAAGATACATGATCGCAATACGGTCGCTTATGTGACGAACCACACCCAGATCATGACTAACAAAAAGGTATGTCAGGCCGTATCGGTCACGTAAATCCATAAATAGGTTGATGACCTGCGCCTGGATAGAGACGTCGAGCGCAGAAACAGGCTCATCGCAAACAAGAAAATCCGGTTTGACAGCGAGCGCACGCGCAATGCCGATACGCTGTCGCTGACCACCGGAAAATTGATGCGGATAGCGTTCGCGATAAGCGATATCAAGACCGACCTCTTCCAGTGCGCGGTCTACCATTCCAGATATCTGGTTTTTTGGCGCTAGTTTGTGAACCTTCAGTGCTTCTGCAACAATCTCATGAACCTTCATTCTTGGATCAAGCGATGCGAATGGGTCCTGAAAAATCATCTGCACTTTAAGCAGGAAGTCGAGCTTTTCCCGGTTCCGTAAGTCGGCGACGTTTTTATCCCTGTAAATGACGTTGCCAGCAGTCGGCTTATGGATGCCGGTCGCCATGCGCGCCAACGTAGACTTACCGCAACCAGATTCTCCTACCAGCCCAAGAACCTCACCTTGCCGGACACTGAGATCAACACCATCAACAGCACGCAAAAGCCGATTTGGTTGCTTTTTACCGGCAAGACTGAGTAGTTTTTCCGCAGTCGTTGTTCTGGATTCAAAATATTTACGCACACCCTTCATCTCGAACAGAATGTCGCTCACGAGATTACCTCCAGGGTCGCAACCGGGTTGTGGCAACGGAAGCTATGATCACTTAGATGCTGCTTTTCCGGATAAATCGTTGTGCAAACGTCGATAACGCGATCACAACGCGTTCTAAACGGACATCCCGATGGTCGTGCATCAATCCGGGGTGCATTTCCATTGATTTGGTGAAGGAGCTCGCCCGGCTGAGCCATGCCGGTTGAAGAACTCAACAGGCCAAGTGTGTAGGGATGCATGGGATTATCGAGCACATCATCCACCGAACCGCTCTCGACAATCTGCCCCGCATACATGACCGCAACGCGATCAGCCAACTCGGCGACGACAGCCAGGTCGTGCGTAATCCACAAGACTGCTGTTCCTGTTTGGCGCGCAAGCTTCTGAACCTCATAAAGGATCTGACTTTGTATGGTGACATCCAATGCGGTAGTTGGCTCATCGGCAATGATAAGGTCAGGGCTATTAAGCAAGGCTATGGCAATCGCCACGCGCTGACGCATCCCGCCTGAAAACTCATGCGGATATTGTTTGAGCCGCGCTTCTGGTGAAGAAATGCCAACTCTTGTCAGAGCATCCATCGCTTCTATGCGCGCTTTTTCACGACTACAATTGCGATGCTCGAAAATTGCCTCAAGCATCTGTTCCCCTACGGTAAGAACAGGGTTGAGCGTGGAAAGCGGATCTTGAAAGATCATGGCAATGCGGTCGCCGCGCAGCGAACGCAATTCTTCGTCCGAAACCATACGAAGATCGGATCCATTGAAGAGTATCTTACCTTCGACAATCTCGCCGGGGGCATCGATCAGTTGAACGATGGAAAAGCCTGTAACGGACTTTCCGGAACCTGACTCACCCACCAGGCAGAGAATCTCGCCACGCTCCACTTTGAGATCAATTCCGTCGACTGCAGACCAGGCACCGCCGAGCAAATGAAAGACAGTCCGCAGCCCCTGAATATCAAGAAGCGCTGTCATGCGTTGGCCCTCACATTGAAGCTGCGGCGAACACGATCGCCCACGAAGTTCAGCGAAATAATCAGAAGGACCAGGGCGATACCGGGGAACACTGCAATCCAGTATTCACCGGACAGCAGATACTCGAAGCCATTGGCAATCAAAAGTCCAAGTGAAGGCTGGGTTACAGGGACACCAACACCTAAAAATGACAGGGTGGCCTCTAATGTTATGGCGCCTGCAATACTGATTGTGGACATGACAAGAACAGACCCGACCGAGTTCGGCAGGAGGTGCGCCAACATGATATGGCGCGTAGGCAACCCGAAATTTACAGCAGCCTCAATATATTCCTTGCGCCGTTCGACCATGGCGGAGGCGCGCATTAAGCGCGCATATTGCGCCCATTGAACCACGATAATGGCGAAAATCACCTTATCTATTCCGCGACCCACCGAAGCCAGAAGTACAAGCGCGACAAGAATCGAGGGAAAGCCAAGCATGAAATCGACAAAGCGCATGATGATCGTGTCGACGAAGCCACCAATCTGGGCTGCAAACAATCCAGCAGTCACACCAATAATCATCGCCCCCAGAGTGGACAATAACCCGACCAGCAAACTTGTGCGAAGACCATAGAGAATTGCACTGACCATATCGCGCCCTTGCGCATCCGTACCAAGCCAGTAGGTCATACCGGTCATGCTGGATGAACCAGGTGGGAGGCGATTATCCATCACACTCAAGGAAGAAAGATCATAGGGGTTCTGAACGGTGATGAACGGCGCCAAAATAGCAAGGAGAACGAGACATGCAAGCAGAATAGCTGCCCCACGCATAGTTGGCTTATTGCGGATGCGCTTGAGCACCTGCTTACGCAAAGGTGTATTGGCAAAATGGGGAACGGTCGGTTTTGTCATACCATCTCTCCCGAAAGCTTCACCCTCGGATCAAGTGCCGCATATAGAACGTCCACGAGGAAGTTGACGCCAACAAAGAGCAACGTTGCGAGCATGACGTAAGCTACGACAACGGGACGATCGAGTTGATAGATACTATCGATTAGGAGTTTGCCCATCCCCGGCCACGAGAATACGGTTTCAGTTATGGTGGAGAAAGCCACCAGACTACCAAACTCAATGCCTGCGACGGTCACAACAGGAATGAGAATATTGCGCATGATATGTCGGAAGACGATACGCTTACGGCGCACTCCCTTGGCACGGGCGAATTTGACATAGTCCTGGGTTGTCGCTTCTGCAGTTCCAGCTGCAACAAGGCGCACCAGCAGGGCTGATGTTGGAATAGCGAGGTTAAGCGTTGGCAAAATGAGATGGCGCAGGCCATCAAGGGTAAACAGGCTGGTATGGAACCCCAGAATATCAACAGTCTCGCCTCGTCCAGCAGTCGGAAGCCAGCCAAGAACCACGCTGAACAACAGGATGAGCATCATTCCCTTCCAGAAACTGGGAAGAGAAAAACCGATGACCGTCCCAGCCATAACAATGCGCGAGAAACGACTTTCTGTATTGAGACCCGCATATAGACCAAGAGGGACGCTGACGATTGTCGCACAGGTCATAGACAGGAGCACCAGCTCCAAGGTAGCAGGAAGCCGACCCAGGATTAGCGATACAACCGGCACACCATGCACAAAGGATGTACCCAGATCACCCCTCAGGGCATTGCCCAGGAAAGTGAAATATTGCTGCCAGACGGGCAAATCGAGCCCCAGTCTTTTGACCAGCGCCAGCCTTTCGGCGGCGCTGACCTGCGGTGGAACAAGCAGCTCAATCGGATCCCCAATGCCATAGATGGCAAAGAAAACGGCAACCGAAACGGCGAGCAGCAACAGAGCGCTTTGGATCAAGCGCTGCAAAGCATATGCAGTCATCACATTTTACCCGAATGATGCTTAACGAAGAGATTTACTTCGCTGGCTTTGCGGACATTGCGAGCGTGAACTGGTCAGACCGACCGGTAAAGCTGATGTCCGCTTTATGTGCCCAGATGCCACTTTCAAAGTGCAGTGGAATGAAAGCATAATCCTTAAGCACTTCGGTGGTTGCCTGCTGCAACAATGATGAGCGCTTGTCGTCATCCATTGTTTCCACAGCTTCATAAATCAGCTTGTCGAAAGCAGGGTTTTTGTAATCACCATAGTTGGAGCCACCCATTGTACCCGCTTCATTTGGAGATGCAGGCCACTGACGCAGGAATGATGATGCTTCGCCGCTGGTCGACGCCCACCCACCGATCGCAACGCTAAGTTCTTTCTTTGAACGACGTGGGAAATAGAGCGCGCGTGTCATCGCGTCCACATCGGTTTTAATGCCGATCTGGGTCAGATATTGTGCAACGGCTTGTGTGATCTGGCTGTCATTGATGTAACGATCATTGGTCGTTGAAATAGTTAGTTGGAACCCGTCCGGATAACCCGCTTCGGCAAGCAGCTTTTTCGCAGCAGCTGGATCGTAACGAAGTTCGGGCGCATCTAGCAATGTGCCGAACATGCCCTTTGGCAGGAATTCGTTTGCCTGTTCTGCGGCGCCGTCCATCAGGCGGGCGATGATCGCTTTGCGGTCAATTGCAAGCGACATGGCTTCACGCACACGCACATCCTGCAAAGGATTTTTTCCGTCGGCAGATTTCACAAAAGGGCTTTGCGCACGACCAACATCAAGCTGGTAATAGATTACGCGGGTGGTCGGGGTAACTTCTGCAACGAAGCGCTTATCATCCTTGATGCGCGTCAAATCACGCGCTGCCGGGTTTTCGACAAGATCATAATCGCCGGCAAGCAGGCCAGCCAATCGCGTTCCAGCATTAGGAACAGGAACGAATCGAACACTTTCCCATGGCTCCTTTTCGCCCCAATATTTGTCATTGCGTTCAAGCTCGATCGCAGAACCTTTAACATAATTCTTGAGCTTATAAGGCCCGGTTCCGATCGTCTTTTTGCCATCGTTGAAATCACCAACAACAGGCCAGGCACTGGTAACACCGCAATTGTTGGCTGGGTCGAATGTGATCTTGCCATGGTCAACAATCGAAGAACTTAAAATACCCACTGTGCCCATGAAGGTCGCAAGCAGCGGCTCAGGAACCTTTGTCGTAATAATCAGAGTTTTGGCATCAGGTGCTTCTACAGATTCGAAATTCGCCGTGATATCAGCAAATGAACCTGAAACAGCGGTTTCGTTCTTTAGTGTCCGACAAAAGGTAAAAACAACATCATCGGCAGTAAATGGCGTTCCATCGGAGAAGGTAACACCTTCACGCAGCTTGAAGGTCCACTTGTTTTTTCCATCATTCTCCCAGGATTCAGCCAGAGCCGGGTGCAATTTCTGCTTCTCATCCTGACGCGTCAGGCTATCAAAAATATGCGCAGCGAGCGCATTATTCGGGGTGAGATCATGGTAATGCGGATCAACAGCGGTCGCTTCTGATGAAAGCGCGACTTTAAGGGTCTGAGCAGTTGCAGCGCCGCCTAAAACCGTGGTCGCAAAAAGACTAGCTATCAAGAGCGTTTTGTACATAATTATATTCGTTCCCTTGGAGTAAACATCTTTTTGATGTGATTATTTTCATTTTTAGATTATATGAAAATTTCTAGACGTCAACGGCGGAAATTATCGATGGCCAACACTTTGAGTCCCAAGTCCGAATTTGCGCAGCGAATAGCAGAGGTTTATCCGTCTCTCAGCAAGTCGCATCAGAAGATCGCGGATTTTGTGTTGACGCGACCTCTGGATGTAGTCGCCATGTCAATTGAAGGTGTGGCTGAGGCTAGCGGCAGCTCAACAGCCACAATTACGCGTTTCGTCAGAACAGCTGGCTATGGCGGTTTCAGTGAATTCCGAGAAAAGATCGTTTCTGATTTCCAGGCAGTTCCGGGCAATAAACACAACTCTCAAGGAAATGATCTCGGCTCTCTTGGTAAAACATCGACGTTGCACCGCCAGCTTATCGATAGTGTTGAAAAGCTGCAGGATACCATATCAAATATTGATCAGACCTCATCTGACGAATTTATCCAGTCCATACTCCAGGCCCAACGAATTATTATTCTTGGAACCGGAGCCAGTCACTACGCCGCCGCATATCTCGAAGAGGGGTTGGCGCTTTATACTGAAAAAAGCGTCACCAACGCACTGCTACGCGGTGCCAGCTCTTATTCAAGCAATATCATCAACTCCATAAGTAAGAACGATGTGGTGATCGCCATATCCATTCCTAGATATTCTCAGAGCACGTTGGAGCTTACAAAAGCTGCGCGCGCCAAACATGCAAAGATATTGGTTTTAACGGACAGCCCGACATCGCCACTCGCATCTTTGGCAGATGTCGTGCTTTATGCTACCGCGACAAGCGACTTTTTGCCGAATTCGCCTTCGGCAATTTTCGCTCTTTCCGAAGCAATTGTCGCAACCGTTGCAGAGCAGCGCCCCGATATAATTGAGTCTTTGCGTAAAATATCGCCGCCAAACATTATTCGCTAAGCGCCAACACACAGACAGCAATTAATCGGTGTTTTCAGCAGCGCTGCTAGCTCAGCACGATACCGCCATCGACATTCAGGCTTTGCCCGGTAACAAAAGCTGCATCATCCGAAGCGAGAAATGCAACCGGCCCTACTACATCTTCAGGATCACCGATCCGTCGCATGGCTGTTTTTTCCTGCCATGTCTCGCGCACCGCAATATCGTCTAGATTAACGCGGCCCATATCGGTGAGTATTATGCCGGGGCAAATGCAATTTGCAGTGATACCGAACGTTCCAACCTCTTGCGCCAATACGCGCGTGAAACCCATAACAGCAGCCTTTGAGGCAGAATAATGTGCTTGTTCCGGCGCGCCATGCTTGCCGCCAATCGATGCGATATTCACGATACGACCGTAATTCTGTTTCTTCATAAATGGTAACACGGCCTGAACAACCAGAAATGTGCCCTTGGCATTCACATCAAGAACGCTGTCCCAATGTTCTTCTTTAAGATGTTCGACGTCGCTTGCAATCAGGATACCTGCATTGTTCACGACAGCATCGATGCGGCCAAAGTTTTCAACCGTCTTCTGAACCATGGTTTCAACGTCGGTTTTATTACTAACATCGGCATAGACAGTTAAGACGCGGCGACCACTCGCTTCTATTTCTTTTGCAACGTCCTGCATTGCATCTTTCTGACGTTCAATATCGTTGATGGCTATATCAAAACCGCGTTTGGCCATACCAACAGCGATCGCACGTCCAATTCCACGACTGGCACCTGTAACCAGTGCTATTTTTGCCTGTTCGGTCATTTCATCCTCCAGAAATTAAAGGGCAGTATAGCCGCCATCAACGGTCAACACCGTGCCGGTTACGAAGCTCGCCGCATCGGATGCGAGAAACAGAACAGCATTTGCGATTTCACGCGGTTCGCCGAGCCGTCCCTGGGGTGTCATGGCAAGCCATTTCGAAAACCACTCTTCGTTGCTGCGACCTGCAAGAGTGAGCTCAGTCGCCGTATAGCCGGGCGCGACCGCGTTTGCGCGCACGCCATGCTTTGCCCATTCGACTGCAAGCGATTTGGTGATGAGATTAACACCTGCCTTAGCAGCATTATACGCGACCTGCGGCTGCGGATAGACAACGATCTCACCGCACATGGATGAAATATTGACGATCGCACCACGGCCGGCTGCAGCCATACGCTTTCCGAACGCCTGCGCACAGAAGAATACGCCATTTAAATTGACATCGATTACGGCTCGCCAGTCAGCTTCCTCAGTTTCGGCAACCGGGGCATTTTTGACGATGCCCGCATTATTCACCAATATATGCGGACAACCATTTTGGCGGGAAATAGCTTCTGCAGTGCGTTCGACTGCATCCTTATCCGTTACATCAAGGATATAAAGGCTTGCCGAGGCAGCTCTTAACGTGTTGAGCTCTGCAACAGCCGCCTTACCTGCCGCTTCATCACGATCAGTTATGATAACAGTTGCTCCCGCTTCAACGAACAACTGCGCAATAGCGCGGCCTATGCCTTTGGCTCCACCGGTAATGACTGCAAGCTTATCTGTAAGTTCGAAATCCCTGAGCAATGGTCTCTCCCCAATTGATTTCAGGCCGCGTGAACAGATTTCAGCGCCGGGTACAAAGCGCGATACTGCTGGTAAATCTCGTTATAAATCGCTGCTTCGCGCGGACGCGGTTCTATACGCGTTCCGGGCTTCACCATCGCGGCGATTCCGTCATCGATGGTAGCGAAATATCCCGCACCATGGGCCGCCAGAACCGCAGCCCCCACCGATGGCGCATCGCGTGACTGCGGCACACAAACAGGCAAGCCAGCCGTATCAGCATGTATCTGCAACCAGAGCGGAGAGGCACTTGCTCCGCCGCCAACGGTGATTTCCTGTCCGCGATAACCAGCATCTCCCATGGCATCGAGAATTGCGCGAGTACCAAAACTGATGCCTTCCATGATTGCCCGGAAAATATGATGCGGCTCATGTGCAAGTGTCAGACCGACAATTGCCCCACGCGACAGGGCATCAGTATAAGGCGTGCGATTGCCCTGAAAATGGTCTTGCACCAGAAGTCCGTCCGCCCCCGGCTCAAGAGCCGCAGCCTTACGGTTCAATGCTTCCATATCCATTGTACCGTTCATCATGCGGCCCAGCCATGCGATAATCGAACCGGTTGATGTTTGGCCACCTTCAATCACGTAGCGCCCCGGATAGAGCATATCCGGGTAACTCCCCCAAATGCCGGGGGCATGGAGTGGTTTGTCCGAAACACCAAACTGCAGATGCGACGACCCGGTTATCAGAGCAAGTTGACCGGGTTTGGCAACACCAAGGCCGATCATGCCAATCAGTGCATCAGCCCCACCCTGAACCAGTTTCACCGTCTGGCTGAGACCAAGTTCGGAGGCGGCGGACGTACAAAGCGTACCGACTACCTCGCCCGGCGCGACCACGCGCGATGGCCATTTATGCAATAAGGTTTCAAGCCCCAGTTTTTGCAGCATCGTCGTGGGGAAACCGCCACGATCAGTTGAGTAATGCCAGCGCAGCGACGCGTTGTTGAGACTTGCTGCTTTTTCGCCAGTCAGGCGCAAAGTCATAAAATCCTGATACTCGCAGATCGTTTCGGCCTTCGCGAAAATCTCCGGCTCATTGCGTGCAATCCAGAGTGCCTTGGGGATCATCCATTCCGCCGAGACAGGCCCTTGGCCACCGCCATTGGCTTTGAGCGCCTGATCGCCCGTCGCCAATACAGCTTCCGCTTCTGAGCTAGCGCGAACATCCATCCAGATAATCGATGGACGCAGAGGCTTTCCGTCAGCGTCGAGAGCAACAACCGTGCAGCTTGTTGTGGCAAGCGTTATCGCTTCAATCGCTGCCGGATCAACTGCGGATTCTAATATCGCTTTGCGTGCGGCCTGAACGAAGGAACTCCACCAATCTTCTGGATTTTGTTCAGCTCGTGCACCGCTGGAAAACTTGGTTTCATATGGAACTGCAGCACTGGCAAGGCATACGCCCGACAAATCGTAAACCCGCGCGCGGATACTTTCCGTGCCTCCGTCGGCGGTGAGAAAATAAGCCATTCAATTCCTCCCGAAGCAAATGCAAAAGCGCCTCCAACCTTTGCTTTGCCCTAAACTCAACTCAAATTGCGAAATGCCTCGAGTGCTTTGCCCGCATACATAACTGCTGGACCGCCTCCCAATTCGACAGCCACTTCCAATGCTTCGAGCAGTTCCACTTCTGTTGCACCATGGCGGATAGCAGCATCGACATGATATAGAATGCAGTCCTCGCACCCTTTGGCGACAGCAATGCTCACAGCAATCAGCTCACGTTGAGCGGAGGAGAAACGACCCGTAGCAGTCGCTGTCTTGCTGACCTTGGCAAAGCCTGACATGAGTTCGGGCGTTGCCTTGGCAAAAGCACCAAGCCGTGATTGAGCTTCTTTGAGTTTTTCTTTTACATCAGTCATCAGCCTCTCCTGCAGAGCTCAAGATGAGATCCAGCACATCTTTCGTTTGATCCCATTGCGGCATATGGCCGGATTGAGCGAAGAAGTGGACACTCGCTGACGGTGGCAACGATGTCACCTGCTGCCACGGGATGATGCGGTCTTGAAGACCAACAAGAACTCTCACGGACATAGAACGTAAAAGCTTATCCAGAGATGCGACAATATCGATGCGCTGCCCTGATGATCCGATAATCGTTTCCGCAAGTGCCTTGAGACGGCCTTTGCTCATTGTGCGCGCAAAGTCGGCCGCAAGTTCGGGCGAAAGCTCAACAGGTTTGGCCGCAACGCGCCTGAGCAGATGCGTCACCTCACCAGCTGTCGTGGCATTCGCCATGCCGGAAATGAAACTTGCATCGATTTCTGAACCAAGACCAGCTGGCGCAATAAGCGTCAGTCTCGAAACGCGCTCAGCATGGGTTTGTGCAAACTCCGTTGCTGCAATAGCGCCTAGGGAGTGAGCGACTACATGAACTTTCTTAACCGACAACGCGTTGAGAAACTCCGATAGAAAATCGCTTAGTTGATCGATATGCCCCGCTTCAATCGTTGTCAGACCATGCGCGGGAAGATCGGGCGCAATAACGCGGAAATTTGCCCGGCGCAAACCTGAAGCGATACCACTCCATGTGGTGCGATCTCCCGAAAATCCATGCAGAAGCAGGAAGGTCGGCGCATCCTTTGAACCGTGGTCGCTATAGGCAACACGACCACGTCCGAGTTCGACAAACTGTACATCCCCTTTTGGCAGAGCATTACCGGAGGCAGCGAGTACGTCCTCTTTTTCAACTCGGCCCCTGCGACCGGTACCGGATAGAAGTTGGATATCGATACCTTTGTCACGCGCTATCCGACGTGCGAGGGGTGTCGCACGAACACGCTGATCTCTTCCCACGTGTCTTGCAACAGCTGCTCTGGAAACTATTGGCACAGCTGAAGCTGCAACAGTTTCAACGGCAGGGGCATCCGGCTTCAAGGTGGCAGCACCGGCCGCAACCTCGATGCGGGCAATAGCGCCGCCAACCGTTACCATGTCGCCTTCCTGACGCAGGATTTCGACGACCTTACCGCCGACCAGCGCAGGAAATTCTGCGACCGTCTTGTCTGTTTCAATTTCGAGAACGGCTTCGCCACGCTCGAAGCTATCGCCTGCAGCCTTTAGCCAACGGACAATGCGCCCCTCTTCCATCGTTTCCCCGAGGCGCGGCATATCCAGCTCAGTTACGACACAATCGTCGGTGGACGCTTCCGAAACGGGCGTGCTTTCACCACCCTCATCTGTCCAGTCGGGACCAACGCCTATGTCGATACGCGCCAACGGCGCGCCCACCACCACATGATCTCCAACAGATCCGATCCACTCATGCAGTGTGCCGTCCCCAAGAGCTGGAAATTCTGCAACGGTTTTGTCTGTTTCTATCTCGATGATTGAATCGCCACGTTTGAAACTATCGCCGGGTTTCACGAGAAAGCCGACAATCTTGCCTTCTTCCATCGTTTCACCCAGACGTGGCATTTTGAGAATACGTTCTGTCATGACAGCATTCTCTCTGCGACCGAACGGATCAGGTCTGCTGTGGGCACGCTTCCGGCTTCCAGATCCTGCGAGACTGAAATTGGAATGTCTTCACCTGCCACACGCACGACAGGCTGCTCGAGATAATCGAAGCACTCTTCCGTAATGCGTGCCGAAAGCTCTGCCGCTACACCCGCCGTCATCACTCCTTCAGATACAACCATGGCCTTGCCGACACGCTCGACGTGTTCGCGCACAGTGTCAAAATCGAGCGGGTTGAGCGTACGAAGATCGATAACCGTCGCTTCAATACCCTTGGAAGCAAGCTTTTCAGCCGCATCCATCGCGTAGTGCAGCTGGCGCGAATAAGTGACGATAACGAGATCCTTACCTGTACGTCGTACTGCTGCCTTGCCCCATTCCAGCGGCTCTGCATCAAGGTCGACCTCTTCCTTGCGCGTATAAAGCGCTTTGTGCTCAATGAAGACCACCGGATCAGGTTTCGTGAGGCTCTGGCGCAGCAGATGATAGGCATCCTGGACAGTCGCAGGCATTGCAAGCCGAAGGCCCGGCGTATGCATGATCCATGCTTCCAGACTTTGTGAATGCTGCGCGCCTGCCGAACGTCCCGTACCACCTTGCGTGCGAAGAACCATCGGCACGCCAATCTGTCCGCCAAACATATAGCGGATTTTGGCAGCCTGATTGGCAAGCTGATCCATCGTCATGCCAAGGAAATCGATATACATCAGTTCAGCAACAGGACGCAGCCCCGTCATTGCTGCACCCACGGCTGCACCAATAATTGCTGGCTCGGAAATCGGTGTGTCGATAAGCCGGTCCGCTCCATATTTACCGATCAAGTCTTTTGTAACGCCGTAGGCACCACCATAACGGCCCACTTCTTCACCGATCACAACAATGGTGTTGTCTTCAGCCATGGCATCATCCAGCGCCTTACGCAGCGCATCGCGGTAAGTCACGGCAACCATTATGCTTCATCCCTGGAAAGTACGCGATCAATACGAGTGCGGACGGGTTCCGGCTCTGGTTCGCCAACCGCATAGACATCTCTGAACATGGAAGTGAGTGGAGGCGCTTTGGATTCCACGGTAAAATCAATAGTCGCATCCATTTCGGCCGTGATGCCACTATCCATCACGTCGAGGCCAGTTTCTGGTGCCAGACCTTCCAAAATCAGCCTATCCCGTGTGAACTTTACCGGATCTTTTTTCCGACCTTCTGTCTCTTCCGCTTCCGCGCGATATGGACTCTTGTCCATGCGCGCATGACCAAAGAAACGGTAGCAGGTCACTGACAGGAAACCCGGCTTGCCCAGGCGAGCATCATCGATCAGACCCTGTGCGGCACTTTTTACTTCTTCAACATCAATGCCATCCACGACGGCACCGTTAAGACCGAATGCGTGCGCGCGCTGGTCAAACGCTGTATTGGCTGTCGCCTGATCAACACGCGTGCCCATACCATACTGATTGTTGATGCAAACAAACACGACTGGCAGGCCCCATAGCGCTGCCATATTCATGCTCTCATAGAGAATGCCCTGCTGCATCGCACCATCGCCAAAAAAGGCGATCGAAACAGAGTTTTTCTTGAGGTATTTGCTGGAAAGGCCTGCACCAACAACAGATGGAATTCCACCACCAACAATGGCATTGGCGCCAAGATGTCCAAGCGCCATGTCGGCGATATGCATGGAACCACCCTTACCATGGCAGTAACCGGTTTCCTTGCCGCCGATTTCCGCCATCATCTGTTTGGGATCAGCACCGCGCGCAAGAAAAATACCATGGCCGCGATGATGGGTTGTGAAAGTGTCCTGCGGCTGCATAGCAGCACATACACCGGCAGCGGCTGCCTCTTCACCAATGGAAAGGTGAAGCATCGAACCCGCCGTCTGGCCACGTACGAACAATTCACCAACGCGTTCTTCAAAGGTGCGGATACGCCGCATCGTCCGGTATAGTTCGAGAAGATTAGAGTTACTCGGATTTTGCACGCGCGCCTCCGACAGACTTGTCTGTTTCAAGTTTTTCATGATGTTTGGTTCAATGCCTAACGCAGTTCCTCAAAGGAGCTTCAGTTTGGTGGTTCGCGAAACGACTGCGACCGCCACGAGAATGATAAGGCCCTTCACGATGCTCTGGATGTATGTGTCCATGCCAATAAGGTTAAGACCGTTATTGATAACGCCGATGAAAAGAGCGCCGAAGAAGGTCCCTGCAATTGTTGCAGTACCCGGGCGGAACATGGTCATTCCGATGAATACTGTGGCAAGACCATCAAGCAGATAACGTTCGCCTGCATTGGGCTGACCGGACCCCAAGCGCGCTGCAAGAAGCGCACCTGCGACAGCTGCAAAAATTGAGCAGACCACGAGAGCGGCAGCGCGATAGAAGCGACCATTCACGCCGGAAAGTTCTGCTGCTTTAAGGTTTCCGCCCACCGCATAAATGTAACGACCGAAAACGGTTCGTTCCATCAAGAACCAGGCCACGAAAACAACTATCACCATAGCATAGGCAAGCACCGGGATGCCAAAGAGTTGTCCTTGACCAAGCCAGAGATAACTCGCAGGAAGCCCGCCATAAATTGCTCGTCCGCCCGTCATCAGAAAATTGATACCGTAGAGAATAGAGCCAATCGCAAGCGTGGCGATCAGTGACGGAACCCCCACCAGCGTAACCAGTGCAGCATTGACCGAACCGACGACCAGACCAGCGCCAAGGCCAGCAAGCAAAGCCACTGGCAACGGAAATCCGGCAACCAGCATCAGCGGCACCAGAATGCCTGCCATACCAACCATATAACCGACCGAAAGGTCCATTTCTCGCGCTGCAAAGCCAAATGTCAGGCCTGCACCAACGATGGTAAGCATCGAAATCTGCTGGATAATATTGAGCAGATTGTTTGCCGTGAGGAAGCGGTCAACGGTCAGTGAAAAGCCCGCAAACAATAGGAAAAGCACAAAGAGCGTACTGTATTTCAGCAGCCACTCGCCTTTGAGCTTTTTACCGAAGCTCTGGGCATGACGGGATGATTGCGGTGAGACCGCTGAAGATCGGGCATTCATTGGGTAACTCCTGCCATTGCGGCAATAAATTTCGCTTCTGAGAATGCGCTGCGCTCAATCTGTGGACCGGGCTTGCCATTCACGAATGGGATGACGCGGTCTGCCACGTCGGCTATTTCCAGAAGGTCGGAAGAGGTTACGAGAATGGCTATGCCTTTTTCGGCAAGTCTGCGCATCTGCGCATGAATCTCGCGCTTGGCGCCGATATCCACTCCCTCTGTAGGTTCGATGAAAATCATCAACCGGTAATGATCGTCAGCGCCGTAAAGCCACTTGCCAATCGAAACTTTTTGTTTGTTGCCACCGCTAAGGTCTTTCACAAACTGGCTTCGTGAATGTGCCTTCACGTTCATCAACTGCATTGTACGGTCCGCTTCGCTCGCCTCGCGGCGCATGGACAATACGCCGGTGCCGCCCAAAGTTGCGTATGATGGGTGGACCATTGCAAGATTTTCGCGCACATCCCAATCGCCAATCAGTGCATTTTCCATGCGATGGTCGGGCACAAGCGCAACGCCCTTCTTCTGCATGGTCCGAGCATCAACTCTGGAGATGGAAGTGCCATCAAAACGGCAGGTTCCGGCAGTCTGTCCACTTACTGTGTAAAGCGACCGCGCAAAGCCAAAATGCCCTGCCCCCGTCAAGCCAATAAGCCCGACAATCTCACCGGAACGGATGACAAAATTATCGACACTCACGCCACCAGCCTGCCATTCATTGACTTCCATAACCACTGGGCCGAGATTGCGTGTTTGACTGACATCCTGCTCGGCAGCACTCTTGCCGCCCGAACGCTGAAGCATCAGGTCTATAAGTTGTGCTTCACTTGAATTTTCCGCCTCTAGCGTTGCTATATGCCTTCCATCACGAAGAACCGTTATACGGTCACTCAGCGCTTTGATCTCAGAGAGAAAATGGCTGATCAATACAATGCCAACGCCTTGCTGCGGTAAGGTCTTGATGATCTGCCAAAGACTTTCTTTTTCACGCGCGGGCAATGTTGCCGTGGGTTCATCAAGAATAAGCAGGCGAACATTGCCGCGAAGAGCCCGCACAATTTCGATAATTTTCTGATCTGCCATCGGCAGCATATCGACCTGCTGATCGAGATCGATCGACACCTGTGGAAACCAGCGCCTGAGCAATTCGTCAGCCCGCACGATCAGCTTGCGTTTATCGATAACGCCAAGTCCCATGCGCGGCTCGTCGCCCAATAGAATGTTCTGCGCACCAGTCAATCCGGGAACGAGGCTACCTTCTTGCGAAACATGCGCAATACCTTTGCGAAGCGCATCACCTGCGCTTGCTAGCTTAACCTCAGTGCCATCAATCGTAATGTTACCAGAGGTCGGGCTTTTGCTACCACCGAGAATGCTGACAAGAGTTGTCTTTCCCGCACCATTTTCTCCGATCAGACCATGTACCTCATCAAACCGGAATTCCGCACTGACCTGATCTAGTGCCAGCGTTCCAGGATAAGACATGACGATCTGCGAAAGGCTCACGGCCATCGAAGAACTCCCGCTAATTAAAGTATTAGGTTAAAAGAGGCCGGAACACAGAACGGTCTCGTTCCGGCCAGTTGCAGGCTTGGGGGAGCTACTTTTTCGGGAGGAAGTCCTTGCAGTTCTGCTTTGTAACAAGCGGAGCATCGAGATAGACGGTCTTGGACGGAATAACCGTTGCCGCATCTTCCTTTTTCACAACGATGCTTTCAATCCATTCACCGGTCTGCGCGCCCATCTTTTCAAAAGGCTGGGAAACGGTTGCAATCATAAGGCTATCCGGCTTGCAGACTTCCTCGATTGCCTGTGGATGGCCATCGATACCGATGACTTTGACATTCTTCAGACCGGCCGCATTCAGAGAGTTGATTGCCGCCTGCGCTGGTTCATCCCATGGAGCCCAAACCGCATTGATTTCTTCACCAAATCGGGAAGCATAGTCCTGCATGGAACTGGTCGTGTCTTCAAAGAAAGCGGTATAATCGATGTTGTGCTCCGCAAGGATCTTCACTTCCGGATACTCTTTCAACACCGTAGCCATGATATCACCACGCTTACGCGTGCCGTGATGTTCTGCCATACGCAAGAAGATGAGATTGCCCTTGCCGCCCATTTCATTAAGCAGATAAGGCGATACACTCGCTGACATTGCCCAATTATTGGTGGTGACATCGACGAGAACGCCATCAACCTGTCCGCTGTCGATCGCGAAGACGGGAATTTTTGCGGCAACAGCTGAATCAATAGCGGCACGCGATGCGCGCAAGTCGGACATGCTCACGATTATTGCATCAACGCCGCGCGATGCCGCATCCTGAATATTAGAAGCGGTACGCTCGCCTGAACCACCGCTATCCAGCACACTGATATTCCAATCTTTATTGGTATCCTTCAGCCAGGCATCAAAACCCGCCTTGGCGCGCTGCTCAGACTGCGCGGCAGCATTGGAATGCACCCAGGCAACATTCGTCGCCGATGCGCTAGCGGTGCCCATCAGCACGGCCATGGCTGCAACAGCAACAGTTTTCTTAATAAATCCTGATCCCATTATTCCTCCCAGAAGCGGCGTGGTTGTATCCACTGCGCAGCTTCAAATTGTTGAACTTGACCTCATGCACGAACAAAAGCCGTGCCCCGCACTGACTTGCTAACCCTCCTGAACTGCCGCGATACGGCCATCGGTCTCTGCTCCTCCAGAGAACGAAGTTTTCCTTCCGCTAATGCTTCAGCTCCGCATTCCAATTGACCCGTTCGCTCTTTCGCGCTCTTGTCCGCCAGAATGTTTGGTATTAAGCGTCGGCAAATTACAAATGTCAAATAGAATTACATTTGTAATTTTGATCGATGATTGAAGTGAGGGACGAATGAGTGAATCTGAAGACAGCCTAATGGTACGCGTGGCATGGCTCTATTACGTTGGAGGATTCAACCAGGAGGCGACTGCTTTAAGACTGGGATTAACGCGTGCGCGCGTCAATAAAATCCTCGGAGAGGCCAGAGAAAGCGGCCTTGTCAGCATATCGATAGACCATCAGAACGCAGGTACATTGCCTCTGGAAAATGAGCTTATGCGGCGGTATGAGCTCGATTTTTGTATTTCGACACCACCATTTGGCTTCGATGCAAACGATGATACCGCATCCGAAATCCGCAAACAGGTTTCCTTTCGTGCCGTTGGCGTTGCTGCAGCAACTTACCTAAAGGACTTTCTCGCGGATAATCAGGAAGCGACCATCGGAACCGGTTGGGGTCGAACTATTGAGCAGATGACATTACAACTTGCGGGTGTGCGTTCGCCGCAAGCGCGTTTCATCTCAGTTATGGGATCTTTGACAGCAAACTCTGCTTATAACCCGTTCGAAGTTGTGCATATGCTCGCACGGCGCACCGGTGGCCAGGGCTTTTTTCTACCCGTACCATTTATCGCCGATTCTGCTGAGGACCGAAAAGTTTTGATTTCGCAGCGCTCTGTTGCCCATGCCATGGAAATAGCCCGGACGGCTTCGGTATGTTTTATTAGCGCCGGCGAGTTGACCGAGGATTCACTGCTGCGTCGCCAAAACATGTTGAGCAAAGCAGAACTTGAAAGCCTTCGAGCGGCAGGCGCAATTGGTGATACAAACGGCATCTTCTTCGATAAGGACGGTCATCAAATTGACCACGAAATGAATCGACGAACGATTGCCCTCGGCTTTTCAGAACTGCAGAAAATTCAAGTTGTCCTACTCATTGCAGGTCAAGAAAAGGCAGTGGCAGCTAAAGCACTACTTAAAAGTGGCATCGTCAATGGGCTTATAATTGACGGTGACGCTGCAGAAGCACTGAAGAATATTTCGTAGGAAGTCCAAAATCAGTATTGGCCAGAGCACTTTTAATCGCAAATTCTGACATCAATTCCGATATCAGCATATGACAAAATAGTTTTTGCCATATGCTTACATCCGCCACCACAGCGTCTCCAACAGCATTGAAGGCCCATTGACGGCACCTGTATTTTTCTTATTACCATCCCTCTTGCAGTACCGATTCCAGCGTATCCACGAAGTAATCAGCGCTTTCTCGCGTGAGGCAAAGAGGGGGTTTGATCTTGAAAATATTCAGGTGGTCACCCGTCGGCTGCATGATGATGCCAAGTTCAAGCAGTCGGTCACATAAAGCCATCGTTTCTTCGGTAGCAGGCTCCAACGAAACATGATCCCTGACAAACTCCAACCCCATATAAAGTCCCATACCATGAACAGCACCTATCAATGAATATTGCTGTTTCAGACCTTCCAGACGCTCCTTGAGATGATCGCCTACCTTACGTGCATTGGCCTGAAGTTGTTCATCTTCCATAATGTCGAGAACAGTATTTCCAACGACTGACGAGACTGGACTGCCTCCGGCAGAGGAAAAGAAATAGCCTTCCTTTTCCAGCGCATCAGCAATTTCCTTGCGCGTAATCACTGCGCCAAGTGGATGTCCATTGCCCATGCCTTTTGCAATAGTGATGACGTCCGGCACAACCTGCTGTTGCTCAAAGCCCCAGAAATGATGGCCTGTACGGCCGTAACCAACCTGCACCTCATCAGCGATGCAAAGCCCGCCTCGTGATCTGATTTCTTGATAGACCCTCTTCAGATAGCCGGTGGGCAGTGGAATTCCGCCCGCATTCCCGTAGATCGGTTCACAGATGAAGCCCGCAAGCCCCTCGCCTGATGCATCGAGCGCTGAAAGCTTATCGAGCACAGTCCCAATATATTGTCCGGCAGTCATGCTCCCGCGATAGGTATTGGGAGAGACCAACGCATGCACCCATGACGGCCGCGTTCCAAGAGCATTGGGATTATCGGCAGTTGATGTTGAAACCGCATCGCTCCCCACCGTCCAGCCATGATATGCTTCAAGTAACGAAACGATATTGCGACGACCTGACCATGCCCAGGCAAGTCTCAATGCCAGATCATTTGCCTCAGAGCCGCTATTGACCAGAAAAACAGTATCGAGCCCATCGGGCGCCAAAGCCGCAAGTCTTTCTGAAAAATCAGCCACTTCCGAATAGTGGAAGCGCGAATTAGTATTGAGTTTAAACCACTGCCTATGAACATTTTCTGCAAGGCGCGGGTGACCATGACCGATAGTGGTCACGTTATTGACCATATCGAGATATGCACGTCCCTCAGTATCGAACAAATGCTCTTTCCAGCCGCGCTCAATTTGCGGGGGATTTTCGTAATAATGCTTCTGCGTACCGGCAAGACTCTTGTAGCGTTTCTCAAGCAGTGACGTGGTTTGCATTGAAGGTGCGTCGATAGATAAGCCAAGAAACCCTGCGGCAGATGGGCAAATTGCAGACCATACCGCAGCCTGCGATGGTTTGGCGAATTGCGGCAGCGGATCAGACACAATTTCGGACTGTTGAACGTAAATGATGCCCAAGCCGTCCTGATCATTGCGAGCCACACCGAGCACATCACCCGAAGATACCGAGTGCGCTAATCCATCACGTATGTCCAAGCCATTCAAATGCAGATTGCTCTCACCATTTCGCAAAATGAGAGACCCATCGGCAAAATCCGCACTCCCATCGAAAGGCGCAACTATTTCCGTGCCTGCGGGGAGACAAACTGCAATATGCAGTGCGAAGCTTTCTGGTTCAGTGCGGCTGTTAACCCGAGTGCGTGTTAGTCGATACTCACCATATCTCGTCAGGCTACATCCCGTCTTACGAGCGGCATCGAATAAAATTTGCTGTTCTATATTGCTCGAATTCCAGTTCCCAGCCACGAAGCCGGAATTATCGATCGAAAGATCGACTTGCGTTGCAGAGTTGAGATCGACACTCGGAACGATAGACTTCCTATTGTCGTGGTGCTTGGCCTCGAGATCAATATCCAGCGCGAGGAATATTGCCTTTTCCATCAGTTCGAATGGCACTGAAGTCGCTGTCTCGAAGATGATCCGTTCATGTGCGGCATTGGCCGCTGCATAATCATTACTCGGATCAAGTCTAAGTTGCTGATGCGATGCTGCAAGCAACACGCAGGCGCGCGCGACAATCAAAGGCCAGAGGGCGATAAGCTCTTCTTTCTCCAACAGATAAACGGCATGAAACGCCTTCACAGCTGGGAGAATTGAGAAAGGGTCTCTGTCTCCATGATGCAGCAACGATGCACATGTTGTCGCCAGCTCGGCAATCAGCCAGCTTTTCGTCATATCCCCAAAATCAATTACCGCATAGGGCAACACAGACCCCGAGATCTCTCTACGGCCAACAACATTATCATCCGTGATGTCATGGTGGATCACCTGAACACGCAACCCCGCCTTTACAGGGTCAAGCCGCTTTCGCACTTGTTCCATCGCCACAAGAATGGGGGCGGCAACCGAGCTGGGATCACTATCCTGCAGCAAGAAAGGTATCGCCTCCTCAGCATAAGCCAGATCCCACGGTGATTTTTTCACAGCGCCTGGATGCGAAAAATCTGCCAAAGCGTACGCGACATTCCCTGCAAGGGCACCAAGCGCTTCAGTCGCAGTACCGTTCAAATATTTGCTCGCCGTCAGCGTTTCACCTTCGATAAAGCTCAGCAGACGAACATGATAATTTTCCGCTCCAACGGTAGCAGCACCGATGAATTCGCCATTTCGACAAGAGATGACTTTGGGAATAACAAATGAACTATCGAAACCATCGTCCTGTTTTGAAGCGAGATGCTGCAAAATCGCATTCTGCGCCTCGAGTTCAACGCGCGGATATTCGCTGCGGCTGATTTTGAGGACATAGCTTTCACCAGCAATGCCAACCTTAAAGTTCCGGTCCTGCTGGCTACCAAGCTCACGCAACTCGCCCTTCAGCCCGTAAACTGAACCAAGAATATCCGCGGCGTCCTCAATTGTAAGGCTCGGGCGAGGCAATTCAGCTTTCGAAAAAAGGGACATTTCAGACATATGGCTTTCCAATAGAAAATGGTTCGACGAAGCGAGAAATACGACGCGCCTTAAAGAAGGCGCATCGACGTTTGGCCACGACTTATCGCTTATTATATCGAGCGTAGTAGCGCTCAATGCGGGACTGAATAAACTCGAACGAGATGGAGAGCATCCAGTAAATCATGGAAGCAGTGATCAGCATTTCGATGTGTCTGAACTCGGTCTGGCCTTGAGTTCTTGCAACATACATCAGCTCCCAAACACCGATTACCGAAACAAGCGAAGAGTCCTTCAACATCGCAATGAACTGGTTGCCCGTTGGTGGAATGATGATCCGCATGGCTTGCGGCAGAATGACAAGCCACATCGTCTGTGCCGAGCCGAGACCAAGTGCCGTGGCACCTTCCTTCTGCCCGCGCGGAATGCTTTCAATACCTGCACGGAAAATTTCGGTCATATAGGCGCCATAGCAGAGCGAAAGCGCGAGAATGCCCGCAGGGATCGCACCGATCACATAACCAATCTGTGGCAAGCCAAGATAAATAATATAAATCTGCATCAGGAGCGGCAGACCACGAAAGAGCGACGTATAGAACGTCGAAAGACCGTAAATGACGCCGTTCTGCGACAGTTTTGCTATCGCGCCAATAAGCGCAATAATGGTCGCTATCACGATGGAAATCGCGGAAATATAGAGTGTCGTTACCGTTCCCTGTGTGATCAGGAAACCGATCTTACGTGCGATAAACGAGAAAGACAGATCAAACGAGTAAAAGAAAAGCATCAGCAGGACGAAGAGTTCGGTCCATACCGCGACAACCTGCTGATTTCTCGATAGCCGCTTCAGCAGTTTCCAGTTCAGAAACAGGATCAGAGAGATGGAAAAAGCTGACAAAACCCTTGCAATCACGGGGTTTTCCTTAATCCAGTCGGCAAGTGGAGGTGCTATTGTACCCAGCCAATGTGCACTAATGCCAATTGAATAGAGCGCCACCATTGTGATTGCGAACAGCACAAGACCACCAAGCCTGCGCGCTGCATCGGGGTAGTTGAGAATGAATCGTCCAAGCATGAACGGCCTCCTTCAATTCGGTGTGCACCCTGTGCCGATCGGCTTAACGGATGTCTTTTTGATCTTGTGGGGATAAATTTTCTTAGAAACAAGCGGCTGATTGGGCAGAGCGTTCTCGCCACTTGTCCTGTGCCTGCAGTTTCCAATAGGTAAGTTGAGCAACGGCGAGACCAGCGTAACCCCCTGCCCAGACCAAGCCAAAAGGCTCAAAAAGCTTGTAACGATCAGTCGTACCAAGGATTCCTTCGGCCACCAGCTTGCCACCGATAGCGGTGGTGTTCAGGCCATGACCGCCAAAGGCCGTGCAGTACCAAACCCCACTCGGCATTTTTCCGATTTGGGGCATGAGGTGGCGCGCATATGCCATCAGACCAGACCAAGCGAGTTCTGTCTTGAGTCCAGACAGTTGCGGATAGGTGCTTGTCATTTCATAACGCAGCTCTCGCACCAGCCCCTCAGTTGAGGCGGCGCGGGTTGTTATGCGGCCACCCCACAATACGCGCCTACCACCTTCAATGAGCCTGTAATAATCGCCAGCTCTGCGACTATCACCGATCGCCGCTGGTGTTTTGATAGCTTCGCTGATGAGATCAGGAGCAACTTCAGAAACCATGACATAGGTCGCTATCGGCAAATAGGATCGTTGAAGTTTCTTATTCAACCCACCTGTATAACCACCTGTGGTGATCACCAGATTTTTGGCCTGAACTGAACCTCGGCTTGTTCGAACCATTTTCTGCGCATTCGAAACGTCCATAGATTGTGCTGCGGAATTCTCATAAATCTTGCCGCCAAGACGCTCGATTTCCTGAGCGAGCGCGCGTGCATAATTGAGTGGGTGAATGTGAAACGCCTTGGGATCGCGAATAGCCTGATAATAACGTTCAGACTTCAACACCGACTGAACTTCGTCCCTCGACATATATTCAAGGTGGTAATTGAAGTCTCTCTTTGTCTCCACCACTTCGGCTTGCAAAGCGGGTGCATCTTCATAGCGCTGTACGCTGATCAGCCCATGCTTGGGATCTGCAGACGTGATATTAAGATCGCGAATTGTTTCGCCAACAAATTCCATGCCCTCTACCGAGAGCCTGTGGAGCTTTTTCGCAGCATCGTCGCCGACTGTTGCAGCGATCTTATCATGACCGGTTGCAAAACCGGGACTGACAAAACCACCATTGCGCCCCGAGGCACCAAAGCCGACACTCTTGGCTTCAAGAATGATAACAGACTGTCCCTGCCGCACCAGTTCCAACGCGGTTGTCAGACCAGCAAGACCAGCACCAATAATGAGAGTTTCACACTCCTCATTGCCAACAAGGGTTACGCGTTCTTTGATATCAGCCATGGTTCTGAAGTAATGCGTGTCAGGATAGGACATCTTGTTACCAGTCTGAATATATTGATTTTTTCCATTTTCAATTCACAACCGGCCTGCCTCGCAAGGCAAAGCCGGGGTTTGATGATGAATTGATCGGGAAACTTGATGTGTTTTATCGGAAGCAATTAGTCTTTGCTGTAATCCGCGCCGTACCACTTGGTCGTAAGCGTTGCGAGGGTTCCATCATCCTTCATCTGCTTGATGATTTCTCCGATCTTTGCAGTCCATTCAGGATCATTTTTTTCTGCAATCACAACCAGCGGCTCGCGGAATGCATAACCACCTTCGAGAACACGAACCGGATAGCCGTTCTTGATAGCAGTCTGAGCTGTCTGTTCTGGTGCAATAATAGCATCCAAACGCACACCATCGCCCAAGCGAAGGTCGTCAAACGGCATCATGGAGTCTTCAAAGGTACGAACTTCGCCAGGAGTTACTTTGTATTCAAAAGCCGGAAGATCAGGCGCATCAATTTCAAGGCGACGGTTGATGAAATCTTCAGACGTGGTCCCGGTTTCAACCCCAATCACCTTGCCGTTCAGATCGTCGGTCGAATGTGCTTTGCTGTCCTTATGTACGACATACACATAGGGGCTGTAATAATAGATTCCAGCAAAGTCGATAGCCTGTGCGCGTGCTTTGGTTGGCGTTACTGAACCGACACCAACATCATAACGTCCCTGCCAGTGACCACCGGTTAGCGTTGGCCACTCAGGAGTTTCAAAACGGACTTTAACACCCAAACGCTTGCCGATTTCATTGGCTACATCAATATCGAACCCAACAAGTTCGTTATTGTCATCAAGGAAACCCTGTGGAGGCCAGCCAACATTGGTGGCGACTACCATTTCCTTTTTCTCATTTACACGGTCCAGAGTGGGACCGGCATGTGCCATTCCGGAAAACAAAAACAATGACGCTGATGCGATTGCGAATAGTTTATTCAAGTTACCCTCCGTTGGTGCGGTTATATTTGTTAGATCAGTGCAGGATCTGGCTCAGGAACAGCTTGGTGCGTTCATGCTGCGGGTTGTCGAA